>NZ_JANZKV010000178.1 GCF_025060895.1 Stieleria sedimenti | reverse complement strand
TTTTCCTGTCACCCATTTTCTTGTCGGTTTCTTCCCGTTGTTCTGTTCGCCATTTTTCTGCCATCTCCGTTTCTCTCCAACACCGCTCGATACACCCCCATCATGTTCTCCGCCAAGCGTTTTCGGCTGAATTGTTTCACCCGCTCGGTTCCGGCTTGAATCATCCGATCACGAAACACTTCATCCATGAGCAGCCTTTCACAACCTCGGGCCATCGCGTCGTAGTCGCCGCAGCTCGCAATCACGCCGGCATCGCCGATCACTTCGGGAAGCGACCCCGCATCGCTAGAAACCACCGGGCATCCGGCGGCCATCGCTTCCAGCGGCGGCCACCCGAATCCCTCGTAGAGACTCGGAAACAGGAACGCCGCCGCGGCGCGATAGTATTCCGAGAGCGTCTGCTGATCGGGATCGATCAAAAACTCGATTCGATTTGCAATGCCGCTGTTGCTGCAAACCTCGCGCAGTGCTCCGTCCGGCGTAGGCCCAGCGAGTACCAACCGAACCGGAATGTTCTTGTCGATTCGCTTCAGAATCTCGATCGTACCGGCGCGATTTTTATAGAATCCATTGTTGCCCAGGTGGAACAGGAACGGGCTCTGCTGGCCGACCGCGTCCAGCGATTCTCGGGGGCCTTCAAACAGCTCGGTTTCGATGGCAAGCGGGACGACTCGAATACCTCCCGCGGGCCGGCATGCGTACCGCTGCAAGTCCTCCGCCGTGCTTTGGCTGTCTGAGCAAACCACGCTGGATGCCCCGACGCCACGCAACGATCGATTGATCAGCCAACGCGCCCCGCGTCCGACCGGCGGCGCGCCGGCAAAGACTCCATCCATTTGCAATCGAGGGATCACATCGTGGACCGTCACGACGACGCGGCCCGACTGCACTGCGCCCGCGGCATAGCCGAAACTTCCGTCCAGCAAGTGAACCACGTCGTATTTGGAAACATCCAAATTCCGGGCGGCACGCCAAATGTGATGGTGACGTCGCCACATTCGCAATCGGTTGGGTGTGCGATCGAGCGTTTCCCGACCACACCCCAAGAACTTCACCGACGCTTCAACTTCATCGGAAAAGTACGTTGCCAGCGCACCGGCAAGCTGATCACGATACCGTCCCATGCTTCCGGGTTCACCGGGCACCGTCGTGTCGAGCAAGGCGACGCGAATCATCTTAGCTCCCCTGCCCGGTGACAAAGCGAGCGGCGCGCAGGATTCCGTCGGCTGCGTCGCGGGGGCTGTAGTGTCGGATCAACGCTTTCGCATTGCGGCCCATTTGTTGAAGTTCTGCGCGGTCACCGGCAGCTCGCGTGATTTGGTCGGCGAGCGTCTGCCAATCACCAAACGGGTGTACCCACCCCGTCGCTCCCTCATGGATCAAATCCGGGTGACAGCCCACCTGATCACTGACCAACGCCGGCAGGCCGGCCGCAAAGCCTTCATTGACCACCAACCCCCACGTTTCGCCATTGTCCGAGGGCAGCACCAAGGCGTCCGCGGCGCTGTAAGCTTGCCCGATTTGCGATTGATTCAGGAAGCCCGCGAACTGAACCGGCAGGTTTCCCTCGCGCGACAATCGCTCGCATTGCTCTCGTTGGGCGCCCTCACCCACCACCAACAGCTGAAACTCGGCACCCTGTTGTTTGGCCAGCGCGACGGCTTTCATCAAACCGATGGGCTGTTTTTTTTCGATCAGCTTTCCGCAAAAAAGAAAGCAGCACGTGTCGGCGTTGATCTTGAAACGTCGACGTGCGGCGGCAATGGAATCCTCATCGCATGGGCTGGTTGCGGCAAGACGCTCATTCTCGATGCAGTACGGCGCCAAGAACATCCGCTCGTCGGGAATGCCGAGTTCGCGATAGAAGGCCGCGCTGGCTTTACCGATCGGGCAAAACGCATCATAAAACCGCATCAGCCGCTTGTGGATCAATCGCTTCCACCAGGCTCGCGGCCGCAAATTGTTGGCTTCGCCGCGAACGATGCAGGGGATGCGCAACCGTTTGCAGGCCCGCGCCGCCTGCAGACAACTCTTGACGACCCAACCGTTGATCACGACCGCGTCGAACCCCTGGCTGCGAAAGTAGTCCGCGACGCCGGGGGTATCACAGCCGGCAAAGTGCATCAAACCCGGCGTCTTGGAAACATTGTCCAAGACGTGGTAGTCATAGCCCGCCAACAGCGGAATGTCCCATTCAAACTTGACGCCGAATTCGGCGCCCTGCTGCTCGGCGGTCGGCAGGGTGCAAAAGACGGCCTGGAATTCGACGCCATCCTCGGCCGCCAAGTGCCGGAACACCGGCACCTGATATTGAATCGGGTGCGTCGTCAGAAAGGCGAGTTTCATGGCGACTGCTCGTTGGCCTTGATCGAATCCGAGGGGTTCAACACTTTCATCCGATCTCGCATCAATCGTCGCGCTGCCAGATAGGCTCGCCCTTCCCCCAACAGCTTCACCGGAATCCACCACGGATGGGTCAGGTGGAACTTGGTCCGGACCTCACGCAGGATGCGTCGCAAACAGTAGGCATTCGCTTCGCATGCCGATCGAGCATGCAACAGAGCGTAATAGTGGTCACCGACGCCATGTCGAGGCGAAGAGCTGGTCAAATGACTGCCGGACACACGTGTCCCTCCTGTCTCGACACGCAAGTGATCGATGCCCGCCGACCCGAGAAATCGGATCGATCCGCCGGCGGCTTCCAATCGGCGGGCGAATTCGGTTTCGAATCGATAAGCGGCACCTTGAAAGTTTTCATCAAAGCCGCCGATCGACAGAGCGCGTTCGCGATGGACGCAAAGATTTCCGGCCATCACGTTATGGACTTCCATCTCACGTGTGGAGTGAAACGGAAAGTCTTCGTCGCGGCGTAGGCCCGTCAGGGCGCGCGGAGCGTCGATCGGCTTCGGTTTTTGCCAGGGTTGGATGACTTGTCCGACGGTCGCCCACAGTTGCGGACACCGGGCATGAGCCGCCGCATGAACGGCGACGATATCCGCGTTGGGGCGAATGTCATCGTCCAAGAACAGCACCAGTGGAGAATTCGCTTCGCGCAAACCGTGGTTCATGGACCGCGTAATCGATGGTTTCGGCAGTCGCATCCAACGAATCGCCCTCGTTGAGTTCCAATGTGTCAGTTGTTCTGTCGTCGGTTGATCATGTTCGGGGCTTTGATCAACGATCAAGACTTCTGCGGCCGGCGACGGAAGCGCCAACAGCGATTCGATCGTCGCGGCGAGAACCGTGTCGCGTCCGAGCGTCGGTATGACGATTGACACGTTGGGTGACATCTGGTGGAGAACTTAAACGCGTTGATAGTGGGATTCGAATTCGGTCGCGCGCCGCTTCGGGCTGGCGAGGACGTCGCCCGGCGCGATCCAGAAAAATTCATAGTCTCCGCATTGACGGAATCGGGCAAACAGATCTTCGCGGCCGTAGCCGAAGCGATCGGAGCTTTCGTTGGCTTCGAAAATCACCACAGGCTGGTATTTCGTCAGGATTTGCTGAGCCCCATTCAAAACGCCGAGTTCGCCACCCTCGACGTCGACTTTGATGAATGTCGGCGCAGGAAGTTGTCCCGAATGGACCGCCCAGTCGAGTGAAATGAGGGGCACATCGACGACCGCTTCTCCGGCCTGACCTGATGTCATCAACGATGCATGTAAGGCATGAGCCGGTTTGTGCAGCTGGACAGTTCCCTCGTGATCACCGACGGCGACGGAAAACACTTCGATCTCATGTAATCCATTCAGCTGCGCGGAAACGGCCACGAGCCTCGCAAGTTCCACTTGTGGCTCGAATGCTTTGATGGTGATTCCCGGGCAGGCCAGCGCGGTTTCATTGGAGATCGCGCCGGCGTTGGCACCGACGTCGAACATCACACCGCCGTTTTGCATTGCGATTGTACAAACGCGGCGTATCCATGGCTCCCAAGCGCCCTCGTTCTCAATCGTCACAAACAGGTCCAAGTTAGCCGGGTCGACGGCCAACTTGCATCCGGAATCGGTGGTGATGGTCGTTTTCCACCTGCCCCCGAACCTCCGGCCGATGAATCTGGGAATGGCGCCCTTGCCACGTGGCGAAACTCGATTGAGGAAAGCGGCAAGCCGCATCATCGATGGCTGTCCGGATTGCCAACGTTGAAGATCGTTTGGAGTCTGAATCGCCGCTAACTTCGTCATCGCACCGTTACCGTTCACCAATTTTCCGTGCCGGAACCCCGGCCCAAACTTCATTCTCGGGCACGTGGCTCCTGACCACCGCTCCGGCACCGATTACGGCGCCGTCGCCGATCGTCACTCCGGAAAGGATCGTCGCTCCAGTTCCGATCCAAACATCATTTCCAATGCTGACCGCTTGACTGTTACAACCCTGTTGATTGATCGGAAGGCCACGCCTGGAGTTGTGCGAATGATCGGTGATGAACACCCGCGGGGCGATCAAAACGTTGCTGCCGATGGAGACCTGTTGGGAAACATCTAATTCGGTCCCCCGGCCCAAAAAAGTGAACCCACCGACGTTAAGCTTTGCCTGTTGATTGACCAGTTTCAACCACACGTCGTCTTCGAGTGTCACCCGAGTCCCCAACCAGATGCCGTGAGGATAATCCATGCGGCATCGCGCACCGATGTTGACCTTTGGTTGGAGCCTGGCGCCGCGAATGGACCAACCGAACGCGCGCATCCTCCAACTGACCAAGCGAAACGTTCGTATCAACGTCTCAAGCATCTTTTACCGGCAATCGCAAATAGGACAACACAACCTTCACCCAGGGGCGAATCCAAAACGGCCGCTGCCGGATGGCACGCAACAAATAGGGCCGACAGCGATGGTCCCCGATGGCGTAGAGCTGGCTACCGATAAAAAACTCAGCACTCGCCAGTGCGACACGCGGTGAAATCACCGTCGTTGGCGGAATTTCGCCCCAGCTCGTCTGTTGCGCCCGGCGGAGGATCTCGTGATCATCCTCTCCGCGTTGGAGACACCGGTAGGACTCCTGTGCCAGCATCGCGAGTTGGCGTTGCCGATCGTGACTGGTCGAGCTGATCCCATCCATGTCAATTCCCCATTCAAACAAAACCTCCGGCAACTCGCCGAGTTGGCCGACACCTGTCATTCGATGCCAAAGATCCGTGTCTTGCGCAAACCGGAACTCGCGGCGATAACCGCCAATCGAGCGGTAGGCATCGGTTCGATACGTCGCCACGGTATGAGAGATGCCAATTCCTTCGGCGAGGAACGCGGCGGTGATCTGTTCTGGACTTTGATCTCGTATCGTCTCCCCAAGAAACTCTCCCTCAGGGCCGATTCTTCGACATCCCGCGCCGACCGCAACCACATCGGGATGACGATCCAGGTATTGGACCTGTTTTTCCAAACGCCTCGAAAGCGATCGGTCACCGACGTCCTGTCGAGCAATGAACTCGCCCCGCGCGTGATCACATCCTTTGATCAGTGCACAGGTCAGCCCCGCGTTGGGTTGATGCAACAGCACAATCCGACGATCCTGCGCCGCAAATTCCCTCAGCATTTCCGATGATCCGTCCGTCGACCCGTCATCGACGAGGATCAATTCGAAGTCCTCGAATGTTTGCTCAAGAATGCTCTCAACCGTCGCCGTCAATTGAGACGCACCGTTGTAAACCCCCATCACGACCGAGACACGCGGGCGGTCTTGCTTCGCCCCGCTCATGTGACGCTCCAGCGACTCCACTTGGACTGGCCGAGAAGCATACAGGTCGCATAGGAGAAGAGCCCCGCGATCACCATGATTCCCAGCGTTACGCTGATCGACTGAAGGTTCAGTCCGAGTCGCGGTGCGATGAATTGCATCCCTTCGATGAACAGGACGTGCGACAGGTACACCCCGAAACTGTAGATCGAAAGGTGCTTGAGCCAGTCGGGCGCGGGACGCTGGGCCGCAATCGCTAACGCGAAAACGACCGTTGAAATCGCATAGACATTCAGAAAGTCGCTGAGCAACATCACGACCAGCAACGCCAAGATCGGCCAGAAAAACCACTCGCGTTTCTCTCGCAATTGTTCAACCACGATGGCAAACAACATTCCGATCGGAAACCAAGCCATGTTCTTTCCGATAAACCAACGATTGGCCGGCAAGCTTGCTTCAATTGCTGACGCCTGCCACACAAAAATCACGGTAGAAACGGCCAATAATCCTGCCGTCGTCACCGGACGCCGCCGAGCCAGCCTCATCAAGCCGGTCCATAAGACGAAGCTGTAGAAAAGGAAGGGGACAAAATAAAGTTGATGCGATGCGTCGCCCCAGAAGATGCTGCCGAGTATCCCGGATTCAAGTTGCTCACCGGTCGCCATCGATTTCGCGAATCGCACGGCTAAATAGATCGCGGTCCAGGCAAAATAAGAAGGTGCCAAGCGTTTGAACTTGCGGGTGATCCAATCGATAGGGGCGATGTTTTTTCGAAGGATGGTTTGCTGGGCCAGAAAGGCACTCATCATCAAGAAACACGGCACCGCAAAGCCCAGATACCGCATTCCCCACTCGACAACATCGTTCGTATCACTGGCATGGATGTAGATGACTGCCAACATGCCGGCGACACGCAGCGCGTCAAAACCGTGAAACCGCATCGGGTCTGTCGTCCCAGACGCGTTCCATGATGTATCCTTGGCGATCAAGCTTCAGCGTGCCGATTGGACGATATCAAACATTTGCAACAACGGCCGACTGCACTCGCTCCAGCGGAATCGGCTTGCGTTCTCACTCGCACGATCGCTCAACTGATTCCACAGCCCTTCGTTCGTCAGAACATTCACCAAATTCGCCGCAGCCGCTTCGACGTTATCGACGGGGCTGTACATCCCACCGTCGCCGCCGATTTCGGGAATGGCGCAGGTGTCGGTCCCGATCGCCGGCGTGCCAAAACTCTGGGCCTCGATCGCGGGAATCCCGAACGATTCGCAACGACTGAGCAGACTGAACACGTGCGCTCGGGAGTACAGTTGCTGGAGCTCTTCATCGCTGATCCAACCACAAAAGGTCACCGCGTCACCCAGCCCCAGTTCGTTGACCAGGTTTTCAATCTGTCGGCGGTGCGATGGATCGGGCCAACCACCGGCAAACGTCAACCTCGCGTCGGCAATCGCGTCACGCACCAGACGAAAGGCCCGCACCAGGACATCGGCCCCCTTGTGAGGCGCCATCGCCGAGACGCTGACAATGTGATTTTTTTCCAGCAGACTTTTTCCCAATCGACGGGCCGCTTCCCAGGTCGTTTCAGAAATGGCTTGATAAACCACCATCGCACGCTTCGCTTCGCCGCCCGCGTTCTCGCGGTAGGCGTCGTGCATGAATTGTGAATTAAAGACCATCAACGCCGCTTCACGCATGCTGCGACGATAGCCACGCCGTTGCAACCACGCTTTGAATTTGTCGTTCAAACCGTGGTGCAATTCGGGCACCATACACCAGGGGTTTTGACAGAACACGACTTGTGGCGTCTTGATGCCGGGTACGGAGACACCGGCAGGCGTAAAGACAAAATCGCTCCGGGTCTGTCGAGCAACTTTGTTCAAATGTTGGTATTCCCAGAGCGCCCGTCGGTTCCATCGGGATGTCGATGCCGGGCACTCGATCCACGCGTAGCCGGGCAGATCGACGACGATGTCCCGATTGGCATGATGATAGAGAAACACATAGTCATGTGTCCCCTCGGTCCAGGCCCGCAACCGGTTCAGGTGCCCCATCAAAACGTGTCGCCCGCTCTGATTGTTGACCGACAAGGCGTTGACGAGGACTCTCATTTGACTGGTGATGTCGATGCAAACGACTGTTCCATCGTTGCGGCACCGGGGCGACGCCGAACCCGTTGGACCACGGACTCGATTCGGCGGATGATTCCTGAGCCGAGGGTATTGAAAAGTAGACGATAGAGCGCGATGCCCTTTCGACCGGCACCGGCGGACCCGGCTGAAAACTCGGCCAATTCAAAACACCGCAGCGCCTCCGGACGCATCCCTTGAACTGCGCAATTGCGTCCGATCGCAAAACACCATCTGGCGAAATGCTGTCGCTCGGGAGCGGATTGCGGGACGCCGGCTTTTGTCGCCCCCTCCCACAGGACGTTCATCAATTGGACCCGGTTTCGCAACCGTGTGGGATCGGTCGTCCATGATGCCGACGATGTTTGTCGCACACCGTCGTGGTGAACATGTTCGCTGACATGGGTCCCGCAATGAACGAGCTTTGTGCCCAGGGATCCGATACGGCTGTCGTATTCCCAGTCCTGGCTCCATCGCATATCGCACCAGGGTCCGATCTGGTCGGTCAACGAACGACGGTACAGCGGTGTGTGGGTGCACCACCAGCGATCGACAAGTAGCCCGGGAAACAATTCTGGGATTTCGCGGGAGGTCCATTTGAACGGGTCAGCCAAGACCTTGCCATTTCGATCGACCAAGCGAGTGATCCCATACGCGACCAGGCAGTCGGGACGTTTGCGGAACGCTGCGATTTGATCGGCGAATTTGTTTGGCAGCAGACGGTCGTCGCTATCGAGGTACTGAATAAACTCACCGCGTGCGATTCGGCGTCCCAGTTCACGTGCCGGACCTGGACCGGCGTTTTCATGCCGGATGTATCGAACAATATCAGGATGCTGTTCAACCAACTCGCGTGCGACGGCGGGTGTCTGGTCGGTCGATCCGTCATCGGCGATGATGACTTCGATCGGCCGATGAGTCTGCGCGAGCACGCTCTTCACCGCGACGCGTAGCATTTGCGGTCGATTGTGGACTGGGATAATGGTCGAAACCAGATTTTCAATCATCATGCCGGCTTCTTCGTCATCAAAGCGGTCTGTTCGCCGAAGAATTCCATCCAACGGTTTCCCCAGCGGTACAACCAATCCGTCAGCAGCGGTGCGGGGGCAACGGAGTCCGATTGATATCGATTACGTCCGCTTCGAAAGCCTGGTCGCCAGGGCAGCTTTGTGCAATTCCCGATTGCCGCCCTGAATCCCGAACGCGGGTCGAACAACAGAACTTGGCCATATCGCGTCTCGTAGCTGCGGCGCCAATACTCCCAGTTGCTCAGATCACATTGGTGGCGAACCACCGCATTTTCAGCAAACGCAACGGTTCTTCCGACCGCCGCGGCACGTTGAGAAAACTCGATGTCGGAACCCCAGGCGATGACGTTGAACAATCCGAGCGTGTCAAATGCCTCTCGGCGAACGAACATGTTTCCGCCGGCAACACTGTAGTGTTTTTCAATATTGCGACGAATTTGGTCTGCACCGTGCGTTTCGATCAGCAATCGGTTGCCCAATGTGTCGGTCACCATTTCGTATTGAATCATTCCTCCGACAACCGACGCATTCGACTCGATCGCCTTGGCCGTCAATTTTGTCAACCAGTCGCGGTCGGCCAAACAATCGGCATCGGTAAACGCGAGATAATCGCCGGAGGTGTTCGCGATTCCCAAATTGCGTGCCCAGTAGGCCGATTTGCGTTCTTCACGAAGCACACGGACCCCGGTCGCTTGGACCAATTCGGCGGTGTTATCGGTCGAACCGTTATCCACGACGACGACTTCATAGCGGTCGCGCGGATAGGTTTGCTGACGCAGCGCGGCGAGGCAGCCTTCGATGTGCGATGCCTCGTTGAGAGCTGGAATCAGAACGGTGATAAACGGTGTGGCATTCATCAACGTATGTGCGTCCTCCTTGCCCGCTCGCAATGTCCTACTTTGTCGTGCATCCTAAGTGCGCCGCGGCGCGGTTCAATCGCCACGTTTCAATAGTGTCTGCTTGACCCGTGATAGGAATCGCCGCGTCGGGAGACACAAATGTTGTAAGACTTGTTTGTGATCTGCAATCTCAGGGCACAATCGGCCGGCACGGTACAGATTCCATGCGTTCAACCAATCGCTGCCACACGTATTGTATCGGATCCGGATCAGATGTTTCCCGGCCTGAGCCGCCTTCCTGATCTCTGGATCGCTAGTTGCGATCTCTTCCGACTGATCCACCATCTTTGAAAAGTCCCGAATGATTTTCGCCCCCTGTGTGTCTCGCTGGTTCGCGTGCATTCGGCGCCGGGACAGGAATGCATCCAATTTCTGGACCTCACATCGATAGGCCATGCGAATCCACAAATCAGTGTCCGGCGCGTAGGGAATGGATTCGTCCCAACCTCCACACTGGGCCAACAGTTCGCGTCGAAAAAAGGCCGATGGTTGCGGGATCCAAGTGCGAAAGGTAAACAGGTTTTTCAGCGAAAACCCGCTCGTTTTTTGTCGCAGCAATTCGTTCCCATCCCCGTCGACCTTGAGGGTGTCGCCATAGACCAAGCCGACACTCGGCGACGACCGAAATGCGTCAACAACTGCGGCGATGGTCCCTGAGAGGTACATGTCGTCACTGCTTTGGATGCCGATGATATCGCCATCGACGCGTCGAAATCCCTTGTTGACGGCATCAACAACGCCATTGTCAGGCTCCGATACCCAATCCAGTTCGGGACGATCACCATACGATTTCAGCACGTCGACTGTCTCATCCGTCGAAGCCCCATCAACGACGTGGATTCGGATCGGTCGATAATCTTGCTGAAGGATCGAATCAATGCACTCACGAATGAACTGACCCTGGTTGTAGCTGGGGATCAGGATCGAAACAGTCGGTTGATCTGCAACTGGATTCAGTGGAGTCATCTTAATTGGCAACTAGCAATTCGCAGGTCCTGACGTCATCAGCCAAGGTGGCCGATGCGACAACGCAATAGCCTCGACGTTTTCCAGTTTCCTCACTGGATGTTGCCCGGGGAAAAAAGATCGACAGCTGATGCCGCTTCGCGATCGGGTCTAAATAGTCCATTGTCAGCGATTGCCCCGGACCGTAATCGTCATACTGATATCCCGGGTCTTGGGGAACCTGGAAATCGTCGATCAGAATCACGAAATTGTTCCAGACCGGGGCGAGTATGTCGATTTCATCTTCCAAAGGCAAATCATCGTACCAATGAGCATCTAAATAGAAGAATGTACGCTTTTCCGTCACGACAGCATTTTGCGATAAATCGCGCAGGAAGGATCTTGAATCCTGCAAATGCAATTCAATGTTGGAAATGTTTCTCAATGAGCGTTTGGCAAAATGATGGTTTCGGGAAATCAATTCACTGGTGTAAACCGGAACGCCAAAGGTGGTCGCAAAATATCCGGTCGTCGCCCCCAGGAAGGTTCCTGTTTCAATCACTTGTTCGAAGCCGAGCCGGTCAAACAAATGCTCGACGACCTCTTTGCGCCGATGCTGCCCGTTCATCCCGAGGTCACGATGCGGCGTGTACTGAGCATCAGAAAGCAACGCATCGACTATTCCATCGGTTTCTTTGAGTTGATGTTCAAGTCGTTCGACGCGGGCATGTAGTCCTCTCCACTGCTTGCGGAGACGGCTTAGATTAAATAACAACGGTCTTTCCTATTCTGGCATTCATTGAATTGCTAGCCTCTTTAGGAATCTCAGGATGCGACGGGGCACCGACCCACTTTCCGGAAACACGAGATCGCGGTCCGACGTGGGACACCTGGCAAACCAGGCGGCGAGAGAACTAAAGGACGAATTTCCTGTCAGGACCAGTCGATCGCAGCTGGCCAGCAAGCCGACGTCCATCAGTGCATCTTTGGCGGCAAGCGAACCATCGGGACAATCGGAATTTTTGTGAATCGATCGGCCATCCGCCGGCAGCCACTTCTCTGTCCAGTAGATCCGATTTTTTCCGTAACGCTGTTGGTACAGCGACTGGACCATCACGTTGTCGGTGGCAAGAAAGATCACGGCATCGTCCGGCATCTGATCGAGTGCTCGATCGGTCGCGCGGACGTATTGTTTTTCCGTCGGAAGCGATCGTGCAGCTGCTGCTTCGTTCGTTTTCCGATAGTGGACTCCCAGCACGCTTCGTTCCGCGAACCTGCCGCTTCGAAAGTCCGCGACGCGATCTTCGATTTCGTCGACGAATCGGACGGAGCTCCGAATCACATCCCCCAACATTTGATCCGCCGTCATACTTGAATCAATCATCCCAAGTCGCTGTTGCGCTGTGACGAGTTCATTCATCGAAGCGCCCGACCAGATGACTACCACATCCTCTGCTAGATCGAACCGGGTCACATCGATGGAATACCGTCGAATCGCGTCGTCACGGTCCCAGGCCGGGGCATCGCCGGACCACGTGATTCCCCGTTGTTCCAAATCGAGCGACCGCAACTCGTCGAGTGAGAGATCCAAGCGGCCGTTCCAAATCTCGGGAAGTACGCTCGTTGAGGTTGGCAGCGTGTCGGTGGTCGGCAGGTCCAGAACGCGCAACAGCTGTGGAAACAGATTGTCTTGTTGGGACCCAAACGCACGATCCCGCCAATCAACGTGCAACGCGCGGTCGGATGACCGGGCATACAGGATGCCGACCGCCAGACCACACATGCGATCACCAAGTCCAGCTCCTCCGGAGCCTTTCACGACAACGATTTTTTGTCCACTCACGAGGTGTCAGTTTTTGAGGCCGCGCTGACGCAAGGTCGATCAGGCCTGTGGCGTGGACTGCAAGAGCGCCGCTTGAACATCGGCAAGCCAAGTGTCGACGAGCAAAAGTTCTTTTTCCGGAAAAATGCCTTTCGAGACCAATGCTGCGTAACAGGTACGCAAATTTGTCCCCACGTCGGCAACGCCGCTCACTAAATCGATCGACTCCAAAACGCAGGCCAGTTCGTGGTTCTGCAAGTATCCAGGAATCTCGTCTTCAAAGTCGCGCATCAGGTTGTGCGGGTTGCGTTCCTGGACAACTTCGGACGCATGGAACACCACTCCCGTACCAAGTTCCCAGAGGCATCGCTGAGCGACGAAGCTTTTCCAGATATCGCACATGCGAAACGAGCAATAGCTCGGAACATACAGCAAGGGATAAACCGCCGGCCACCACCAAGTGGTCTGAGTGTTGAAGGGGCACCATTGCCCGGGAGCGAGCATAACGCTTTCATGGCAGTCGAAAACAAATTCCCGGTCCAAGATCAGTCTCCAAGCTGCATCAACATCGGGCGCCCCGTCGGCCAGCCCTTGTTGGATTGGGGCCCAAAATTCCCCGGTTTCGCCGGCTGAGTGTGCGAGCGATTGATTGGGAACAGCGGTGATCGCCGACGGTTCCCGAATTTGGTCCAGCGGCAACCCGCGCGGCCAAATCAAATCCGTTGAGAAAAACTTGTACACGTTGACCCACGTCGGTCGGTTGTCGACCGTTGCGTTCTCGGCAAAACGCGGCGTCTTGATCCACTGCCCGCGAGGCGTCCAGTGATCCAGCGGCGCGTTGTCGTCATCCGTTTCATAAATGCAACTCGCGCCGGACCGGATCGCTTCAAGATACCCGACATTCTTTCGACAATAGTGCTTGGTCGGAAGCGAGTCGACGATCGAGAATCCCGACGCCAACTGATCTGCGATGGAGAGAAACGTCAATCGCCCGGAATCGAACGCCTCAACAGAGGATAGATCGAATGCATCGGGACCTTTCGTATCGCCGGCAATTACCAAACCGGCATCATTCGCGGCGAGAAACTCCGTCAAGCGGATGACACTCGATGTGGGATGCTGGATTGTTGTGATGACTGCTTGCAACATGATCGATGGCTCTGGCTATGGTCGCTCTGGCTGTGCTGGCTCTGGCTGTGCTGGCTCTGGCTGTGCTGGCTCTGGCTTCTGCCCGCTGGCAAATTCTGTGTCGATGATTCCCGCCACGAAACGCGTCAAGCGATCGCGACCTTGCTCGTTCAAGTGCACAGCGTCTCTCCAATCGGATTCGACAAACACAGGGCGCAGGGTTTCGTCGAAATATTCAAACCCGATCGTATCGGCCAATTGTTTGATTCGCGCTCGCGTTTCCAGCCGAAACTCTGCCGGATAGGCCTTCATCGTTTCGGGATGTGACTCGCCCTCGATCACGATCAATCGAATGTGATTGCCGGTGATCACTTTGGCGAACTCGCCAAAGGATTGGAAATTCGCCCGGACCATCGCGGTCCGACTGATGTTCCGGCGGGCGTTTTCTAGGCCCCGTTGCTGGCCCACCAGGGCAGCTCCCACTTTCGCTTCGTCTTCGTCGACCTCGCTGACGCCCACGTTCCAAGGCCACCAGAATCGAAATGCAACGAGATTGATCAGACTGCGCTGCTGCCAAATCGGAGAAAGACTTGCCAGTGCCAGATCCGCCAATTCACTTCGGTTGTCGAATTGCTGCCGGCTGGTCAATGTTGATGCGAGGCGAGCCAGGTTGTCTGCGTTGCTGCACCACCGCAGTCTGACAACCGGCACGGATGTTTCCCGAAAAAAATCAAATTCGCTGACCCAGCACAGCACGTGTGTCGGCTTTTGTTGACAGAGTGGTTTGGCCAAGACCGAGTATTGCAGAGGGACCATACCGGGCATGCACAGCGACTGGATGTCGGCGGCCCCACTCGATTGGCGGAGCATCTCCGTATCGATGCCGAGGTTGATTTGACTGGAACCCACGATGAGGATGTGCGGTCGGCCATCGTGATGTGGGACTGGCGAATTTCGCAACAGTTGCTGCTTAAACGCGATGTTTCGAACGAAGTCCAACTGCGGGGCTCGCGCCTTGACGGCTTCCTCGAGGGCGAATCGCGCCTTGGGATGATCAAGCACCACGCCTGCCAGGATAAGAATCACGAGTACGATCGACACGCTCAGAAAACCGCGGAAGCGGTTTGCGTCCAAACGCGAAAACTTCAGCGCGGCCTTCCATAGAAAGGGAGCGGACGCGAAAACGGTTCCGATCAGAACCCCGATGCGGCTCGTCAGAACGGTGTCCCATTGGTTCGGTGGCTGTAGATAGAGGAGCGTCCGCCAATACAAAGATGCGCCAAACCATCCGGCAACAAACAGCACAGGCGAACACCAAATCAGTACGCTGACGACGCGTCGCTCGATCAGACGAATGGTCTGCTTGGCTGCCGAATTCGATTGTTCTTCGGGGAGGTTCAAAACTGGAAGTAGATAAAATCTTGTTTGCCGAACGATCCCAACGCCAAAATCGTTGCAGCCATTGTGGTGTAGATGGTCAGCCGGGGAACCAGCGAGAGATTGGGTACGAAAACGAGCGTTTGGGATCGTTCCTTCATCCAGTGCAGCACCATCAAGGGAGCCGCCAGCAAGGCGAGCATCCAAATGTTCTGCCAGTCGGCGATCGAAATCGCCGACCACCGCAAAAGCCCACTGAGCATGTTGTGTAGGTTTTCAAGCGAGTCGGCGCGAAAGATCAGCCATCCCAGACAGGTCAGGTGGAACATACAAAAAAGGCGAAGCGGATAGGTTCGCCGAATCCAATGATCGCTCCAGCCGACACCGCGTGTGGTGCGTCGATGACAAATCAATAGCACCCCATGAAACGCTCCCCAGATCACAAAGGTCCAGGCTGCACCGTGCCAAAGGCCCCCCAACAACATTGTCAGCATCAGATTGCGAGAGGTCATCCACGGGCCATTCCGATTGCCACCCAGTGGAATGTACAGATAATCACGAAGCCAAGAGGAAAGGCTGATGTGCCAGCGCTGCCAAAATTCGCTCGGGTTGGTCGCCAGGTAGGGCAACCGGAAATTAAGCGAAAGGTCATATCCGAGCATCCGGCCCACGCCACGGGCGATATCGGTGTAACCTGAGAAATCTCCATAGATTTGGAATGCGAATGCATAGGCTCCGATCATCACCTGTACGGCCGAGGGACTTTCCAAGGCGAACATGGAATCGACCACCGGAGCCAAGTTGTCGGCGATCACTGCCTTTTTAAAGAGTCCTTTAAAGACCAACCAACTTCCCGACTGAAAACCGTCCAGGGTCGTCCGTGGTCCGGATTTGATTTGCGGCGACAATCGTTTTCCGCGTTCGATGGGCCCCGCAACGAGCTGCGGAAAAAACGCGACGTAAAGCGCGAAGTCCGCAAAGCGTTTCAGTGGTTTCATCTCTCCACGGTACACGTCCCACGTGTAGCTCATCGTCTGAAAGGTATAAAAGCTGATCCCGACGGGAAGGAGGATTTGCCAGGTCCGCGGGGACAATTCGATCCCCCGGCTGGCGGCAAGCGTGATCCAAGAATCGACGAAGAAACCGGCGTATTTGAAAAACCCAAGGATCGCTAGGTTGGCGATCATGCTGACTGCCAACAGCCGCCGCTTCGTTGCAGCGTCGTCGCTGGTCGCAATTCTGTGGCTGCAGATGTAGTCGATCACGGTCGAAACCGCCATCAGTCCCAAGAATCGCCAATCCCAGCATCCGTAAAAGAAATAACTTGCAGCGAGAAAAAACAGGTTTCGCGGTCGATGCGGCAGGCACAATTGCACCACGAAGACAACGATAAAGAAACCGAGAAAGTCGAGACTGTTGAAAAGCATCGATCAAATCAGGCCGACGCCGCATGTTGCTCGATCGCTCGTTCGTACAACGTCAGGCAACGTTGGGTATGTCGCTCCAATCGAAAATGCCGGACGGCTCGGTCTCGTCCGGCCGCCGACTTTTTTTCGTGCATTGCATTGTCGCAGAGCAATTGTTCGACCGCTTGAGCCATTGCTGCCCGATCCCGGTCGGGGATCAGTGTCCCTCCAATGTTGTCTCCGATCACATCGGCAAGTCCGCCGACCTCGAAGGCGACGACCGGGGTACCGCAGGCCATCGCCTCGGCCGCGACCAATCCGAACGTCTCGCCTCGCGATGGCATCAGCAACACATCTGCCGTGGCGTAGTACGTCGCCAATTCCTGTTTCGATTGGGTAAACGGCAAAACGACACACGGGTGATCGATCAACTGCGAAACTTCATTGGCCGCGCCGCCGACCAAAATGACCTTCAAGTTTGGGATTGTGATGGAGTTGAGCACTGCGACAGCGTCTTGGATTCCCTTGAAGGGGTTGTCCAAATGTTGTGCGACCAAAATGACCGTCGGGTCCGTCGCGGCGAGATTGAGTTGCTGTTTTAGATTGTCGTTGAGTGCCGGCTGAAATGCGTCGATGTCGACAGGATTGGGGACGACATCGATCGGCAAGTGTTTCAAGATCGGGCTCTGACGCACTTGGTCCATCAACCAATGTGACGGAACAATCAGACGGGTCGGCAGATTGCGAAACAAACGTCGTTTGCGCCAAAAATTCAACCGCGTCGCGTCACGAGAAACTGCGGGGTAGAGCGTCAGGTCGGGACACTTGCCGCA
This sequence comes from Stieleria sedimenti, assembly GCF_025060895.1. Taxonomy (GTDB): domain Bacteria; phylum Planctomycetota; class Planctomycetia; order Pirellulales; family Pirellulaceae; genus Stieleria; species Stieleria sedimenti. The sequence continues at coordinate 42,895 of NZ_JANZKV010000178.1, read as the reverse complement.
TCCCGTCTTCCACCTTGGGCAACCGAGCGGATGGCCACAATGCCCGGTCATCAACCAAAGGTCATGCAACGACATCACGGAAGGATATTTTCGACACAAGCGTTTTAACACGGACAGTTCGGCAAAACTGTCGACACCGTGCAGCGAATGAAAATGTATCACGTCGGGAGTGAACGCGAACGAGTCTTCGAGTGCACGAAATCCGGGGGAATACAGGTTCTGTAGACCGGCGTTTCGCTGCAACCAACGAGCCGTTCTCAAAATCCCCTTCGGACCACGTCGAAACGGGATTTGCGTTGTCGCCGGATCATCCGTCTGTTTGCGTCCGACAAGCAACTGAACGTTGTGCCCCTGGCAAGTGAGTTCAGCGTGATGCTGACGCACGACCACTTCCGCACCGCCGCCGACATCAGTCCCAGTAACTTGGATGATGTTCAATGTGGAGATTCGATTCCGTACCAGCGATGTGCCAAGTTCACGGTGCTGTGAATGAATCGCACCACGCGCTGCGAGCAATTTCCGACTCGGTAGTCGGCCGGAACGGGAGGGAATTGTCCCGCCTCGAATTCCCGAACGGCGAGATCGACGCAGCGCAAGATGTGCTCGGGGCATGTTCCCGTCATGACAATGCTGCCAGTATCGAGCGCTTCGGGCCGTTCGATGGCGTTTCGAATCGTCACGGCCGGAAAGTTGAGGATTGACGACTCTTCGCTGATCGTCCCACTGTCGGAAACGACGCATTTGGCTTGTTTCTGAAGCTGGACGTAGTCAAAGAATCCAAATGGTTTCATAAACTGAACACGGTCGCCTGCCTGGATCCCGAAGCCATCAATCCGCTTGCGTGTCCGCGGATGGGTTGAGACGATCACGGGAACGTCAAAATGTTCGGCCAACAGATCAAGTGCTTGGACGAGCTGGCTGAGGGGTCGTTCGGAATCGACGTTCTCTTCGCGATGCATGCTCACCAAGATGTATCCCCTCGGCGTCAGTGAGAGTTGATCAAGCGCCGTCGATTCGTCAATCGGGTCACGATACTTGGTCAAAACTTCGTTCATCGGCGATCCCGTCACATAGATATGACGTTGGGAAATCCCCTCGGCGATCAGATGTCGACGTGCGTGTTCGGTATAGACCAAATTGAAGTGGCTGATGTGATCGACGATGCGTCGATTCGTTTCTTCGGGCACGTTGGCATCGAAACATCGATTGCCGGCTTCCATGTGATAGATGGGAATTCCCATCCGCTTTGCAATGATTGCCGAGAGCGCACTGTTGGTATCCCCGAGGATCACGACCGCATCGGGACGGTTGGCCAAAAGCTCTGACTCGGTCGCGGTCAGGATCCCTCCCAAGACAGCGCCCAGCGAAGACGTGTCGACATTCATGAAGTGATCCGGCTTTCGGATGCCCAAGTTTTCAAAAAAAACTTGATTCAATTCGTAGTCGTAATTCTGCCCGGTGTGAACGATACGCTGCTCGGTGGCCTCGTCGAGGGCGCTGATCACGCAGGCCAGACGGATGATTTCCGGCCGGGTTCCCAAGATCGTCGAAATTTTCAGCCTTTTCATGAACTCAAACCGTTTCAAAGAACGTGTCAGCATCGTCGGCGTTGAAGTGTTCATTGCACCAAAACAGAGTTTTCAGCTCCGTCTGCCCGACGTTTGTGATGTTGTGGGTGTGCAGCGTCGGCATGTCGATCGCCTGTGGACGTTCACCCGAAACGCGGTACATCAGGACTTCGTCGGTCAAGACACGACGCAATCTAATTTCCGCGTCACCACTGACGACCAGGAAACGCTCAACTTTGCGAGTGTGAAAATGATTGCCCCGAGTGATGCCCGGTTTCGTGGTCGAATAGAAGACTTGACCACCGCCGTCGCAACGCAGGGCTTCAAACAGTCCCCCCCGTTGATCACTGTGAAGGGTCAGGTCGATAGCGCGCTGCTCAGGCGTCATCATGGAGCGCAAAGTGTTAAACAGCTGTGTGTCGGTCGGGCAGGTCGTGTTTGGAAAGACACCACCGGTGTAAGACTTCCAAAGTGAACTGATGCGGCTGAGCAGCTCAGACACTTTCATTCTGATGCCGACCGGCCGGATGTCATCGTTCGTTTGCGATCGCACATGGGTCAGAAACAATTCGGCGACCTGTCCGGCGTGGATCAGTTCCAGCTCACCGTCTTCCCGGATTTGCGGTGATTCGCCCGCGACCAATTGATGAGCGAAGGTGCTGACGACGGAATTGTAAAATGGTCTTCCGTGTTCGCCGAAGATGTGCGGCAAAACCAAGTTTGTGAAACAAGCTCCCGATTGATCGGCCCATTGACGCAACGTTTCAGCAGCGTCGCGTTTGGATTGTCCGTAGGGCGTGTCTCGATCACTGTGAATCGAATTGCTAAAAAGAACGTGCAGCGTCTCGGAAGTGGCTGCGAGACGATCGACCAGCCGTTTGGCAAGATCACGATTGGTTTGGGCAACCTCGTTCGGCTCGCCGCGATTGGCCCCGGCAAGGTGGATCACCGCGTCGGCCTTCGTAAGTGCAGCATCCAGGTAGACGTCGTCTGCGAACTGTTGGCGATTGCACGGGATGAATTGCACGCCGTCCAGTCGATGAACGAGGCAACGTGTGTGCCAGCCGACCAATCCGTCGCTGCCTGTAATCAGTAGATTCATGATGGTGTAGCTCGGTTGTCGCCGGACGAGTCTCGATCAAGACGGTTGGGCTACAGTCCTAATTCCGTTCGGATCTCAGGCAACGTCAACAGAAGCTCTTTGACTTCGGCCACGTTCAGAATTTGTGTGTTTGACGAGTTGTAGTCATCGTTTGCCGAAATATCGGTTTCACCTTCCACAAAGAATTTCCCATAATTCAAATCGCGGTCATCCATGTGAATCCGCAGAAAGTCTCCCATGTCTTCGCTGCGGGCGATTTCAGCCTGGGTCGCCAAGGTCTCGTGGATTTTTTCGCCATGACGAATTCCGATGACTTTGATGTTGGGTTTTTGCTCGAAGAGCTCAAACAGCGCGGTGGCCAAGTCTTGGACCGTACTGGCGGGAGCCTTTTTGATGAACACGTCACCCGATTCAGCGTGGTTGAAGGCGAACTCGACCAGACGGACAGACTCGGAAAGCGGCAGCAAAAATCGGGTCATCTGTGGATCGGTGATCGTGACCGGTTTTCCCGATTTGATTTGACCGACGAACAGCGGGATCACGCTGCCGCGTGAATACATGACATTTCCATACCGCACGCTGCAAACACGTGTGTTATGGTCTTCACCATTGCGGGCGAACGACTGAACCGTTTTTTCCATCAGTGCTTTCGTCATGCCCATCGCGTTGATGGGATAAACAGCTTTGTCGGTCCCCAAGGCGACGATGCACTTCACGCCGCAGCGGACGGCGGCATCGACCACGTTGTAGCTGCCCATGACGTTGGTCTGGACCGCTTGCATGGGAAAAAATTCACAGGACGGCACCTGCTTGAGCGCGGCGGCGTGAAAGACAAGATCAACGTTGTTCATCGCTCTTGTAACGCTGTGCTCGTCGCGCACATCACCGACGTAGAATTTCAGTCGCGGTTCATTCATCGCGACACGCATCTCTTCCTGTTTCCATTCGTCACGGCTGAAAATGCGGATCTCGCCGTAGCCCTGTGATAACAGGTGCTTGACCATCGTCTTGCCGAAGGATCCCGTTCCGCCGGTGATCAAGACCCTGCTTTCGGATGGTGTCGGAGTTGAATCAGTCATGTTGCGTCTCCGGCGATGAGGAATTGAAAACGTTTTTGAAAAGTTGCATGATTGAATTCTTCTGTGATCGCTCGCTCGGCTTCGGCAGTGAACTGCGAGCGATCGGAATCGGCGAGTAACTCGAGGTCTGAAATGATTCCGGCCGGATCGGTCGCGTGGCATGCAACACCCGCGCGATATCTTTTCAAAAATTCGGCAGGACTCGATTGCGCCGGGCCATGAAAAAAAATCGGCGTCTTAGATGACAGGCACGTGATCAACTTCGATGGAAAACACAGTTGGACGGCGGGCGCATAGGTTGGATCGAACCAGTACGGAACATAGCCACAATCCGCAGACGCCATCACGCGCGCGACATCGTCGGGGCTTCGATAACCGAGGAATTCGATGCACGCCGGTGAAGTGGTCTGGTGATGTAGCTTTGCGCCCATGATTTGGACCCGCACGGCCCGCCCATGAATGGTCCAGTTGGACGAGTCGAGCGCGGCGAGCAGCATTCGGAATTCATCTGATGCGTAGAGGCTGCCTGCAAACGCGATGACGAATTCGGCTGATCGAGTTCCCGATGCATCGGAAGCGATGACAACATCACTCACCAAACGCATGACTGTCGTGTCCAGATTTGGATGCAGCGTCGAAAAGTGTTCCGCCATCGCCTCAGAAATCACTCCCAATCGGGAGCATCCGGCGACGGCTTCGTCAAAGTCACCGATGGCGTCTTTGCGAGACATCCGGTCCAAGCCGAACTGACGTGCGACGCTTTCCGGTGGATCCCAGATCGTGGCAACCAATTCGTATTTCGACGATTTGGCCAGCAGCGTGCTGATTCTGTAGGCGAGGGGAGATTCCAACACACTCCAGATCCGGCGGATACTGTTTTGATCACACCAGCGTTCAATCTGCCGAGCCAGTTTTTTGGCAATCGAGGTTCGGTTTCGACGGTAATGCAAAGCACTTTGCAGCGAACCAAGTTTACCCGGTAAGCCGGGCCGATAGCGTTCCTCCGGCCAATCGGCAAGCTTCAGTCGATCCTTGGATGGCAGTTCGACATCGCCGGACGCTTCGCCGCTGGGATGGATTGTTCGAATTTTTTGCCCCGATTCGGAATCCAGCAGGGCATCCAGGTAAGCCGCCCCCACACCGAAGCCGCCGGGAATGCTGGCTGACAAAAGTGCGGTTTCGGAAAACGCGTCGGTGGTGTGGCTATCGATCACGATTTTGCCGGCCGGATTCACTCAAACGTCGCTGCCAGACGCAGACAGAGGCGGTGCAGCGAGTCCTTCACGCGACCAGAAACGTTATTTCGCTGGATTCGATGAACCGCTCCCACTTTTTCCGAATCGACCAACAGTTGCTGTAAACGAGTATCGTCGTTGAAATCGGGACCGAATCGAAACCATTCCATGTTGATGCGTGAGTAGCCAAGTTTGTTGGCGATCATGCGAGCGATCGTCTTCGGCGTCACATCCAACAGATGGTCGTCACCGTAGACAAAGGCGTAGTTCAGCATTTCTTCGCGAGGCTCCAGTTCAGTCGTCGGCATCAAGACGTCCAAGCCGATCCCGTCATACTTTTCCAGCGGAAGCATGATGACGGCGGAAGGCGCAAACGCCGTGGGTAGTAGCATGTTGCTGCCATGGACTCCAACGACAACGTCGGCAGCGGCCATCGTCGATAACCAGGCGTCTTCCGTCGTCGAATCCAGTCGATTCGTGCGGAGATCGATCCAACCGGAATGCCATGAATCGTCCGATGGAAATTGGACCGGATCGCCAAATCCAGAAATCACAAAGCCAATGTCTTGGTATCGCCGACGCAACTGAAAGTAGAGTTTGTGGAGGCGTTTTTGCTGCATCGTGGGATCCGTCCCCCAACAACGATCGCCGCGACAACTGAAGTGGATGATGGGTGACCGTTCATGCAATTCTGCGGTCGGCGTGATTCGACCGCGGACAAAACGGTTGATGTCGTAATGAGCTTTCGAAAGGTGACTGTACGCTCGACTGACGCTGGCCGAGTCATAGTGCCCCAACCGCTGGAAGATCCACCGGTCGATGGAATCAAACCAACCGACACCATCGGACAGTCCGACGGGAACCTCCCAGATCTCCGCAACATAATCCGGCACCAGGTGACGCATCTGCGGCTGGATCAACACGCAAATGCCTGTCTGGGGGTCACGGCGATGGTGGTAGTCGCAATTGAGGAGCTTCAACAGACAGTGACCGTACAGATGATCAATGCAGTTGACGATCACGATTTCTCGACATGTTTTGCGCACAACGACCTTCGGGATGATTTCCGTATTGCGGTCACGCTGCGCATAGGCGTGTCGCAACTGTTCTGCGTACCATGCCGTGTGTGCATGCTTGGCAATGACCTCTCCCGTCGCGGGGTTCAACGTTGCGGGAGCCTTGATGGCGGCCCCCACCGGCAGGTCCACCATCCATTGCTGACCGTCGGACGCCCCGATCGCCATCACCCGTGAACCTGGAATGACGACTCGAATCGGCTCAAGTTTCGCCCCGGTGTCGGCACGGCGCAGTTCCGCTTCGACGCGTGGCCAAATCGGAATGGCTTGGGTGGGGAGCTTCATGGTGGACACAATGCTTCAAATCGCGGAGCGATCTGCAACGTTTCCTTGACTACCCGCCGACTCGTTTGACGCGTTGTGAGAATCCAGCCAGCGGCTGACGGCAAAGCAGACTCTTCGAATCGCTGACACGAACGGCCTGGCGAGGGCGGGGCGCGTGCGATCGTCTTCCAGCGGAAAGTAGGCAAGCGCCAACGTTTTCCAGGGTCTCGGCAGTGTCAAGTTGAGTCGCAGCGACTTCCAAGCGTGCTTTCTCGCGGTGGCGGGATTGCCAGAGTGCAGGGCGACGGCGGACCAGGTGTCATGAATTTTGCAGCGAGGAGTTTCAGCGTGGGAGGCGGTTTGCAGGCTTGACGGCAGGGCTTCCATCCCCCGCCGTCGACGGGCGTCGTTGATGGCCAACATGGCGCGTTCACGTTGCCAGTGCGGGACTTTCCAGCTGTTGCTTTCTGCATGCCAGCGGTAATCCAACAGGATTTCCGGCAGGTTGGCCAGTTTGCCGATTTCGGCCAATCGCAACCAGAGATCCGTGTCACATCCGACGGGGAACTCGTTGCGAAACCCGCCGACTTGATCGAGTGCGTCAGCGCGGACGATTGAGCTAGGAAAGAAGATTGCGTTGTGACGATACTCAATTAATTCGCTGTCGATCGATTCGTGATCGCCCGGGCGAATGTCCGTTTTAATGACCGCACCATCTTCGTCGATGACACGAACCGATGTACCGGCTGCAACAATTTCGGGATTGTCTTGCATGAACCGCATCTGTTTTTGCAGCCGGGTCGGGTAGGCCAAATCATCGGCGTCGAGCCAGGCGATCAACGGGGCCGAGGCTGCCGAGACCAGCAGATTGCGAACAACGCCCAACCCTTCGCGGCTGCCGTCAAGAATGCGGATCCGAGAGTCCTTGGCAGCATACAGCATCAAGATCTCGCGTGTTCGATCCGTCGATCGATCATCCGCGATCAGCAGCTCGAAGTCTTTGAATGTCTGATCAAGCAGCGTGTCCAACGACGAAGCGAGATAGCGTTCGCCGTTGTAAACACTCATCAGCACCGACAGCGGCGGCGGCATCACGCAGTGGGTTAGGCAAGAAGATTGATCGTTCACTTCACTCGCTGGGCGTCAATGAAAGAGGCGATTGACGACGCGATGAAGAATACCGGGTTTGGCAATGCTCTCACATCGAGGCTTTTGAGCTTCAACACATTGTGATTTCAGCTCAGCAATGACTTCGGCGGGTACAAGATCGGCTAGTTGTTTTTTTACATACAAGACATCCGCCTGCGGTCCTTCAGGAAGCATGACAGATTCGAACATTCCATGACCGCTCATGAATTGCCGGACATCCTCGACAAGCGGTTGCCCCGCGTAAACTTCTGTGAGTGAGACTTCCATCCAGATGGCCCGAATCGATCCAAAGCTCTTCTCTGCCCCACGCAAGACATCCAATTCAGCACCCTGCACGTCCATGTGAAGGAAGTCAGGCATGACGTTCTCGCGTTCACAAAAGTCGTCCATTGTCATCGTGTCGACATCTGTCGTCCCTTCAAACTGCAGCCATGGCCAGTGGCGTTTGATTTCGTCTTGATTTGGCGCGATCAATGAACTCGATTTATTCCCGAACGTCCAATCACCAGTTTCGTGTTGTCGGCCTTCCGGGCAGCCTCCAGAAACATGAAACGTCGCTTTGCCATTGCTGCTCGCAAGAGCGACGTTGACAACTTTCACGCGTTGCCCATCAAACCGACGGATGGAATCGTCGATCATTGCGACGTTTTCGGGCAAAGGCTCAAACGCATAGATCGTCGCTTGTGGGAACAGGCGGGAGTAGCGAATCGAATCAAGGCCTTCGCATGCCCCAATATCGAAGATCGTCGCGGGCGGAGCATGCGCAAAGACTGCATTCAAAAGAGACGCATTTTTCAGGTCTTCCTGGACGTATTGATCGCGGGATTTCATCGTAGACAGCTCATTGATTCAAGAATGTGCAACACTCGAAGGACCATTTTGCGGGCCCGTCTGTTCGAAACAACCCGCTATCCGTCGACGCATAAAGGAACCGCATCGGGCGCACTCAGTCCGACGCGTTCGAGAAGATCCAATGCAAGATTGGCCTGTGTTCGATTGATCACTCGCAGCGGTTTGTCGATTTGTTGATCGCGGCGACGTTTCGTGTCGTAGGGTGAACCGTCACTATCGGATTCGAGTTCCTCAAGGACCGCTTGATTGCGATCGCTCCAGTCGATCGTAAGATGCTCGGCAATTTGGGGAAACAACGTTTCAGGGTCAATGCACAATTCTTCGAACTGAACAACTCGCAACAGAGGCTGGCGATTTCCGATGTCGCGAAGGTATTCATTCAGCAACGAGACGGCAACGATCAGCCTAACGCCATAGTCCGATTGGTCCACCCTTCTCGGCAGTTTCTCCAATTCTAAACGGAGCGTATCGGATTGGCATTTCCCGATGCGTTGCATCTTTGAAGAAGCGAACGACTCCAGTTCTTCCATGAGATATCGGTAGGGATCGGGAAGGCCATTGGTCGCAAGAATGCTGTCGGCACAAGAGAACGGATTCCGCAGTGTTGCGACCGCAGGAACTGGAAAGATGCCGAGCAGTTGCTCGGCGGCAAACAGAGAATGCACTTCCTTGACCAAAGCAATCTCAGAGTGTGAATCATGACGTTCTTCGCGTCGTGCAATTCCCGCGGCCGCCGGATCGAACTCATCGCAACTGAGGGCGTTCAGTGCGATGCAAAGTGGATGATGGATGTCGATCCGTTTTCCCCAAGGCGATGCAACATGGTCCGGTCCGGAACTGAGCAATATCTGAGGGCGAAAACCAGGTAGTGGTTCTTGAAAGAAACGCATCGGCGTCGTTGAACCTGCCAACACTCGGGTCAACCATGTGGTCCCGGATCGCCCAACGCCAAAGACAAAACGAAGCTTCGTTGGATTGCTTCTGAGGCAATTCAACGGGAGACCGATCTGTCCATAAAAGAGACGCTTCCATCGAAGAGAACGAAGACGGTGGATCATCTTGCATCCGTGTCCTGCTTTTCTAGATCGAGACATTGAAACTGTCTCATTGATCGCTGAATATCCATTCTTGAGGGATATAAACCCCCTGCCGTTTATGTTCGTTTTGAATCCCAGAACTGTAGAAACTACCGGGTACAACCTGAATTGTCATCGCATTCTGAATCTGATCCGAAAGCGACTTGCGAATACGCAACGTCGATGTGAGCTGGTAATTTCCAGACATCAAAGGGAATCGCTTGACGCGACAACGCACCAACCCCCGGGCGGGGAGGTCTGGTGATCTCCCGTGTGCCATTTCCGAGTTTAGCACGGTAATAAATTGTGCATCGGCGGTGTGGATCGCAAGTCCCAAATTGAAGGCATTGACCTTTTTGACCCCGTCCTTCGCTTGGTATTCGATTTCAAACGTGACGTCTTGACCAGCCATCACCTCGGTGACTTCTTTCTTTGAATTGTTTTCCAGCATTCGGATTCTTGTCACCACGACCTCGCCCGAACCGGAGCGACGTGCATCCCATTCCGAACGGTCTTGCGCAACAGGTATCGCATCTGAGAGGTATTCGCTAACGATCGTTTCTGCATCGCCGACGTTCACAACCTGTCCATCTCGCAGATAGACTGCCGATCGGCACAGGCTGCGGACGACTCCCATGTTGTGACTGACGAAAATGACTGTTCGGCCGGAGCTTGCAACATCGTTCATCTTCGCCAAACATCGACTTTGAAACTCGGCATCACCGACCGCTAGCACCTCGTCGACAATCAAGATCTCCGGCTCCAGGTGAGCCGCGACGGCGAAACCCAGTCGCACTTTCATGCCACTGCTGTAACGCTTGACTGGCGTGTCGATAAACTTTTCAACTCCGGCGAAATCAACGATCGCGTCGAACTGCCGATTCACCTCCAACTTAGTCATCCCCAGAATCGTGCCGTTGAGGTACATGTTCTCGCGACCCGTCAGCTCAGGGTGGAACCCTGTCCCCACCTCCAAGAGGCTGGCGACGCGACCGATCATTTCGATCCGTCCAGAAGTCGGCGAGGTGATTCGGCTTAAGATTTTGAGCAGCGTACTTTTCCCGGCACCATTGCGCCCAATAATTCCGATCGCCTCGCCTTCAGCGACTTCAAACGAAATGCCTCGCAACGCCCAGAATGCTCTATTTTCGTCAACGGTTTCTTTATTCTCCAGCGCAACCGAGTTTTGCTTCGGTTTCCTTCCCAATAGCATGCTGGCGATGCGATTCACTCCATCGCGGATTGACCCTGAATGGGTTAGCCCCAACGCATAGCGTTTTGAGAGATTGTCGATTGTGAGCGCAGTGGACATGGAAACAGAGTAGGAAGAAATTGGCGTCTAAATCACATCCGCGAACGTCGTTTCGACCTTTTTGAACCATGCCATTCCCGCCAACAGGACGACGACCAGGACGGTCAACGAGACGGCCATCATGGTCCAATCCGGCGGTGCGCTTCCCAGCAGGCACCAGCGAAAACCTTCGATCACGCCGACGAGCGGATTGAGTGCGTAAAGCATCCGATACTTTTCCGGCACCATGGTGATCGGGTAGACGATCGGACAGAGATACATCCAGATTTGAATCGCAAAGGGCACCGCCATACCCACGTCGCGGTATTTGACGTTCAGCGCCGTCAGCCATATCCCGAACGCCAACGCGGTCAGCACCGCGATCAGGATGAAGATCGGTAGAGCAATCACTTGAACTCCCGGGACATAGCGAAACCACGCCATCAGACCGCCAAGGACGACAAGCTGAAGCGCCACTTCCACCAGTCCGACCGCAACCGTTGCCAGCGGTAGCACCAAACGTGGAAAATAGACCTTCGTCAGCATCGCCCCGCCGCCGACAATACTGCCCGTGACGGACATCAGGGCTTGCGAAAAATACATCCACGGGATCAGCCCCGCAAACGCGAAGATCACGTAGGGGGCGTCCGTCTCGACGCGGATAAAAATGCTGAACACGAGGGTGTAGATCAGCGATGTGATCAGTGGCCGCAGCACGGCCCAACCGTAGCCCACGACGGATTGGCGAAACCGCGCAGAGATGTCACGCCATGCCAGCAACATCAACAGGTCGCGATAACGCCAGATCTCTCCGAAATCGGGGAGAAAGGTCGCCTTCGGAGGTTCGATAATGGTTCGTACTTTTTCCAACTGGATCTTGTGAATTGATTGAGAGACGGAAGATCGGCTGGGAACCTATCCCACTTGCGTGCTGATCAGTATCGATGCGATCCGCTCGGCGGCTTTGCCGTCCCAGAGCGCGGGGCATTTGCGCCGGGGCGGGTTCGATTGGACTTCTTTCCAGGCCGCCAACAACGTGTCTTTTCCCGGTTGGACCAGGCGGTTGGTGCCTTCGTCGATCGTGATCGGCCGTTCGGTGTTCGGACGAACGGTCAGGCACGTGACGCCCAGGTAGGTCGTTTCTTCTTGGACGCCGCCGGAGTCGGTCATGACGACGTTTGCCGATTTCATCAACGCCATAAAATCAAAGTAGCCCAGCGGGTCCACCATGTTGATACCGTCGGCGACCGTGATGTTTTCCGTTTCCAATCTCGCCAGAGTCCTGGGATGCACCGGAAACACGATCGGCAACGACTCTGAGATTTCATTGAGTGCCGCGATCAACTCGGCCAACATCTCCGGATCGTCGACGTTGCTGGGCCGGTGCAGGGTTGCCAATACGAACTCGCCGGCGGTCAGCCCCAGAGTCGACAAGATTTCGCTTTGTTCGATCTTGGGCAACGCACGAATCAGCGAATCGATCATCACGTTGCCGACGCAGTGGATTCGGTCCGGTGAAACGCCTTCGGCAATCAGGTTGGCGTCGCCATCAGGCGAAGGGGTTAACAGCAAATCCGAAATCGCGTCGGTGACCTTGCGATTGATTTCTTCCGGCATCGTGTTGTCGCGCGAGCGCAAGCCCGCTTCGACGTGGGCGATCGGAACACCGATCTTCGATGCCACCAATGAACAGGCCACGGTCGAGTTGACGTCGCCGACGACGACCAACCAGTCGGGCCGATGTTTCAAGATCACCGGTTCGAATTCCAGCATGATCCGTGCGGTTTGACCCGCATGCGATCCTCCGGAAACCCCCAAGTGCTCGTGGGGTTTGGGCAGCTCGAGTTCACGGAAGAAAACGTCCGACATTTTTTCGTCGAAGTGCTGGCCGGTGTGCACCAGAGTCTGCTGTACCCGGTCCCCATAACCGTCCAGTGCGCGCATGATCGGCGCGATCTTCATAAAGTTCGGCCGTGCTCCGACGACGGATAATATTTTCATGACCTATCTGGTTTCAATGTGGAAAGGCGTCGCGGGGGGCAGAGACCAGGTCTTCGAGCGGAAAATCGGGGAACCGGCGAGAACGTCCCAACACGCGTGGGATCATGTGATCGTCGAGCGTCGCTGCGCGGCGCCAGACTTGAACCGCAGTTGCATAGTCACCGTGATTGGCTGCCAACGCCCCGAAACGAAGTTGCAACTCGGGGGTGTTTCGAAACAGCGCAGCGGATTGACGGATCGCCGCCTTGGTGCGTTCGGGTGATCGGTGGATGAATTCCAGATAGACTTGATCGATACGCGGTGGCATCGCCAGTGGTCGTTGACGCAGCGACGCTTCGGCCGATTGCAGGGCCTGGGCATAGGGTGAACCCGGCAAACGCAATGGCGGACTCAGCGGCATCGGGGGCACCGGTTTTCCAGCGTCGGTCACATGCATTGAAAGCACGGGATCGGCCGCTCGCCAAGCCAGTCGCCGGCGTCCGCGTGAGGTCGCCGCGTAGAGCGCCGCCTGTTGAGCCTGCGGGACTCGCCCGGCGTTCATCAAGGTCAACTCCAGCAGACGACCGCGTTGGAAATCGATCCTGGTCAGAACATCCAGCAGATCCGGGTGTGGGTGTTGCCCGGCAAGTGTACGCGTCTCGGCGGCGAATCGGTCCAGCCATTGTTGGTCCGTTCGCTGATGCTGGAACTCTGCATCGGCGGTGCGGACGGCGAAGTCGACCCAGCTGTCGAAGCGAAGTCGATGGATGGCGAACACAGCGATGACCAACAGGCCCGCCGCACCGGCGATCTGAAAAACGCGTTCTCGCAGGAATCCAGGTGACCGCCACCAAACGCCCTGCGGCAGCAATTTTAGTTTCGGTTGGCCGCTGGTGCCCGACGACGCGCTCTCGCGTCCGCTCGCAGCCAACACCACCGTCGAGGCACGTGCCACGACCACGGACAAGAGCATGACAACCGCAAACAGGTTCGCCGGCAAGATTAGTCCGAAGTCGAAGGTCTGACTGACGGCGATCACGACGCAAAGGTAGCAACCGGAAATCCCAATCCCGTGGTCGAGTGGATCTGTCGACGCGTACAAACGTCTCAGGCTCTGAACCATCAACACTGCGACCAATGCCGTCAGGACGAGGCCGATCAGGCCGAGTTCGACAAACATTTCCAACCACAAGTTGTCGGCGTGCAGACAATGACGCCAGGGACTGGTTTGCTGCCACGGCAGATACGCGTACCCATAAGACGCCAATCCGCTGCCGCCGGGGAAATGCTCGATCGCCGTGCGAAATCCGTCCGGCCAGTGAGACAGCCGGGTGTCGGTCGACAATCGTTCGCTGCCCCGCGACACCGTTGAACCGATTTGCTGAAACGTGTCTTCGCGGAGTGTCTCGGTTCCAATCGTACCGGTTCGCAACACCACCACCACGGCCAACACGACCACCGCGATTGCGGCCACCACGCCTGCCAGCCGGACGCGGTTTCCGCGTGTCAGCGCCACCGTGGCCACGCCGGCCACCAACATCGACAGCAGTCCGCCGCGAGAGCCACAGCCGATCAAACCGACCAAAGTGACGCACAGGGAAACGAGGGCCGTCAGCAACACCCCATCGCGAAGCCATGGCATACGGAACGTCTTGCGTCCCGCTTGTCGCTCCGCCGACTCGCCCGCGTCGCCTTGGTGCGACAGGGTCGAGCCACGATAGACGATCAACCCCAGCGCCGATGCGATCCCCAGATTGATCGCCAACGCCGCGTTGTTTCGGTTCAGAAACGTTCCAAACGGCGCCCCTTCGCCGCCGCTGCGAAAGCTCCAGAGGTGAAACGCGGGAAACAGTTTGCGGACAAGCCCGATCAGTGCGACCGAGCAGGCGCCCACGGCGATCGCCGAGAGCAACCAAGTCGTTCGCCCCCGATGGTGAAACACCCAGACGGCAAAAAACGAGACCAGAACGGCGATCGAAAGGTTGGCGATCGCGTGCCTGGAATCGAATGGGGCGATCGAAATCGTGAGGGATTGGGAGAGATCGACGGGGAGAATCCCGCCCGCCCACATCACAAACGCGGAATAACTGGCGGGGCTCAGCCATGCGACCAGACGCGCCGGCAGAGGCATGGTTTGCAACATGGCAGCAGCCAACAAAACCAACAACACCCCGGTAAACGCAAACGCCTGGGGCGGCAAGCGAATTTCGCCCGGACAGCCGACCGAAAGCGATCGGGCCAGCAGGGCGATCGAGCAGGCGAGGGTCAATGCGACCGCGGAGGTGTACTTGGTCCATGGCAAGATGCCACCGAAATCGCTGGCCAACATCGCGGGGGCAATCCCGAATGTGATCGCAGCGATCCAGTGCAGCAATTCGGAAAGACGTTGGCGCGAATACAATCGGCTCAGGTTTCGGCACGTTGATGCGACGTCGTCAGCGCGTCCAAATCGGACTGCACCATGATTTCGGCGAGTCGGGGAAGCTGCGTTTCAGCCGTCCACTGCAGCGATTCGGATGCCCGACTGGGATCGCCGACCAAATGCGTCCCTTCGCTGGGTCGCATGTAGCGGGGGTCTTGGGTCACAAACTCTTCCCAGTTCAATCCGACCGCATCAAACGACGCCGCCAGAAAATCTTTGACACTGTGCGCGGTTCCCGTCGCAACGACAAAGTCATCGGCGGCGGGTTGCTGCAACATCCGCCACATCGCTTCGACGTACTCAGGGGCGTACCCCCAGTCCCGACGTCCATCGAGTGATCCGAGCGAAAGCGTTTTTTGCAGTCCCATCGAAATCGCGGCGGCCGCTCGCGTGATCTTGCGGGTCACAAACGACTCGCCGCGGCGGGGCGACTCGTGGTTGTAGCAGATCGCGTTGCAGGCAAACAAACCGAAGGATTCCCGATACAGCGTGACCATTTGTGTCGCAAAGGCCTTGGCAATCCCGTAGGGCGTAACCGGACGCATCGGCGTGGTTTCGTTCTGCGGGGACTGGTCGGGACGCCCGAAGATTTCGCTGCTGCTGATGTGCAGGAACTTGGGTTGTTTGTCCAAGTCCCGCAGGATTTCGAGTAACCGAAGTGTGCCCATGGCGGTGAATTCGCAGGTCGTCTCGGGTATCTCAAAGCTCGCCCCGACGTGGCTCTGTCCGGCCAAGTGATACAGTTCGTCGGGAGTTGATTTGAGCAGGATGCGACGAATCGTCGTCACATCGCTGAGGTCTGCGTAGTGCAAGAACAGACGTTTGTTGTAGACGTCTTCTTGGTGAAACAGTTGATCCAACCGACCGCGAGCGGTGATGCTGCTACGCCGCACGATTCCATGGACGGTGTAGCCCTTGCTGATCAGCAACTCGGTCAAATAAGACCCGTCCTGACCGGTGATTCCGGTGATGAGTGCCGTTGGCATGTGTGGTTTGCTGAGCTTCAACGGGTCAGCAATGTAAAGGGGCAAAGATTCAGTGCGTCAGACAATTCAGTGCGTCAGACAATTCAGTGCGTCAGCGCGATACCAGAATCCGACGCACTGTGATGCTGACCGATCGAGGCTTCGTGCAGATTGTGGTCGGTCAGGTCGATGGCGTGATCGGAAAGGATGCTGGCGAGGATTTGCGAGAATTTCTTAACGATCACGGGGCGGTCAAAGTGACGGATCGCCGCGTCCCTTGATCGACGCTGTCGATTGACAAAGTCGCAGGTGGAGGTGCGACGCGATTCCGCTTCGGCTTTGGCCACGGCATCGGCAATGGCACTCGGAGATCCCGGTGGAACGCACCAGCCGATGTCGCGTTCGCGAACGGTTTGGCACAGATCCGTTTGCGGGTCCGCGACCGCAATCACGCTGCGGCCCGCAGCCATGATACCGTACAACTTGCTCGGGCACAGACAACCGGTGACGTTTTCGTGCATCGAGACGACGTGGACATTGGCGGCGGACAAACTTTCAGTCAGTTGGTCGCGCGGTTGATAATGCACAAATTCGACGCGCCCCGGGGGAACATTCAACCGCGCGGCGTGCTCGAGCAACTTGTCACGCGACGCCCCGTTGCCCACGAGCAACAGTTTTGCCCGGGCCGGCCAATGCGGCTCGGCCGCCGCGCTGATCAACACTTCCAGACGTTGCGTCAGCCCCATGTTGCCGGAATGCATGACCACGAAGGCGTCGGACAATTCAAAGCGTTTTCGAAATTGATTGTTGCGAGGATCGATCGGGACAATGGTTTGACAATCCGACCAGTTGGGCACGATTTCGATCTTGTCACGTTGGATTCCCCATCGAGGCCCGGTCAGTCGCCTCCGCATACAGCGTCCCAGCACGATGATTCTTGAGGCATTTTGGTACGCGCCGCGCAACTTTCGCCTCAGCAGCGGTGCGACCAGCGGTAGACGTACCTTGCCGACCGCTTCCGCCACATCGGGATAAATGTCTTGCAGATAAACGCAGTGCTCGGCGCCCACCCGTCGGGCGTACTCCGCCCCCGCGATCGGCAAGAGAAACGGATCGGTCTCACTGATGACCACGTCGGCCCCCCAATCGACGTTGCGTAGGTAGCGACGTGCGGAATAAAAAAACGAGAGCAGATTGAGGATTCGTCCGAAGGGGTTCTTCTTGGCGAATTGATGATGCGCCAGACGGTGGATCGTGACGCCGTCGCGGACCTCTGCACCGACCTGCAAATAATTGCTGTTCGGTTCAGGGCTGTTCGGCTGGCCGCAAACCACATGCACGTCGAAGTGCGGGGCCAGACCTCGGCACAAGTCCGAGAGCAACTGGCCGGTCGCTTCAATGTCCGGCCAGTACGACCGATTCAAAAAGACGATGCGGCGACGTGAATGGGGCACGGTAGGCTTCGGCTCAACAAGATCGGTCTGGTCGGGGGGAATCATGGTAGAACAATTTTTTCCGACCACGGTTTATTAGTCTGATACCAACGCACGGATTCGTCCAATCCTTGTTCCAACGAAACCTCAGGTTTCCACCCCAGCAGCTCTCCGGCTTTCGAAATGTCCGCACTGGTGGTCATCATATCTGCCTGGTGGAAGGGCAAATACTCGATGATCGCTTTTTTGCCGAGCCGGTCTTCGAGCATGCCGATCAAGGTATTAAGCGAAACCGGAGTCCCACCCCCGCCCAAATTAATGATTTCGTATCCCACGGGTTTCGCCGCCAGGATGGTTCCCCGGGCGATATCGTCGACATAGGTGAAATCGCGGGACTGTTCACCGTCCCCGAATAGTTGAATCGGAACGCCCTCGTCGATCCAGCGAATGAATCGGAAAATCGACATGTCGGGACGCCCCGCCGGCCCATAGACGGTAAAGTAGCGACAGATCGAGACGTCGATCTGATACAGGTAGTGGTGGCTGTACGCCATCACCTCGGCGCCTTTCTTGCTGGCCGCATAGGGGGAGATCGGCGTGTTGACCGGCAGCGATTCGTTGAACGGCATCGGCTGGCCGGCGTACAGCGACGACGTCGACGCGAGGATGTATTTGCCGACGCCGGTCCGCCGCATCTGATGCAGCAGATTCAGACTGCCCAACGAGTTGGTCGTCTCGTAAATGTGAGGATTCTCCATGCTGTACCGGACGCCGGCCCGGGCAGCAAGATTGAAGACGGCGTCGAAGGAATCGGCGTCGAACAGTCCAGCCAACGCATCCTGGTCTTCGATATCGATCCGATGAAAACGGAATCGATCAGACTCGAGTGCCTTCAGTCGGTGCTCCTTCAGCGAGGTGTCGTAGTAGTCGTTGACGTTGTCCACGCCGACGACCGTGTGCCCGGCGTCAAGCAGCAGCGAGGCAACCCTGTTGGCGATGAAGCCCGCGCAACCGGTGACAAGATAGGTTCCAGGTGTATCAGCAGTGGTCATCATGAAGTCTCGAACGTGAAGGTAGTTCCAGGAGTGGACATGGGACGCGAGAGCCCCGGGCGGCGCGGACTTCGTCCACGTGGGTGACACATCTGGTTCAGACGTGCCACCACCGGGTAGGGTGGATGTCGCGACGGGTCAGTGGAACCGACGTCCAACGCGCTGGGGCGGCTCCGGCGAACCTGACGGACCGGGGAGCCTATCTCACTGGCTGGCCAATCACGCGGACGGCCGGATGCGGGTGGAACGCGCGTTGGCCGCTGCGTGCGAAAGTAGTCATCGCCTATTTGAGCCCCCGATCACCAATGTCGTCCACTGTTCCGGCGAGCATACTTGTGAAACCGTGACGGTTGCAGGGGCGTTGCCTGTTGGGCGATTGATTCGGTTTGCAAGCTCAAATTTGCGTTTCCGACGGCATACGGCGCATCAAACCGACGCATGGAAAGCTATAGTGACGCAGTATCAGGAGCTTGGGCAGTGAGAGCTTCGCGGGCGTCAGGTCGTCGGGGGGCAGCGCACCCGGCTTGCATCTGGTATGGTGCCTGGGATGATGCCCGGGGTGGATGCGATTTTCCAATCAGCGAGATGTTTCAATGAGCAATGTGAATCCATATTCCGTGACCGATGTGGGAGTGCCAGCCGCGTTTGCCGACGAGTCGGCTCGCGCGGGGTTCATTCGACGAACTTACACCCACCTGTTCGGCGCCATTTTGGCGTTGATCGGGATCGAGGCGGTGATTTTCACCGTCGTCCCGCAGGCCAAAATGATGCAACTGGTCCAGAGCGTGTCGCCCTGGACGTGGCTGATCGCTTTGGTCCTGTTCATGGGAGTCGGCTGGCTGGCCCGCTCTTGGGCCGCCAATGGGGCCTCGCCCGCGATGCAGTATGCGGGGTTGAGCTTGTACGTGGTGGCGGAGGCGGCGCTGCTGTTCCCGCTCCTGTACGTGGCCATCACGTTCGTCGACCCCAAGACCCCGCTGATGGCGGCCGCCGTGACGCTGGTGGTGTTCGGGGGGCTGACCGCGTTTGTGTTCATCACGGGTGCCGATTTCAGTGGCTGGGGCAAATTCCTGGCGTTGGGCGGATTCGCCGCGATGGGTGCGATCTTCGCAGGGATCTTGATGGGCTTTTCGCTCGGGCTATGGTTCAGCGTGGCGATGGTCGCCCTTGCCTCGGGGTATATCCTGTACGACACCTCCAACGTGCTGCACCACTACCGTACCGACCAGCACGTCGCGGCATCACTGGCGTTGTTTGCATCAGTCGTGCTGCTGTTTTGGTACGTGTTGCGGATCTTGATGGCGTTTGCCGAAGAGTGAAATTGATGGGTGACTTGGACGACTTGACTCGCTTGCCGGACGACTTTGACGGTCAGGTCCGCTTGTTCCCGTTGCCTTCGCTGGTCCTGTTTCCGCACGCCATGCAGCCGCTGCACATCTTCGAACCCCGCTATTGCGAAATGCTCGCCGAGGCACTCGAAAGCGACGAGTTGATCGCAATGGCGACGCTGACCGAGACGCAACCGATCGGCAAGGGCGATCCTCCCATCGACCCGACCGTTTGCATCGGGAAAATCGTCTCCCACGTGGAACGCGATGACGACCGGCACAACATCTTGCTGGTCGGCATCAAACGGGCCCAGGTGACAGCGGAAGTCGATGCAGGGCGTTGCTTCCGGATCGCCAAGATCAACGTGTTGGACGATCTTTATCCGCCATCGGGGATGAACGACCGCAGCCAGCTTCGCGCCGCACTGTTGGCTGCCTTTGGCGAGGTGATCCCGGCCAGCCAGAGTGTCCAGCAGGGGCTGAGCGAACTGTTGGCCGGCTCGATGGGGTTGGGGCCGATCACGGACATCATCTCGCACACGCTGCCGCTGTCGGTGGCGATGAAATTGCGGTTGCTGGCCGAACAAAACGTCGACCATCGTGCCCAGTTGTTGATCGAATTCCTGGCCAGTGGCGCCGTTCACTTACCTTCTTCCGATCACCCGTCCGGCAGCAATGCGGCGAAAACCCGGCTGCCCTTTCCGCCGCCATTCAGCACCAACTGACGACCAACTGAACGGCGACCATGGGCGGAAAGCGGAGTGGTGGAATCGACGTGGGGGTGCGTTTGTTCTATGTTGGTGGTTTCGTCTGCCAAGCTCATCTTGACATTCTTCAAGGAACGTGATGACAACTGAATCCGAACAACCGAATCCCGACTACTCGGCCGTCCGCGCCGAGCTACAGGCGAAGCTCGATAAGCTGGTCACTCGCGTCGAGGGAATTGACACCGACCTCAGCGAAGCGGTCAACGAAGACTGGGAGGAACGTGCGACCGAGCAAGAAGAAGACGAAGTGCTCGCCGGTTTGGGGAACGTCACCATGCGCGAGATCAACCAAATCAAAGAAGCACTGCACGCGATCGAACAGGGGACCTACGGCATCTGTGCTCGCTGCGGTGCCCACATCGATCCGGCCCGGCTGGAGATTTTGCCGTTCGCGACGACCTGCATCAAGTGCGCGTAGGTCAGCTTAGCGTCGGCCTCCGCGGCGATCAGGGCGGTAGTAAATCGCCTTCATGATTTCCTCCGGCGGGAGCAGGTCCAACACGTCCGGCTCTTCTCGCGAACGGTAGCGATCAAGCGGAGTCGATTCATCGGCTTGGAACGCCGGCGAATTCCGGCGGAGCGCTTCAAGGGTCCACGTCCGCAGCGTATCGTTGACCGCAACCACTTCACCGGCAAGCTCGGTCGACAGACTCGTCAACGCACTCAGGTCCTCGCGGGCTTGATCATCCAGTAGCGCCTTGAGGTCTTGGTATTCGCGGTCGGTGACGGGAGGAATCCGCGGTGGCGACGGGCGTCGCCCCGGATCACGTTGCTCGTCGGCGTCGGAATCATCTTCGTCATGAGGTGCCGGTCGACCGTTGCCCGGCGGTCCATTGTCTGGTCCGGCCCCGGGCCCCCTTGGCCCGCCACCGCCGGGTCCCAGTCGCAATCCGCCTCCGAATCCGGAAAACCCCGGCCCCCGGCCTCGCCAATCGCGGTCGTCGACCATCGCGCGAAGCGTGAAGTACTCCGCCCATTGATCGTCGCGTCCCTGCTCCTTGAGCATGGCTTTGCCCCGTTCAATTCCGGCGGCCAAACCAGGGATCTGCTCCATCCGTTCCTTCAACAACCATTGCAACCACAGATAGATCCGATCCGAGGTTTCTTCACTGATCAGTTTTCCCGAATCACGGGCCAGATCGTTCATCGTGATGTCGATCGCCAGGTCGATTGCATTCTGCCGCACGGCTTCGTCGGTGCTTTGCAGATCATCACGCAATTCTTCACCGACGCTTTCGATCCAGACCGACGCGGCTTTCATGGTCCGCAATAGTTTTTCACTGTCTTTGGCGTTGCGGACTTCCTCGGCGATCCGCCTCAATTCCTGCTTGGTCTCTTCGCTGTATCCGCGATAGGCTTCCCAGCGGACGACCAACTTCTCGCGGGTTTCAGTGGGCAATGACTGTAGCGCAGCGTCGCGGTCTTGTAATGGAATGGAAGCGACCACACTGGCCGGAGCCATTTCTCGCTGACCGACCTGTTCCATCGTTTCGATCATGTTTTGCCAGCGGGGGTTGTAAGCGAGCTGGTAGTAGAACGAAAAATTGTCGCCCAGCTTGTAGGCTTCGTGGTCCTCCGCGATCGCCAGCTCTGCCAGGTCATTGCGAAGTGCGATCCGATTGGCGATCGACATGCCGATGGCGCCGGCGGCAAAACCGGCGACCACCAAGGCGAAGAAGACCAGCTGTCTCCAATGCTTGCTCACCCAGCCGGCTTCCGATTTCTTTTCCGGAATGATGTCGGCGACCAATAGCTCGATGGTCGATTCAACCAGTTTCTCGTTGGTGGACTCCGAGGGCAGCTCGTCCAGCCACTCCCACCCGGATTGCAGCGTTTGCAGGCGCCGCTGAAACTCGGTCTCCGCGACCAGCCGCTTCTCGACGGCCTTTCGCTCGGTGTCGTCCAGTTCGTCATCCAAATAGGCGACCAACAGTTCATCGTCGGGATCAACCGGTTCATCGTCGGTTAGCAAGACACTTTCGCTCATGGTTCCACCTCGCTCGGGATCACCCCCGCCTCGATATACGGCTGCAAGATTTCGCGCAAGTTGACTCGTGCTCGACTGAGCAACGATTTGACCGCCTTGGTGGTCAGGCCCATCGTTTCAGCGATTTCGGCATAACTCAGATTCTCAAAACGCGACAGCATCAGCGCCGTCCGCTGTCTCTCCCCCAAGGCTTCGACGGCCTGGCGGACGATGGCACCGCGTTCGCTGCCTTCGACCAAGCGACCTGGCATCAGCGAACTGGCATCCAACGCGGTCGCGGCCAGAATGCCCACGGCCTGGGAGCCGTCCGAGGTCACCGGTGCGTCGATCTCGTTGACCTCCTGACGCCGCCCCTGACTACGCATCGCGTTTCGCGCCACATTGGCCGCGATCGTAAACAGCCACGTCGAAAACTTGGCGCCGGGCTCGTAGCTGTGTCGCGCCCGAAAAACACGCATGAACGTCTCTTGCGCCAGATCCTCTGCCAGATCCGGTTTGGGACCGATCGTTCGCATCAAACGAACCAGCCGTGGCTGATACTTTCGCAGCAACTCCTCAAACGCAGCGGCGTCGTCGTTTCTGACACGAATCATCAACCGGACGTCGGGGTCCGATTGCTGGTAACGCAGTGCGGTGGAATCGCTAACAGCCAAACGATCGGGGACGCTAAGAGAAATGAAGAATCGGCATCAATGCCTGAAATCGAGCATTTTAGTCTATCACGATGAAACCCGTCCTAGCAGTCCAGGTTCCGCTCATTCGTGCGCAAGCACGCTTTCTCGCACTCGCCCCAGCAGTCCCACGGCGACCGCGGCCAGCAATTCCACCCCAATAAACAGAAGTCGAGCCAAAATCGCAGCCAACAGGGCGTGAGATCCTCCGATCACCGGCGCCAAAACCACAGCCAACGTCAACTCGCGAACCCCCGCACCGCCGGGCAGCAACGACGCGAACCCGACCACCATCGCCAACGCGATCGAAGCGACCGAGGCGGCGTAGAGCAGCAGGGCGGAATGCGCCGTCCGCTCTCCCGGAATGCTATCAACCAAACAGGCAAACGACGCACCGATGAGCGCCCAAGCGACGCCCTGGCCGATCCAAGCAGAGACAAAGAAACGCCAGTCATGGCCAACCGCAACGACCACCGACTCCGCCCCCACCAACCCAGGGTCTGTCCCCACCAACCCAGGGTCTGTCCCCACCAACCCAGGGTCTGTCCCCACCAACCAGGGGTCTGTCCCCGACAATCCTGACGATCCGGGGTCTGTCCCCACCAACCCAGGGTCTGTCCCTGACGATCCAGGGTCTGTCCCCGCCGACCCGGGGTCTGTCCCCGCCAACCCGGGGTCACCCTCCCTCTGGGAGGGTCGCGAAGGAGTTTGCGACGACGCGGGGAGGGTTTTCGACACGTCATTGTTGGTGTCGGTGGATGCTGGGTAGCCGGAACCCTCCCCTCGCTGCGCTCGACCCTCCCGCCTACGGGAGGGTGACTCGTTAACTTGATGCCAATGGGGGTCTGTCCCCGCCAACCCGGGGTCTGTCCCCGACGATTTGGGGTCTGTCCCCGGGGGGAGGGGGAGATTGGGCGGGGTTGTTGGTTCGGGGGAGACTTTATTGACCAGCCGCTTCAACACCGGGGGCAGGGTGGGTAGCGTCGCCAGGACGCCTCCGCAGAGTGCACACCAAGCGATCCATCGCGGAACCGGCAACAGGAAAATCAGAACTCCCGCCAACGCCGCGCCGACCGCCATCATCGTCAGCGTTTCTAAAAAGACGGCGATCGAACCCGCGACGATTGGAACGCCCCCCCCCGCCAGTCGTCCCGCCCGGATCACGACCACCATCGCTTTGCCAGGCACGTACTTTCCCAAATGGCCGACCACTTGGGCGGACAAAGCGTCCTGAAGACGGACGCGATAGCCCAACACCCGTGTTCCTTCGTACAGCACCAACCCGCCGGGAATCAGCCCGAGTCCATAGAACACGGCGGCCAAGCCGATTTTTCCCCAGGCGAGATTCAGGACGTTCGGAACCTGGGACCGAGCCAAAGCCACGTCACTCTCCAATTGCCGACGCTCCGCGACCGTTTTCGCCGATTCGATCGCCGCTTCCATTTTCGCGATCCGCTGCAAGGCCAAATCCTGTTGATGGCTCCACTGCGTGATGGCACTGCGAGCGGCCAGGACCAGCCCCACGATGACGATCGTTGCGATCAGCACTCGCGCAACACGCTTGACGTTCGAACTCATTCGGCTTCCGGATATCGGATCGATTCCTTCCGCAACCGAACCTTCCATTTCTTAACCACTTCCTCGCGACGACTGGCAACTTCCTCTTCGGGTTTGAAGAACAGTGTCGTGCCACTGATGTCGCGCAGGTGCTCCGACGCTAAAACCCGTACGGGCATCGACCCGGATTCCAGATCGGCCACCAATTCGGCGTCTCCGCCGGTTTCTAATTGGTCTTGTGAGTACCCGATCAGTAGGCGAAACAACGTGTCGCCGTCGGCGTTGTCCATCGCCGCGTTTTGCCCCGCGATTGCCGTCCTGACGGCTGCGGCGTCGACAATGCTGCGGTCCATCATCTGGCGGACGGCATCCAAATGAGATGACCAGTAAAGACGCTGCTTGGGATCACTCAATAGTCCATCTACACCGAAGTAGGCCGAGGCATCACCCAACGCCAACATCGTCTTTCCGGCGAGCGCCGCGACTTCATTACGACGAAATCCCAAGGCAACTCGCAATGACAGCAGCAGCGAATCGGATCCGTCGCCGCGAACCAATTCCAGCAAATCGCTTGCCGCCTCTGATTCTAACGATCCGGTGTCCACTTCCGGATCAATCCAAGACGGCAACGGTGTCGATTGAGTCACCGAATGCTCACCGGGATCCGATTCGTTCAGCTTCAAAACCACCTGCGAACCGGCAGGAACCTCCACCGCGTCGCCGTGCCCACTGGCCGAAACGTTGCCCGCGACGCTGGTCAGCACCACCACGGTCTGATGATTCTGGACGACCATCGGGTCGGCCCCCAACTGACGACGATGCGCGACTTCGAATGCCAGCACAGCCTGCCCCGTTTCTGTCTGGGCAACAATCGTGGTCTCGCCGACCGTCATGGCAACACTGTTTCCGGGTTTGGGCAATTCAACCGTGCCCCGGCCATAACGAATCTCCATGTTCACCGTCGCCTGACCCGATTCCCAACGGACTTCGGCAGGTCCGACCAGCGTGCTGGTCAGCGATTCATCTCCGGACAGCTGAAAATTGGCGCGGTACTCGGGGCCACAAACGGTCACGCTGCCGGGGGTCACGGCGGCGTCGGGTGCCATCAACGTCCAGTTCGATTCCCCCTGCCGCTTGGCGACTAACGCATTGTCGGAAACCAGTGTTGCGAGAGCCAATTCGGATGCGGCGGCATCATCCGTGGTCGGGTCAACCGCACTGTCCATTTCAGGCGTTGTGGTCTCGGAATCGGTAGCGCGTGGCGTCTTGGTATCGGGCAACGAAGCGATCCGTTCTTCGGCCATCCCAGGCGGCAGCGGAGGCGCGTCGGAATCTTCCATCACCACTTCGGCGTTTCCGTCCAGCGGATCGGGATTGTCGGGTGCGATCGATGGATCGGGAGTGGGTGGCAGCGGCGGTGCATCGGAACCCTCCATCGGTTCCGCCGTCTCGGTCGTGGCGGGAACCTCCACCAAGTCGGCCGCCGAATCAGGCTCCGGTGGCGCATCGTCGGTCCCGGGAACTGGCGGCTGTTGGGCGACCGGTTCCGGCGCCGGCAACATCTCCGGATCGATCGCCATCGGATCGCCCGACCCGTCGTCAACCTCTGCATCTGCATCGCCGGTTGCCGATTCACCAATTTTCGACTCATCGGTTTTCGATTCGCCGGCACCGTCGCCCGACGCGGGCACATCGCTGTCGGATTGGGAAACACCGGACTCGGCATCGGACTGAGCGAGTTTTTGCGGTCCCAGCAGCGGCGTGAATATTTTGCTGATGGCAAACAACAAGATCGCAACGAGCGCGAGCGTTACCAGCCACGGGGTGATCCGCGACGTGCGCACTTCTCCGTCGTAGAAATCGGAACGTTCCAATTGTTTCAGTGGCCGATCGCCTGCGAGCGGCTCGGCATCGTCCAATGCGGTCCCGGCCTCGGCAAATTGATGCGACTGTTCACGCAGTTTTGTCGCCGCCTGAAACACCCCACTATCGCTCACTCCGACCGGTTTCACGTCTTGCGGCGGTGTCGCTCGGGGATCGGCGATCGGCTCCGATGATGCATCGGGAAACGTTCCAACGGCCGCGTCGTCTGGAGTTTCTGCGGGCGGCAGCGTTGCCGCCCTGTCATCGGCGTCGGTGAGATCGATGCCGGAATAACGGGGTCCGATTTCGCCGGCGATCGCCGGCGATGCGGTTCCCCCGAGCGGGCCGGTCGACAGCGACGGATCCGTCGCAACGACCTTGCCGTTGGCGTCGACCATCGCGATCACACGCTCACGCAACTGATCCGACACTGCGGCCGGTCGTCCCAACACCAACGTCAAGATCTGATGACAGGCGGCCGCCTCGGCAAGATGTGGCAGCGATTCCAGACAGGCCTTTTCGATTTCAGCGATCTGCTCCGGCGACAGAGTGCTGTCCAAAAAGTTGCTCATCATGTTGGGCTCCTCGATCGGATGCACCGAATCGGGAGCGGGAGCGGATAACGAAGGGTCAGCCACGGAGCGGCGGATTCGCTGAACCAGTTGCGTGGCGAACCCGCTCTGTTCGACCTTTTGCCGCAGAATTTCCGCCTCCTGGGGCTCAAGCGTGTTATCCAAGTAGGCCAGCAACGTTCGCAGCGTCAGTCGCATCGTTCGTCTCATCACTAAACAGAGTCGGGAAACAGTTACCGAGTTAGTGGGAAGCGACGCGATGATCCGTGCAAGAAAAGGGAGATTTTATTCAGTGACGACGGCATGCACAGCATGCCCTACCAAACGAAGGCATGCACAGCATGCCCTACCAAGCGACGGCATGCACAGCATGCCCTACGTGGTGACGGCATGCCTTGCATGACGCGGTGGAGTCGCCGGGCTCGGATGGTTTAGGCCAACACGTTGGTGATCGGCACGTTGGTGGCCAGGGCGGTGATCAGGATCAGCAACAGGATCCCCAGCCAAATCATGACGGCGACCGAGGTCAGCAGCCAGAATTGGTTCAACGTCCGTGCGGCCATCAAGGCGGCGATGGCCGAGGACGATTGGGCGGCGGCTTTCAGTTTGACCGCCGACTGCACCGCCATCACGCCCGCGATCGCGGCCACACCGCTGAGCGAAATCCGGATCGCGGCGGACATCGTATCGGACTTCAATTTTCTGCCGCCCTGATTGAGGGCCACGATCTGGCCGACCATGAAGATCGCGGCGATGATCAGCAGACTGACGCCGAAAGCCAGAATCAGCGCGTGGTGTTTGGCCAACTCGGTCGACAGCGCGCCGCCGTCGGACGGAGGCGTCTCGCTGGTGACGTGTGACACGATCGTCTGGCCGCCGCCGGCTGGGGCACCGCCGAACAATTCCGGAATCACTTCGGCAGCCGGTTTCCACGTGTCCATGCCGTTCTTCCAAACCAGCGAATCCTTCTTGAGGATTTTCGCCTCGCTGTAGAGACGCATTTGGTCCATCGAAACCGGTCCCTGTTTTTCACCATTGACGTGGGCGTACCACTGCGCCGTGGCGTTGTCGTTGGAAGCCGGCGCGGTGCCGCCTTCGCCGTCTGATCCTTCGCTACCCGGCGGCACGCTCGATGCGGACGCCGCCATATCGCCGGCCATGCCACCGCTGGCGACCGCTCGGGGGAAAAAGTTACCGAACTCATCGGCCTTCATCCAACTCAACCCGTCGCCGGACAACTCATGCATCCGAGTGACCTGGCCCCGACGGACCATGTCCTTGACCTTGTCCGGTGTCAGCGGGCCGATCGTTCGACCGCGGAAACGAATAAAGACACGTTCGATTTGAGTCATGCGATTCAGTTCGGAAACAAGAACAGGGGGCGTCCGGGGACTTGATGCACGGGATTGGGTGTCAATTGAACATGACCTTGCTGCAGTTTTCCGACCGGAAAAATCGACGTTTCCGCGTCACCCTCTCTGGAGGCCGCGGCGACATACAACGTGCCGTCATATTCTGGAGTTCCACCGCGAAGATGATACTCGATTTGGTTGCCGGACGATTTGGTCAGAAAACCGACCCACTTGAGCCGCTCGGCGGCAATTTTTTCGTAGTCGGACAAGGGGTTGGCCAAACGTCGATAGGCGATGGGCAATTCGGCTGCGATCACCCGCTTGACCTCCGCGTTCAGTTCGGGGTCGGTCGGTCGCGACTGGTGCCACTGTTCGCGGACGGTGCTGCGTCGCACCAGCGTTCGCATCGTCAACGGAATCATCTCCTTGAGTTTATTGCTGCCGCGCGTGGCGGCGTCGAGCAAGTAATAGATCAGCCATTCTTTGATGACGCCGTCGAGTTCTGGCCGCTTCATCACCTCGCTGACTTGCAACAGAAATGTCAGTTCCCACTTGCTGTCAAACTCAATCGCCTGCTTGGACTTTTGGCTGACGACTTGGGCGATCGATTGAATCGGTTCGTCGATGACCTTCGGCAACGGCCCCTGGAAGGCTCGGTTGCGGACACCGCCCAGCGGATCGGAAACGACGTCCACGCCGATACTACCGGCGCGGGCCATGCGGTCGGTGTTTTGCTCGGCAAAGGTCTTGTAGATCAAATGCGACGTCGTGCCGGTGGGGCTTTCAGAATCTGGAATCGGCAGCGTGACCAATTGCGACAGCGGATGTTTGGCAATCAGCCCGAAGGCGCCGTCCAGGATGACCTTCCGCCCGACGATCTCTTTCATCGTCTCGGTAAATCGCGGCATGGCCTGCAAGACCGGATTGGGCGAGACAATTGATTGGATCCTTTCCGCCGACTCGATCAACGCCGCCGCTTCGGTCGACGTCACTCCATTGTTCAACTTGGACTCCAGATCGGCCAGCCACGCGTTGGTCCGCTCCACATTCAACCAGTGGTCTTCTTCATCAATGACCGTACGAAATTCGACGAAGTCGGTGCGTGAAACGGACTGCGTGGAATAATCGCGCAGCCGATCGGAGTAGACTTCCAACGAACGGGAGTTGAGCAACGAATCGATGGCCGCATCGCGTTGCTGGGACACCATGCTTTCGTCCTTGAGACGTTTCAACGTCGAATCGACTTGTGAACGCAGTGTTTCCTGCTTCGCCCGCGCCCCGTCCGAAGCGAGCGGGAATTGGTTGGGAAGCCGGACGACAGACGAGAGCAACTGCCCGATGGCCTGGCGGTTGGCGGTCGAATCACCGCGTGAGGACAGTTCGCCGAACTGTCGCTGGAACTCGGCGACCTTGCCGATCATTTCGTCGGACTGTCGCATCGCCTCGCCGGCCCGGTAGGCCGCCTTGCGTTTGCGGAGATCATCGACGCGGGCCTGTTCGCCTGGCGTGGCGGCCAATTCGTCGAGTTGCGGCAATAGGATTTCGTCGATCAAGGCCGGGTCGTCGTTGCTGGCCTGGGCGATCAGTTTCTCGAATAATTCGAGTCGTGCCGTCTGTTTCTCGATGGCTTTCTTTGCCGTCGCCTGCATCGCGACCATTGCGGGCAACCGCGCCAGGTCCGGGTCGGAGGCAAGCACCGAGTTGTAATAATCCATCGCCGCGCCGTACTGTTCGGTCTCGACAAACCGGGTCATCTGGTCGACGCTTTCTTGTTGTGCGGTTTGCTTTCCCGAGGACGCGATGAACATGCCGATGCCGATGATTCCCACCAGCACGACCGCTGCCAGACCGGCTCCGATCAGGATCATTTTGCGTTTGGCTTGTTTGGCCGGCTGCTTGGCCAGCTCTTCGACGCGCTGCGTCAGATCTTCGGGCAACGGCTCACCAAACCGCGATGCCTGATCATAGGCCTTCTTGACCTCTTCGATCGGCGAATCGGACTCCAGCGTCGATTCCAGATTTGCCATCGCCATCTGCCGTTCACTTTCCATCACGGCTTGCCGATCCAAATCTTCGAGCCACTGCATCGCCCCGGCGACGCTGGATTCCAAATGGCCCGGCACACTGACCTTGTACTTGCCGCGGACCGATTGCCATTGTGATCGCAGCGTTCTGGCGAGCGACTCGTCACGATCTTCAAACGCCGCGTTGATTTGCGGGGCCAAGACACCGAGTTCGGATTCTTGAGATTGGCGGACGTGGGCTTCGGCGGCGAAGGCGCATTGATCGATCAACCGCGACGAGGGCGCGACCCGCCAGTTGCCGCTGGTCAGCTCTTGGTTCAATTGATACAGGTAGCGCGCGTCTTCTTGCTCCAGGGCGTGCTTGAGCTCATGATCGATCTGGCTGAGCCGCACCTTTTCCCATTTCTCCACATCGTCCTGCCAGACACTGTTGGCCGAATCCACGCGGGCAATCTGCCGAAGCGTTCTCAGCCGGACCGCCAACGGCGCTTTTGCGATCGCCAACCGTCGATGCCGTCGCAGCAGGGCGTCCAGCGGCAGGCTTTCGATGATCGCTTCATTGATCTGGGCGACGTAATCTTGGTTCAGCTTGGGCGGCAGTGGGATCCCCATGAACT
Organism: Stieleria sedimenti; assembly: GCF_025060895.1. Classification (GTDB taxonomy): domain Bacteria; phylum Planctomycetota; class Planctomycetia; order Pirellulales; family Pirellulaceae; genus Stieleria; species Stieleria sedimenti. The sequence goes on along the minus strand of NZ_JANZKV010000178.1, from coordinate 11,613 downwards.
GCAGGATCTCGTTCCACTCATCCCATTCGGGAAACTCCAGTTCGGCCGCGGCGTCGAGCGCATTGGGCGTCATTTCGACGCGTTGAATCGCTTCGCTGCGCAGCCCTTTGCGCAGCAACATGACGGCGTCGTCGAGACGCTGATTGACCTCCTGGACTTTCGTCCGGTAGGAATCGGCGAGTACACGCATCTCGTCTTCGGCAATCCCATCGCGTTTCTCGAGAGCGCGTCGGATCTTGTCAACGGTCGTCGGCATGGCAACACTTACCAGGAAAAATGTAGGTGAAGCGGAACACGTCGCAGCACGACCGATTCCGATTCCAGGAATTTCAATTCGGGAACTTCGACCCGATGACCTTCTGCCAGGACGGCAAAGGCGCGATGGAGTTCGGCGGCGACTTGGCCGAGTTGTCCACAGTCGTCCACGATCTGCACCAGTGCCGCCTGTTGGTCTTTTTTCAACGCCTTGTTAGACGACTCGAGCTTGGACCGCAACGACGCTTTCAGTTTGGTTGACGCCTCGGAAAGGTCCACTCCTCCGGCCCGGCGAATCAGCGATTCGATCCGAGCCTGGGCCTTGCCCGGGAACAAGTGGCGGAAAAACGCTTCGGTGACCTCTTTTAAATTCGGCGGCAACGAGGCGCTCTCTCGCTCGATCGAGTCGGCCAAATCCGCGAATCGGGCAAGCTTGACCGCGGCGGTGCGGTAGGCCCGACCCTGCTCGCGAAACCGTTCATTTTCGTTGGAAACGTCTAATTCGGCGATCGCGATCAGGTCGCCGGTCTGGCGACTCCAATAAACTTTGGTCGGGCCCAACACCTCCGGGATGGAGGGCAACTGCTCCACGGCCAGCGTTTGCGTCCGCTCGGTCAATTGTGTGGTCGCGACGACGAGTTCCTCGGTCTTTCCCAACGGCAGGGCACCGCCGCCCCAAGCAACCAGTTTGGTGCGTTTGATGTCGGGAGCATTCTGCGAATCGTCGGGGATCGGCTTGAGTCGCACATAGCCCCGCAGCGAAACCGGCTCCGGCAGCGGAGTTTCTTCGTCGGGGTGTTGGACCGCAAACTTCAGCAGTTGTTTTTTGTCGTAGTGCAATACCAGATCGAGCGTCTCGATCGGCACGGGAGCCGGCGCGAGAACGGGCTCTTGTTCTTCGATCGGCGGCGTGATGTCGATCGGCATTTGCGGTGCCGGCGGCGGTCCGGATCCGGGCAGAATGGGAAGCCCCGCCATCAGTCGTGCCACCGTCCAGGTCGCCATCAATCCGATGATCACGGTCAACACCGTGCCGGCCAGCACAAGTTTCTTGCGTCGCTCCCTGCCGCGGATCAAGTCCATCGGCAACGATGGGGGTTCGATCGGCGGCGGCGGCCCGACCGGCGCGTCATCGTCGGACGACCACGACGACTCGACCGGGGCGGCGACGTCGACGTCCTGGACCGCATTGAATCCGCCGCTGGGAATCGGCGTTCGGGATTCTCCGCGAATCACCCCCCGTGCCCGCTCCACCCATTGCGACGCCGTGGTGATCGATGGGTGCTTGGTCAGATCGATCGCTTTTCCAGCGGAAGCCGCAAACCGTGCCTCTTCGGTACCGACGGGAACGAAGCGGATCTTGCATTCGACGTCCGGCGGGATGTTCGCCGCAAACGTATTGAACGTGGCTCTCCAGCGTTGGCTGGTCGGCAGCAGGGCGATCGATTCGTCGATCAGCTCCAGCAGTCGCCCCTGCTGGTTCAGCGGGTAAATCACCCACAACGGCGTCGCGTCGGGTTGCGAAATCGCTTCGGCCACCACGCCGCCCCAGCCGGCATCACCGGCGACCGACTTCCACGACGTGCAGATGCGTGACGGCTGGTCGCCGCGGGGGATCGCCGGTCCAGTGGCCGGTGTTTCACACTGCCCCAACCACTCGCTGCGCAGGATCGAAGCCTGGCGGATCAACCAAGCCGGCCCCGCCGCGGGCATTTCGCTCGGGTCGATCGTGACGTGATGGGCGATCTTGTTGGTCCGGCCCGAGTAGTCGGTCCCGTAAGCCGCGACGCGAGACAGGACCGAGACGATTTGACCGCCCAGATTGACACGTTGGTGGGCAAGCGCAACGGGGTTTTCCGAAGCCCGGTTGCTGTCCGGTGGAAACAGATGCCGGTAGCTGGAAATCGCTTCCAACTTTCCGATCACGTTGATCGGCATTCCGGCCGTCGTCAGGACCGTACAGAAACCTCGACTGCCATGACGCAGCCCTTGGGGCGCGGACGTGTAAAGTAATTCAGTACTCAAAGGTCACTCGAGTTGTTCCGTCAGCCAGCGACCGTCGTCCAACGAGGCGGTATCGCCGGTCGCTCCGACCAGACCGCCCGCCCAATTGTGCAACGCCATCAACATCGGGATCTCGACCCAATACGGCTGCATGTCTCGCGGCCGAATCCCCAACGTGCCGGTTGCCGGATCGACCGTCGGGCTGCTGCCACTGGCGCTGACGGGGATGAAGGTCAAACTGGTCGAGAACCCTTCGGCCGCGGCGACGATCTCGGGACAAATCTCCGCCATCAACTCGCCGACCCGCTCAGACGTTTCCTTGATGCGTCGGCTGTCGAGCGAGCAGAACTTGGTGCCCTTGACCGGCAAATACGGCTCCTCGGACGAAACATCCGGCAACAGATTCTTCCACGCATCCCACTTCGTCACAATGACGATCAGGGGACGTTGATGCAATTCATCGTCGCGCAGGCCGGCATGGCGACGCACCCGCTGGATCGCCTCCAACAAAATCGTGTCTTGGCGCACCGTGGTCTCGCGAGCCAAGCGTGAGGTTCGAGACACCATCTGCGGATCCTCGGTCTTGCCTTCGCAAGCGCGGCGGAAACGCGTGTCCTGTGTCGGATCAAAACAGAAAAACAGACACTTGGAACAGGCCAAGTGCCGGGTGACCGGGTTGACCGTCTTGTCCGCTCCGGGAAAGAAACTCTCCCCCGCATTGTCGTACAGACAAACCAACTTGGAAATCTCGCGGTTGAGACGGTAACGCGGATGATTGGACAGCGGTTGCAGATTGAACATGAACGGCCGCGGCAACGAGACGCTGTGGTCGCCCATGTCGACCGTGTCGTACATGTCCCCCTGCTCCTCCGTTTTCGCCAGCGCGACCGGCGTGTCCAGATCCGGGTTCATGAACTGTAACTCTTCGTATTCATGAATCCGCGAATTCGTTTCCGCATCCACATCGCTGAGCGAAACGGCGAATCGTTTCGGCAAGGTCTGACGAAGTTTCCAGGACATCGATGTCAGAAAATAGCTTTTGCCGCACGCCGGCGCACCGAAGATGCTGAAGAACAGGCTCGGCACCTGGTACATCGAACGCGGGACGTGCAGATGGCATTTGGGACAGGCCATCCGCGTCGCGTACTGCCCCATCTCATCGATCGCATCCCCCTGGGGACTGAAACGACTCGGCAAAAACCGCTTGGCGTGCTGGAACCCCAATTTGGCATCGCCCAACAAATCGGGGTGTTCGGCGATCCAAAGTGACTCCTCGGGCGCATACGCATGCCAGCAATGCGGACACGTCACCTTGTTGAGCAACGTCAGGGCCTGAGTTCTTGCTGCGGTCGGCATGCGGGAAAAGTCGCTCATGCGGAGAGAGAAAAGGAAAGTGAACGCGTCTGCAGTCTAGTCGACGAAGGGTCTCGGTTCCAGCAATCAGCGATGCCGATCGACGGCGTCACAATCGCCCCAACGAGCGTTTTCCCAGTCCGGGTCGAGCGATGTGGTTTGGTTCGCGGCAGGGCGCGCGCCCTGCGGTCGTCCGAGCCGAAACCGGACGGCTCGCGCCGTTTCGCTCATCCCTTCGCTCATCCCTTCAGCCAAGCGGGGGTGGTTGTTGGTCGCGGCAGGGCACGAGCGGGCTGTCGATTGAAGCCCGCACGTGTGAGCTAGGGGCAACGCGGCGTTTCGCGCTCGCGCGACGGGCTCACATCATGGCGTCGATGCCGAACCCACGGATTCGAAGCCTATCCCACCAACAGCGATTCAACAGCTGCCCGTCGTCCGATCCTTAGACGGCAAGATTGGGGGAATCGGCGGAGAGCGACGCGCCGCCGAAACGATCCAGGATCAGCTCGTAAAGCGTCACCAACTCCTCTTGCCGGGCGATCGAATTTTTTTCCAGCAGGATCGATTGTAGGCATTGGTCCGTCATTCCGGCATCGCGAAGGACCTGACGCGACTGTTCCCAGGTCGGCAACCAGACCATTTTGTCCACGAACGCGTCGACCCCACCGGCCAATTTCACGAAGTGCGGCAGGTTCAGAACGAAGTAAACGTGCTCCTGAAACGGTGACGCTCGCTGCACCACCCGATCTTGGTCCAAGACATAGTGTCCCGCCGAGGGTTGCCAGGGGACACCGGCGGATTTCATTGCGATCGCCAACTCGATCATGCGGTCCGTAAAGGTCATTTGCGATTCCAGGAAAAGCTTGGCCGCGGCGGCTTCCAGACGGCCATCCCGCACCGACCTGGTCAGGCACTCCGCCCGGTCAGGCACTCCGTCCGATATTCTTTGTCGATGGCAAGTAAGGGGCGGCGGCCGGGCGGATGCGAAGCTGGAAGAACGCGGGATGCTGGGCCAGCAACAGGGAGAACATCGTCGCTCCGGATTCGCTCAACACACCCAGTATCGAATCGTCCAGCTTCGGCAGGGTCCGCAAATCAAAGATGGCCCGATTGAGAGTCGTGCCGAACGGGCCGTAGGGATACTCTGCCAACGTGTCTTGACGCATGCGAAAATAGTCCTGTGACGTCGTCGGCGTCATTGCCATCCCCTGCTGCTCGGCCGCGTTTTGAAAATCGCCTCGCTGTTCGTAGATGTCGATCAGCAATCCGACAGCGAGCATTCGGGAAGGATTCGATTCCGGCGTCGAGTCGCGATAGCGTTGTGCATCGATCAGTGCACGACGATCATATTGGAAGAACCAATCCACGCGGCTCTTGTCGGTTTTGATCAGCATCGACATCGGGTTCAGTTTCGTCGCCGTCCGCAATGCGTCGATCGCTTGCTCGCCCAAACCGAGCGCCGCCAACAGCAACCCGCGCTGGTGTTGGACTTGGAAGTTGTATCGATACTTGCGGTGCAATTCGGCGAAGATCCGATAGGCTTCGTCGAAATGATCCAGCGACTGCCATTCGATCATCGCTTGGGCCAATCGAGCGTCGACGGAGTTGGGATCTTTTTCGAGCGCCTTGGTCATGCTGCTGCGTGCTTTTTCCAGATGGGCGAGCGACTCTGCCGAGTCGGTTCGTGAGGCCAGGGTCAGCGAAGCGAGGGCGATTGCCGCCAGCGGTTCGCTCAACCGCGGGTCTTCTTCATGGGCCTTTTCAAAACAACTGAGCGCCCGCATGAGGCCCTTGGTGCTGTCGGCATCCGCGTAGGCATGCCCTTTCATCATGCATCCGTAGGCCATCGGGTCCGGTGCATCGCTTTTTTGCCCGCTGGTGACCAGGGCACGTCCGATCTGTTTGGCGACATCTGACGCCACCGCACTTTGCGTCAGGAACTGTCCTCCCGGCATGGCGACCGACTGTTCGGTCACAAATTGTTTGCCATCGATCAGGCTGCCGTCGACGGCACTGACGAGTTGCCAGCTGACGACCCAATAGGTTTGTTGTCCCGCCGTTTGACTTTCGAAGGCCCCGGTCAAAAACGCATCGACCCCCAGTTCTTCGCCCAGCGCGACAAACTGCTCGGGCGTTTGGGCCGTCAGCGGCCGGTAGGGAAGCACCGTCAGGCCGTCCACCGCCGACAGTTCATTGACGAGCGCCGAGGCAAGGATTTCACCGTCGGCAAGGCTCCGGTCGGCCAACGGCGTCGCTCCACCGGTCCGCTCACCCGCCTTGGCGTTGATGTCACGAAGCTCCAAGACCGCGATCGATTGGATCGATCCCATCCGCGAGGACGTCTTGCCCAATGACAGTCCGCCCAGCATGCCGCCGAATAGCCCGCCGGCCAACGTCGTCAACACGTGTCGCCGCAAGATTCCCTCGCCGGCTCCGTGTCGGTCGACCGATTCGTTGGTCCGCGGCGATGTTGCCGCGATGCTGCTGCTCAAGTCAAAGCGACGCAAACGCGCATAGACGTCCGTCGCCGTCGGACGCTTGGCGGGATCCTTGTTCAGGCACTGGGCGATCAGCTCACACAACACCGCCGACTTCTCGCATGGGCCGTGATCGTACTCGACTTCTCCCCTCAATGTGCCGGCCAATCGATCGGCCGGAGTCTCACCGGGGATCGCCTGCTTTCCATAAAACACTTCGTACAACACGCACCCGAATCCAAACATGTCGGCCGCGCTGGTCGCCGATTCGCCCCGCGCCTGTTCGGGCGCCATGTATCCGGGTGTTCCCAGAATCATCCCCGATCGAGTCCGGCTGGTGTCTTGGTCGGCATCGGCGAACGCTGAATCACTGACCCGCGATAGTCCGAAATCGACCAACTTGACTCTCGGCGCCGAATCGCCTGCCGAATCATGATGGTCGACCAGCATCACGTTCTGTGGTTTCAAATCGCGATGGATCACTCCCGCGGCGTGCGCGGTCGCCAGTGCACCTGCGATCTGCATCCCGATCTGACAGGTCTGCTCTGGAGACATCGGACCGGCGACCAGTTGCTCGGCCAAGGTCAGACCGCTCAGAAACTCCATCACCGCATACGGCGCATCGCCCGCCATCCCGACGTCGAACAGCTCCACAATGTTGGGATGCGACAGCGCCGCGACGGCCTTGGCCTCGCGTTCAAATCGCTCCACCAGTTCGATTCGCTTGGGGTCCGACGGTGCCAAGTGCGGAAAGCCCAACATCTTGATCGCAACGGGGCGGTCCAGCCGTGTGTCGAGGGCGCGATAGACGATCCCCATGCCGCCACGGGCCAGAATCCGACCGATCGCATACGGCCCGATCGCGCTGACCGATTCGCCGCGGGCCAAGCGATCGTTGGCACCGGCTCGATCAGCAGTGCCAGGGGATTTCGCCGCAGCAGGCGATTTCGCCGAGGCGGAACCGTCCTCCGAGGCTGGGCGTTCGCTCGATTTCGGTGATCGCCCCGCAACCGGCGCCGGAGCCATCCATTGGGTCGCTCGTGGACCGACAGCCGCCGGACGATCATCAGCGCGGGCAACATCAGCGCGGGCAACATCAGCGCGGGCAACCGGGGCATCGGCATCGGACGCTGGTTGCTCACCGACCGGCGGGCCGGTCGGGTCGGCAAAACCCAACACCGGGTCCGGTTGTACGGGGACGCCGGTCTTAGACTGGAACGGTGTGGGCCGGGATTCGGCCGCCTGGCTGGCGCGACGTCGTTTCGATTGCAGTTCGTTTTCGATTGCCAGCAGCTCTTCACGCAACAGTTCGATGTGCTCGCGCAGCGGCGTACTGGGATGTTGCTCAATAAACAACTTGATCGCCTGTTCGACCGACAACGGACGATCGGTCGGAAAGCATTCCTCGAATTCCAGACAAACCGTATCGATCGCGGCCAATTCGTCGGCGGTCAGGTCGTCCAAGTTCATCGTGTTTTACCACCGGGTCACAGGCTTGTTTGTGCCGCGTCGCTTGCCGCAGCCATCGGGTGTTCTACGATCGACCATTCACTCACCAGGCTCAAACCGACTCGTCCATTTCCTCGTCGTTGGAATGGACGGCTTCGGACCAAGTCCGCCGAATCAATTGCAACCTCCGCTCGGTCGCGCGTTTGCTGAGCCCTAACCGGTCGGCAATCTCGTCGACCAAAAACCCATCCATCCGCATCACCGCGATCTGACGCAACTGGGCGTCTGGCAATTGATCCAGCAGAGCATTGCATGTCTCTTCCAGCTCCACGTAAAGATCTGCGGTCATCGATTCGTCAGAAACCCCACCGATGCCGGGTGACTTCCGGGTATCGTCTTCATGCATGAACACCGATTCCCCCCGAACGGCACCGCCGCCACGTTTCTGACGGGTCTGGAACCTCAGGTGGGCATTGACTTTGCGGCCGGTCAACGTGATCAACAACCCCCACAAGTTGTCGGGGCCACTGAGATCTGGGAACTGGTCGCGTCGAATCCCCGCGATGAAACTGTTGAAGGCCGACAGTGCGATGTCTTCTTCGTCACCGGCTCGCTTCAGGTTGGACGGCAGACGCTTGGCCGCCAAACGTACCAGCCGTTGGAAGTATCCGTTCCAGAGCTCGCCGATCGCTTCGTCGTCTCCCTCACGAACACGCTCCAGCGCAGCGGCAAACCGTTCCGCTCCACTGCTGTCGGCTCCGGGAGGATCGTTGGGGTGGTTGTCCATCACGTTCAGATTGTTGCGCCATTCCATAACATCGTCCAGACGATCAAAAAAGCGGTGGATTGGCTGGATTGGGACCTTGCAAAGCAAGTGTCGAAGCAAGGCGGGGCGCAAGGTCGACGTCGTCGCGATAATCCGACCGCGGGATTATACGGATCTTGCGGAAAAACAGTTCAACCGAGGGGGATTCCCTTGCCCGTCTACCTGGATTCGGTAATCATTCCCATCGTAACAGGATTCATCCCGGAAAAATGGAGCAAGCCGCCCGATCGCCGCGACTCCAAGCGATTGTTTTTTTCCGGCGCCGTGGCGACCAATGTCAAATTCTCGACCTAGGTTCCCTCCAGCGGGGAACACCTTGTGGAGTATTCGCGCTGCATGAACACTGTCACTACACAACATCGCCATCCGGGGGGATTCCCACACATGTTCCGCGCCACCGTTATCACTCTTGCGACCATTGCGACTTCGTTTTCGATCGCTGCATCCGCACCGGCCCAGTCTCAATGGCCCGACAACGCCTTTGCGATCAAGAAGCATGACTTTGGAACCGTGGCCGTTGCTTCCAAAACGGAATTCCGCTTCCCGGTCTACAACCCCTACACGCAACCGCTGCACATCCAAACGGTCCGACGGAGCTGTGGATGCACGACGCCGATCGTCGAAACCGAGTACATCGAGCCCGGACAAACGGGATCGATTCTGGCGCGATTCAACACCGACACCTTTCGGGGAACCAAGGGCGCGACGCTGACCGTTGTGGTCGACAAGCCCTTTTTCAGCGAAGTACGGCTGCGTGTGGACGGCTACATTCGCAGCGACATGGTCTTCCACCCCGGTGCGATCGAGTTTGGCACCGTCAATCAAGGCGAAACGGCCAGCAAGACCACTCGTGTGCTGTATGCCGGCCGCAGCGACTGGGAAATTGCCGACGTGCGAAGCAATGTGCCGTGGTTGGTCCCCAGCAAGAAACTGGTCAGCCGAAGCGCCGGCCGAGCCGACTATGAGTTGACCGTCGCGATCCGCGAAGACGCGCCCACGGGGCCCTTCCAAAACGAAATCATCGTCATCACCAACGACACCAAACGCCCCGAAGTCCCCTTCCCGGTCAGCGGAACCGTCGAAAGCCCGCTCAGTATCTCTCCCCAGGCGATCGCCTTCGGCAGCCTGAAGCCGGGGCAAAAAATTGAAAAGCGATTGGTGATCAAAGGCGCCACCCCCTTCACGATCGAATCGATCACCTGCGAAGGTTGGGACGTCTCCTTCCCCCAAGCAACCGTCGCCAAGACGATCCACATCGTTCCCGCCACCTTCACCCCGACCGACGCCGAAGGCCCGCAAAAGGTGACCGTCCTGATCACCACCGCCGGCGATCAATCTGTCACCGCCAAAGCCATCCTGACCGCCGACATCCGCGAAGAGTGATCGGCAGCGGCCGCGAGCCGACGGGCCAACGGCGTTGGCCCACCCCGAACGGCAACGCTGTGNNCGCTCACCTCCGGCTACGTGCTTTCATCCCTTCGGGATACCGATCGCCTCGTCAGTCAGGCAATCTCTCGATCCAGTCAGGCAATCTCTCGATCCAGTCAGGCAATCTCTCGATCGTCCCCGCCCAGCCGATCGTCAGACTATCTTGGACGCCTCTGTCCGTTCGCCCTGGTCCCCCGATTTGATCCCATGCCACAAAGCATCGCCCGTCACCGGTCCGTCGTCCCCGCCCTGCTGCTGTTGCTGATCGCCTGGCTCTCATGCTGGAACCGCCAAAACGCCTGTGCCGCCGCGCCTCCCAACATCGTGTTCGTCCTGTGTGACGACCATCGATATGACTGCTTGGGCGTTGCCGGCCATCCGTTCATCGAAACGCCCCACATCGATGCGATCGCCTCGGCCGGCGCGCTGTTCACCAATGCCTATGTCACGACGTCGCTTTGCTCGCCCAGTCGCGCGTCGATCTTGACCGGACAATACGCGCACAACCACCGCGTCGTGGACAACTACCATCCCGTCGACTCGAACCTGGTGTTCTTTCCCCAACAGCTTCAAAAAGCCGGCTACCAAACCGCCTTCGTCGGCAAGTGGCACATGGGTGGAGACATCGATGACCCGCAGCGTGGGTTCGACCACTGGGTGGCGTTCAAGGGGCAAGGCACCTATTGGCCGGACGGTCATGGCACGACACGTGAAGTGCCCCAAACCACCTACGACGGTTTCAACGTCAATGGGAAACGCGTTGCACAAAAAGGCTACATCACGGACGAGTTGACCGACTATGCCATCGAGTGGCTAACCAACCGGCAAACCGAAAAGCCGTTTTTCTTGTACGTCAGCCACAAGGGCGTTCACGCGGACTTCGTGCCGGCGGATCGACATCGCGGACGCTACGACGACAAAGCCCTGCCGATTCACATCCCGACGCCCGAGCAAATGGTGAGCGGAAAGCTGCCGATGTGGGTCCGCAATCAACGCAACAGCCGACACGGAGTCGATTTCGGTTACAACATGGCCGATTTCTCACCGACGGTTTATTACCGCCGCTACTGTGAATCGATCCTCGCGGTCGACGACAGTGTGGGACGCCTGGACCGGTACTTGCAACAATCCGGCCTCGCCGACAACACCGTCTTCGTCTACATGGGCGACAACGGATTTCAGTTCGGCGATCACGGATTGATCGACAAACGGGTCGCTTACGAAGCGAGCGCCAAGGTCCCGCTGTTGATGAAAGCCCCCGGCCGAATCCCTGCAGGCCAAACCTACACCGATCTGATCGGCAATATCGACATCGCGCCGACGCTACTGGAAGCCGCCGGTGCCCAATCCCCTGCGGCCATCGACGGCATCAGTCTGTGGAAATCAATCTGCGGAACGTCGACCGAAGACGTGACTCGAAAACACTTGCTGTATGAATATTACTGGGAACGCAACTATCCCCACACCCCGACCTTGCACGCCGTGATCGGTGGACGGTGGAAATACATTCGCTGCCATGGGCTTTGGGATCGCGACGAGTTTTATGACTTGGAAAACGATCCAGAGGAAATGAACAACCTGATCGATGATCCCTCGCATCAAACGCGAATCAACGCCATGAATCAGACACTCTGGTCGTTGCTGAAAGAATCCGAGGGCAACGAGATTCCGTTGCTGGAAGATCGCGGCCCCAATTTCCCCTGGCGTCATCCCGATCACGCACCTCAGGCAGATTTCCCCGGCGAGTATTTCCGCGAGAGCGAGAAGCGCTGAAAAACGGTTGGCATCGATCCGCACCGTTGGTGTACAGCCTTCAGGCGC
>NZ_JANZKV010000177.1 GCF_025060895.1 Stieleria sedimenti | reverse complement strand
TAACTTAGCGGTATTGGGCGTTGGCCGCCTACGGTCGCTGCGTTGCAGCGACCGGGACAGGAACGCTACCCAAACTCGAACGTCGTTTGTTTCAGCGGGGCGAAGGTGGCGAGTTTTGTGGCGTCTGCCAAATCGATCGGGGTTGTTGTTGTTGCTGCAACCCAAGCGCGGAAGTCATTGGCCGGGACTGGCGGCACGATCACGTCGACTGCGGACAACGATTGAGGCAGGGCTTGGCAAAGCGACTTTGCCAACCGCTTGGCTCCGCTTTTCCCCGCCTCGTCATTGTCGGCGATGATCGTCAACCGGCTCGGTTGATGGCGATGGATGTATCGGTCGACAAAGAAGGTTGACGCGCTACAACTGGCTCGTCCAATCACCCACAGCCCCAAGCCGATCGCGGCGGCCGTGTCCGAAGCACCTTCGGTGATGTACAGCGTTGTCGAGTCCGCGTTGGACGTTGTGTTGGTAGCCCTTCGGCGGGCGACAAAGATCCCGCTTTGGCTCCCCCGCCGCGACCACTTCGCGCGGCGTTGATCGGTCCAGGGCAGCCCGCTGATCCGGACGCCGATCACCGTGTGGGCTTCACTGCGCATCGGCCAGGTTGAACCTCGCCCGTCGGCGGTCAAGCCGACGCGGAGCGCCCGTAGGGCGTCTTCGCTGGCGGACAGTTGCTCGGCCAGCCGACGACGTGTTTCCGGATCGATTCGGCGGTAAGCATCACGCGCGAATTGGGTGTGCGCGTCAATGACGTCTTGGGGCAGTTCGGTACGGAAGGGCGACGTGCAGGGCGAAGCGTTCTGCGCCGCGAAAGGACGCGCACGACTGCCACCACCGGGCAGCGACGGCGAAAGGTCGCCACGTTCGGGCGCGACGCCGACCGCGTCGGCTAAGAACGATAGCGATTCGGCGAACGAACAATCCAGCCACCAACGAAGCGTGGCAATTCCGTCGCTTGGCGAGATGGCGCAGCCGCGGGTAAAGCAGTGACGGCAATGGACGGCCCCGCGTTGCTGCAAATCCGGGAACGCTGCGAACCGGTCGTGTCCGCCGCACTTGGGACAGGGGCGGTTGCGACCGTCCAGAAGCTGAGCCGGAAGACCGGCGGATTCCAGGATCTGTGCCCAACGTCCCGCGGCGGCTCGACGGAGTTCATCCAGATTGTAAAACGGCATCTCAGCGGTGATCGGACAGAGTTCAGCTGGTGAGGGATCAACGTCGGATAGGCTTCCGGCCGGTCGATCCAGAATGGAACAGGCTTGCCGCCTTTTCCAGTTTCCATCGACAAGCGACAAGCTGATGCGGCGGCGTTCCGGCCATGTCGGATCGACCAACGCCCCGCTGCATCGAATGGCTCCGAATGTGACGGTCGTTCCACCGTGCCTCCTATCTTCAATCTTGGCGCGGCTTGTTACACTTCGTCCATGAGCGAAATTGATATTTATGATTACGAATTGCCCCGTGAACTGATCGCCCAGGAACCCCTGGCGACCCGCAGTGACGCCAGGCTGATGTTGGTCAATCGGGCCAGCGGCGAGATCGAGCACCACCATGTGCGTGATTTACCGGACCTGTTGCGCAGCGAAGACACGTTGGTGCTCAATGACAGTCGCGTGATCCCGGCCCGAATGGTCGGATTCCGTACGCGAACGCAGGGTCGTTGGCAGGGCTTGTTTTTGCGTGAAGATTCGGGGTCGGGCATTTGGGAGGTGCTGACCAAAACTCGCGGCAAACTGGTGCCGGGGGAGACGATCACGATCGAAGACCGCAACGGCTTGCCCGGCATGCGGCTGGAGGTGGTCGCGCGAACCGAGCACGGACACCTGCTCGTGTTGCCCCGACCGCCGGCCGATCGGCTGGCCGCTGCCAATGACGAGGAAAATCAATTGTCAGGATCTTCCAGTGCCGATCAGTGGCTGAATCGTTACGGCCGGGTGCCGCTGCCGCCCTACATTCGCGATGGGCACATGGTCGATGCGGACGTCTCGAACTATCAGACGGTGTTCGCCAAAGCCCCCGGCAGCGTGGCGGCACCGACCGCGGGATTGCATTTCACGCCCAGCCTGCTCGGCCAGATCACCGACGGGGGAACGGAAACGGCATCAGTGACGCTGCACGTCGGTCTGGGGACGTTTCGTCCGATCAGTAGCGAGACGCTGGAGGAGCACGAGATGCACACCGAGTGGGGACAGATCACGGAAGAAAATGCCGATTTGATCGTCGAGCGACGGGCCGCGGGAGGTCGCTGCGTGGCAGTCGGCACGACCAGCGTCCGGGTGCTCGAAAGCGCCGCGGCCGACTTGTCGGGCGATCTGCGGGCCTGGACGTCAACAACCGATCTGTTCATCCGGCCCCCGTATACCTTTCAAGTCGTCGACACGCTGATGACCAATTTCCACCTGCCCAAGAGCACCTTGCTGGTGCTCGTCAGCGCCTTTGCCACGCGGGAATTGATTCTCGAAGCCTACGCCAAAGCGATCGAAAACGAATATCGCTTCTTCAGCTATGGGGATGCGATGCTGATCGTGTAGCCCGCGCGCCGAACAACAGCAGCACGATCGCGGGAATCATCGCAAATCCTGCCCAGGCGTGAATCGACATCAAGGAGTGCATTTGGTGCGTTGAGGGAATCGGCAACATGCACAGAAAGACCGTGACGATGGTGACCAGTCCGGTCGCCACCGTCGCCAAATAGCCCAGATTCTGAACTCTCGATGTCGGCCGCTTGGCGACGAAGTACCGCAAGAAAAACAGGGCAAAAACGGGCAATCCCATCACCAGGACCCCGCTGGCCATCATGTGGGCCAGTAGCGCCTGGCCGCCCAGTGTTTCGCCGCCGAGAGCCGGCAACGAGGTCACTGTGAGCACCGCGACGACAAGGACGAGAGCCAAAAGCAGGAGCCGGTCGATCCAGACAAACATGTTCGGGTAAATTCTCCGCGGTAAATTGGGGATCCGGTAGCCGCCCCGATTCTACGCTTTCGGCGGCCCCACGGGGACCGGTCAAGTACCGTAAGCTTCCAGCTTGCAGTCAAGTGGCGTAAGCTTCCGGCTTGCAGTCAAGTGGCGTAAGCTTCCAGCTTGCGATCCTCTGACGCAGCCTCGCCGCGTGCGATCCCACGGCGTAAGCTTCCAGCTTGCGATCCTCTGACGCAGCCTCGCCGCGTGCGATCCCACGGCGGAAGCGATCAGCTTGCGATCCGATCCGCCGCCACCCCGGACGCCTGAGCTGATGCGGTCGATGCATCGCGACTTCGAAGCCGGTCTTTTTTGGGGAGAGTGACGACGAACGAGTGTCACGACTGGATGCGGCAAAGACACGTCGTCGCCCGCCCGGCCGCCCGCACATTCTGGTCGCCGGATCGCTCATTGACAATTCCGTGCTTTCAGTCGACAGTGAAGGCTTCGATTTCAGCATTCCTACGCTTCCCCCACCCCTCTTATGACCGATGCCGACACGTCCGCCCCGCGGACCTTGCTAGACAAAATCTGGGACCAACACGTCGTCCACCAACCGGAATCTGGACCGGCGATTTTGTACATCGATCTGCACCTGGTTCACGAAGTCACCAGCCCCCAGGCCTTTGAAGGGCTGCGGATCAACGGGCGTCCAGTGCGTCGGCCGGAGCGAACGCTCGCCACGCCCGACCACAATGTCCCGACCAGCGACCGATCACTGCCCATCGCCGACCCGATCAGCCGTAAACAGATCGAAACGCTGCGGAACAACTGTGCCGAATTCGGCGTTCAACTGTTCGACATCGGCGACGTCCGCCAAGGCATCGTCCACGTCATCGGCCCCGAAAACGGCTACACCCAGCCGGGCATGACGATCGTCTGTGGCGACAGCCACACGGCCACTCACGGTGCGTTCGGCGCCCTCGCCTTCGGGATCGGAACCAGCGAAGTCGAGCACGTCTTGGCGACACAGACCTTGCTGCAATTCAAACCGAAAACGTTTGAATTACGTGTCGACGGCGAATTGCCCAAGGGCGTGACGGCCAAGGACATGATCTTGTACTTGATCGGCAAAATCGGAACCGCCGGCGGCACCGGGTATGTGCTGGAATACACCGGCGACTGTGTTCGAAATCTGACGATGGAAGAACGCATGACGGTCTGCAACATGTCGATCGAGGCGGGGGCACGGGCCGGGATGATCGCACCCGATCAAACCACCTTCGATTACTTAGCAGGTTTGCCGGAATCACCGGCCGATTTCGATGCCGCCGTCGCCCGCTGGAAACAATTCTCCACCGACGCCGGAGCGACCTATGACAAGTCGCTTCACTTCAACGGTGCCGACATCCAGCCCCAGGTCACCTGGGGCACCAACCCCGGCCAAGTGATCAGCGTCAAAGACAAGACGCCGGATCCGGCCGACTTCTCCGATCCGACCGATCAAAAAACCACCCGCGACGCGCTCAGCTACATGGGGCTCCAAGCGAGCACTGCGATGGAGGACGTCGCGATTGACCGCGTCTTCATCGGTTCCTGCACCAACGCCCGTATCGAAGACCTGCGGGCGGCAGCCGAGGTGATCAAAGGGTACCACGTCAGCGACAAGGTCAACGCGATGGTCGTCCCGGGCAGCGGTAAAGTGAAAGTGCATGCCGAACGCGAAGGCCTGGACAAGATCTTCCGCGAAGCCGGGTTCGATTGGCGTGAAGCCGGTTGCAGCATGTGTTTGGCCATGAACCCCGACAAGTTGGCGCCGGGCGAGCGCTGTGCCAGCACCAGCAATCGAAACTTCGAAGGCCGGCAAGGCAAGGGCGGACGGACACACCTGGTCAGCCCCGCGATGGCCGCCGCCGCAGCCATCCAAGGACACTTCGTCGATATCCGCGAGTGGGACTTCAAGTCCTGAGCGACTCCAACCAAACACCACCCTTCAATCAACCATGCAAAGCTTTACCAAACACACCGGCGTCGTCGCGACGATGGATCGTGCCAACGTGGACACCGATCAAATCATCCCCAAGCAGTTTCTCAAACGGATCGAACGAACCGGATTCGGGCAATTCCTGTTTTACGACTGGCGTTTTCTGGAAGACGGCGAAACGCCCAACCCGGAATTCGAACTGAACCAACCCGCCGTCAAAGGCGCCTCGATCTTGGTCGCCCGTCGTAATTTCGGTAGCGGATCGAGCCGCGAACACGCGGTCTGGGCGCTCGACGATTATGGGTTCCGCAGCGTGATCGCGCCTTCGTTCGCCGACATTTTCTTCAACAACTGTTTCAAAAACGGCGTGCTACCGATCACGTTGGCCGAGTCCGATATCGACCATCTGTTCGAAACCGCGAAAGCCAAGGGCACGTACGAATTGACCGTTGATCTGGAGAATCAAATCGTCAAAGACGCCGACGGTTGGGAGCGTCCTTTCGAAGTCGACGCCAGCCGACGTGACAAGATGCTGCAGGGATTGGACGATATCGGACAAACGCTCAAGTTCGAGGACAAAATCTCCCAGTACGAAGCCGCCCGCACCTGGTAGGGCATGCTGTGCATGCCATCCCAGATCGTAGGGCATGCTGTGCATGCCATCCCGGATCGTAGGGCATGCTGTGCATGCCAACGCGGATCGTAGGGCATGCTGTGCATGCCGAGGGGCCGTCAGGCACAGCCTGACCTACGTCGAGAAACGTCCCCCGGCGTTCACCGCCGCGTCGCCAGAAACACCGCGACGCCGCTCCAAACAAACGCGAACCCGACGAGCGTGTCGGTTGACATCGGTTCGCCGAAGTAAAACGCGCCGACGAAGAACTGCAGTGTCGGCCCGATGAACTGCAGGACGCCGATCAACGTCAGTGGAATGCGCTGTGCTGCGGCGGAGAAGAATGCCAGCGGAACCAATGTTAAAAATCCGCCGAGGATCAACATCCAGTCCAGCACCGGGTCGCCGCGACCAAAGTCGCCGGCACCGCCTTGATACAACAAAGCCAAATAGACCAGCGTCGGCGATAACAGTACGAGCGTTTCCAAGAACAAGCCGTTCATCGGATCCAAGCGGGCTTTCTTTTTGACCAACGCGTAGCCGGCAAACGAACCGGCCATCAGCAACGAAACCCAGGGGAATTGGCCCGCGGCGACGGTCATCACCGAAACGCCGACGCCGGCCAAACCGACCGCGCCCCAACGCGGGGCCGACAATCGCTCGCCGAGCACGACGACGCCGAGTAAGACGTTGAAGAGCGGGCTGATGTAATAACCCAGCGACGAAAGCAGCACTTGCTCATTGGTCACCGCGTACAGAAACGCCCCCCAGTTGATCGCGATCAGAAACGCGGCGGCGGAGTAGATCGCCCACGTTTGTCGCCGGCGAAGCGACTCCAACAGCGCCGCCCGAACGATCCGGCTGCTGAGCCGAAAGCGAATCACGGCGATCACCATCGAAAACACAAACGCCCAGACGATCCGGTGGCTGACCAACTCCAGCGCCGACGTCCCGCGGAGTAGGTTCCAGAAGATCGGAAACAGGCCCCAAATCACGTTGGCGGCAACGGCGCAGAAAAATCCCAGACGGGTCGATGCGGACATGCGGTGTTTTTGAAAACCTTGGCAAACGCCGTAGAATGCCCAACCAAACGGGCGGTGGACTTGCTGCAATTCGAGATCAACCGATCACCCCCGCAAGCCTGAGCGAATCCGGCCGATATTCCGTGAATACCAGCCGAATCGAGTGAGCTTACAGATCCTCCTTGCAGAATGGCAGCGCGTTCGAAGCATCCTCGACGCCAAGCCATCGGCCATCCTGTTCGTCGTCGACGGGAATCCCAATCGACCACGGGAGAACTTCGTCGATCCCAATGAATCAACGAGCCGTGAGAGGGTATAATCCAGTCCAATTCCCTCAAAATCGATCCCCACCGAATCTCAGCCCACCGAACCCGAGCCCCCCCATGCGGATTTTGGATTTCGTCAAACCCAAGGAACTTTCGCGCGTCGCGCGACTGCAAATTCTGGCGCGGGAGATCGTTGAAGGCTACTGCAGTGGACGACACCGTTCGCCCCACAAAGGGTTCAGTGTCGAATTTAAGGAGCACCGACAATATGTCCAAGGCGACGAGCTGAAGAATATCGATTGGAAGGTCTTCGGCAAGAGCGATCGTTTGTACATCCGCCAGTACGAAGAAGAGACGAACTTGCGATGTCACTTGTTGGTCGACCAGAGTGGTTCGATGGCCTACAAGGGCACTCGCAGCGTCGACGGTTTGAGCAAGCACGAATACGCCACACGACTCGCCGCCGCCTTCGCCTACTTCATGTTGGGACAACAAGATCCCGTCGCGCTGGTGACGTTTGACAATGACCTCCGGCAACAGGTCCCGCTGCGAAGCCGTCCCTCTCACCTGCAACCGATCCTGTCGGCACTGGTGGCGGACCAATCACGACGCGACACGGACTTGGGCGGCGTATTCCGAAAGATCGTTCCCAAAGTCGGACGGCGTGGATTGATCGTGATCATTTCCGATTCGATGGGCGACGCCGAATCGATTTCACGATCCTTGGCTCAGTTTCGAGCCAACAAGCACGAGATCATCTTTTTTCAAATCTTAGACCCTGACGAAGTGGAATTTCCGTTTTCGGGACGTATTCAATTCCGTGACTTGGAACATGCCATCGACGAACAGACCGTGGATGCCGCGTCGATCCGAGATGCCTATCAGGACCGACTGGCCCAACACAACGAGGCCTTGCGCGAGGCCAGTCGACGGAGTCGCGTCGATCTGATCCCGATCACCACGGACCAACCCTTTGTCGACGTCTTGCATGAGTATGTTGCGGCAAGGAGACGCGCGGTCCGATGAGTCTTCTCAACGCAGCATTGGCGTTTGGCGCATTCGCTTTCACTATCCCGCTGATCATCCATTTGTTCTTTCGCAGCCGGTTCAAAACCGTGGACTGGGGCGCGATGTACTTGCTCGAAAGCGTGGTGCGTGTCAATCGCCGTCGCATGCAGGTGACCAATCTGTTGTTGTTGCTGTTGCGATGTGCGATCCCCGTGCTGTTGGCGTTCTGTCTGGCCCGGCCCGTTTGGACGGGGCTTCGCGCACTCGCCGGCGATGCTCCGAAAACACTGGTCATCGCGATCGATGATTCGCGTAGCATGTCGTTGACGCCGCCGGGCGAACCGGCGCGGATCGAAGTCGCCAAAGAAGAACTTCGAACCGTGCTGGCGGATCTGACGCGGCGCGACGAAGTGATGTTGGTCCGCGGATCGCGTTTGGGCGCCGTCCCGTCCAAGATGGGTGTTTCCGATGCGCTTGCCGCCCTGCGAAAAATCGATGCCCAAGGCAACGCCGTTTCGATCGGTCAACTGGTCGATGCGGCCATCGCGGCCGCCGACGAAGGCTCGCATCCGAGACGCCAAATTCTGGTCGTGTCCGATTTTCAAGCCGGGGCGGTCGATGCCGCGACCCTGGAAGCCGCCCGTCGCATCGCCGAAACGAATCAGATCGAAGCGGAATCCGATCGCGGCAATCAAATGGTCATCGACATGCTGGACGTGGGCACCCACTGGGACGACCTGGCCAACGTTTCGGTCGATGCGGTGACCATCGATTCGCCCGTGATCGTCAGCGAGCGTTCGGGCGTTTACACGGCGACGCTACGCAATGCGTCCGACCTGCCCGCCAACGACTTGCGATTGATCTGGTCGATCGACGGAAAACCGTTGGAACCACGAGTCGTTTCGATCGATGCGAAATCAACATCGACGAATCGGTTGACGCACACCATCGATCAGGCCGGGATCCATGAAATCGCCGCGACGATCGATCGTGGTGACGTGCTGGTCGACGACAACACGCGTAGTGTGGCTGTCGAGGTGATCAATGAGGTCAACGTGCTGTTGGTCGACGGTCGGCCCGGTAATGAACCGCTCAGCGGACAAGCCGACTTTTTGGCCATCGCGCTGAGCCCCTTTGCCTTCGGCGGTGATGACCGCCCCGATCCGGTCCGCGCCGCCGTCGTGACGTCGCAACGGTTGGAATCCGCACTCGATGAAAACCCGACGCGTGTCATCGTGCTTTGCGGCGTCGGACAACTTTCCGATTCGGCCAAGCAACGGATTGCGATCTTTGTCGATCAAGGCGGGGCGTTGGTCGTGTTCGACGGACCGAGTTTGCGTCCAGAACTCTACAATCAGGGTTGGCGAAACCAAGACGCTGTGCTGTCGTTCCCCGCCTCGCTCGGCGACGTTGTGGGGAATCCCGATGTCGACAGCGGTGGCTCCGAAGAAACGTTTGCCATCGATCAGCCCACGTCTCTGTACCAGCCCTGGAAGATCCTGGCCCGCGGAAGTGACAACCCGCTGTCGGCCGTGAACTTGTCCGCCTACCGTGCCTTCACGATCGACGAAGCGGACGAAAACGCGCCCACCCATCGGATCGTCTTGCTGCGAACCACCGACGGAGCACCGTTGGCGGTGATGGATACCGTCGGCGACGGGACGGTCGTGCAGTTTGCGATCTCGGGAAATGCCGCCTGGACCAACCTGCCGCTGCGGCCGGTCTTTCTGCCGCTGATTCAGCAAATGGTTTTGGATCTGGCCGGCAAACGCAGCGACGCCATGATTCAGGTGGGGCAACCGATCGTGATCAGCCCGAATGATTGGCCGGCGCCTCAGACGGAACGGGGCGCGGAAACCCGCACGCATTTTGCCGCACGCACCCCGCGAGGACAATTCGAACTCGAGACACCTGACGCGGGCGAACCCGTGCGTCTGACGGCGACTTATTCCCCCGGCGTTTACACGATTCAGAAACGGTTGACCGATCTTGCCGATCCGGAGAAATCCGAAACCATGGAAACCCTTCGGATTGCGACGGTCGACGCGTCCGAATCGATGTTGGTCGATGTCAGCCAAGAACGTCAACAAACATTGGCGAACATTCTGAGCGCGCAGGTGTTCGAGAGCGCCGTGTTGCTGCAAGACGCCGACCGTTCGCGTTCCTTCGGACGCGAGATCTGGCGGGTGATTTTGGTGGCGCTATTGATCGCGTTGGTCGCCGAGTTGTGGTTGCAGCAAAACCTGGTTGCCCGACGGAGAATCACGGGAGGCACTTCGTAATGGTTTCTCCCTTCGCATCGATCCGCTTCGCCGGCGATTTGCCGGCTTGGTTCGTCGGAATCCTCGCGCTGCTGGCGGTCACCGGGGTCGTCGTGCTCTATGCGCGAGAAACGCGGTCGATCCGATCACCGTATCAATACTTGCTGCCGGCGCTGCGCGGAACCGCCGTCGCACTGGTCGTGTTCATCTTGGCCGGACCGGTTTGGCACCGTCGACAGGTGATCGGAACCCTCGGGCGGGTCGTGTTCGCGGTCGATACGTCGCGCAGCATGTCGCTGACCGACAGCCAATCGGAAACCACGGCGGACAATCGTCTGCAACGCGCGACGGCATCGCTGCTTGGCAACGCCACCGAGCCGGGTTGGTTGGAGCAGATCCAGAAGACTCACGCGATCGATGTCATCGCCTACAGCGACTCCGATCCCGTCTCGATCTGGTCCTCCGATGACCAGACGGAACTGCCGACGGCCTTGGATTGGGCGGCCGACGGCCCGGCTACCAATCTGTCGCGTCCGCTTCAATCCATCCTTTCGACGATCAATTTAGACGCTGCGGCCGGTCAATCTGCAGTCGGTGGTTCCGCCGCCCAGTCGTCTGACGGCTCGGTTGACTCGGTCCGCCGTGCCGCGATCGTGTTGATGACCGACGGGCGTGACACCGAGACGGCAAAGCGATTGGAACGCTCACCACCCTCGGTCGCCAAACAACTCGCCAGCGGTGGAACCACGGTCAACACGCTGGGGTTCGGTTCCGTCGATGAACCACCCGACGTCGGAATTGTCGAAGTCATCCGCCCGGAAACCGTCGCAGCCGAAGGCAAATTGGCCGGCCAAGTGATCGTTAAACAGTTCGGCCGGCAAGGCGAACCGGTCTTGGTTCGGATTGAATCGGACGGAGAAACCGTCTGGCAAAAGTCGATCAGCATTTCGAACACGGGGCAACAGGCTGTGCCGTTTGAAATCGACGTCGGCCAGATCGTTCAATCGCTCCGTTCACGATCACCGCGCGGCATCAATCGAACCAACGAAGTTTTGCGTCTGGTCGCGACCGTCGAATCCAATGGTCCCGATTACTCGGCGGACAATAACTTGTCGCACTTCCGTGTTGCGGCATCGACGCGCAATCGTCGACTGTTGATCGTCGACGGATCCAGCCGCTGGGAAACCCGTTATTTAAAAAACCTGTTCGTCCGCGACCCCGCCTGGCAGGCCGACGTGGTCTTGTTTGGCCCCGGGACGTCCAGTCCCAAACTGCAACGTGGCAGCGCTCCGGGACAGTTTCCCGCGACCGCAGCGGAGATGGAGCAGTACGATGCCGTTTTATTGGGTGAAATTGATTCTTCGCAATTCACGACCGGCGACCGAGGACTGCTGTCGCGTTTCGTCGCCGGCGGTGGTGGTCTGGTGATCATCGACGGGCGGTTCGGAAAACTCCGCGCCTTGGCCGCCACCGAGTTCGGCGAATTGATGCCGGTTCGCTATCGAGGAAGCTCAACCTTGCCGGTGCCCAGCCGATTGCAGGCGACACCGGCTGGACTGGAACAACCCGCGCTTGGCTTGATTGATCAAACCGATCAACTGGATTCGTTTTGGCGTTCCCTGCCGGCGCCCAAGTGGAGTGCGAACGTCGAATTGAGTGAAGGCGCCGAGGCTTGGGGCGAAGCGGTCTCGGACAGCGGCACCCGCACACCGTGGTTGGCCACACGAATGTACGGGGCGGGACGTGTGTTCTATTTCGCCTCCGATCAAACCTGGCGCTGGCGCTACAAAGTTGCCGATCGATTTCACGCCCGGTTTTGGAACCAGTTGGTCGTCGCGGCGATGGAACCGCCGTTTTCCGCCAGTGATCAGTACGTTTCCATCGGCACCGACAAGGTGGAATACCAGGGGGGGGAATCAGTCGTGGTCCGCGCCCGGTTACGTGACGTCCGTGGCAACCCCGTTGCGGATGCCACCGTCGATGCGTTGGTCATGCGTGACGGCAACAAAATCGCCACGGTGCCATTGAGTGTCGATAACCCCAACCGCGGCACCTATGTCGGCCAGGTGCCGCCGCTACCCGGCGGTGAATATTCGATCCGAATTCGTGCCAGCGGTTTTGACGAATCCGCTCTGCTCGCGTCGACGCCGATTTGGGTCACCGAAGACGATCACGCCGAGATGCAGCGGATGAGTCTTGATGAAGACGCCTTGCGTCAAATCGCATCGGCAGGCGAGGGGACGTACATCCATGAATCCGACGCCGAGCGGATGCTGGAATTGCTCAAGCCGCTCTCCAGCGGCACCGTCATCGAAACCGACACGGTGCTTTGGCAGTCTTATCTGTGGTTTTGGTTGATCATTGGGTTGCTGACCATCGAATGGTGGTGTCGCAAACGAGCCGGATTGGTGTAACGGACAGGAAACAGAAATGGCAACGGTAAGTGAACACTCAAGGGCCCGAACGGGGCTGGATCCGATCACCACGCGCGCGCTGGCCGCGTTCCGTCGGCGCCGCGGGATGTTGCTGGCCGCCCGCGCGATCGGTGTCGGTCTGCTGGTGTTCATTTCACTCGCGCTGGCGCTGGCGACATTGGATTATCTGTTCTTTTTCAGCGACGCCATGCGTTGGACACTCAGCATCGGGATCTATGTGGCAACCGCGGCGGCGATGTGGCTGACGGGGTTGTCGTCGTTTGCCGTCCGCGACGAGTTGGAAATCGCCCGTCACGTCGAAAGTGTCGCCCCGAACTTGCGCGAAAACCTTGTCGCCGCCGTCGAATTGTCGAATCCCGATTCCGCCAACGGGGCACCTTATTTTCGTCGCCTGTTGCAAAGCCGCGTGGCGCGAAGGATCGCGAAAGTGGATGTCGGCAAGGTGTTGCCGTTGCGATTGGTTCGCCGCTGGGTGCTCAGTGGATCCACGGTCGCGTTGGTTTGCGTCGCATTGATGTTCATCCCCTCGGCGCAATTCGGCCGCCGCTTCGCCCGCGCCGCACTTCCCGGGTTCGCCATCGAACGAGCGTCTCGAACCAAAGTCACCATCTTGGAACCCTCCCCGATGTCGGGCTACGTCGCCGAACGGGATGCGGTGGGCGTGATCGTGCGCGTCGAAGGTGCCGAATCAGACGATGTGATGCTGCACTGGCGCAGTGCTGACGGAACCTCCGGCCAGTCCCTGATGACGCCGCGGATGGACGCGTCCGCGTTTCGGCCCGGTGACCGATCCGACGCGTCGACCGGAGGTACCGATCTGGATGCAGCCGGTGATGTCGCAATCGATGACGTTCCCGGAGGACGATTTGCGGCCAATTTGTCGGTCGGCTCGGTACCGATCCAGTATCGCATCACGGCCGGTGACGCGATCACACTCTGGCACGAACTGACGCCGTTGCCCCGACCACGTGTCGTTCGCTATGAGAAACGCTATCGCTTGCCCACATACGCCAGACTGGACGATCGCACTGCTGATGAAGAACACGGGGACTTGAAAGCGTTGCAGGGCACGACGGCTGAGGTGACCGTCACGTTTGACCAACCCGTTGAAAACCCGGTCGTCCGATTCGGTGTTCGCGGCGCTCGCAGCGAAATGGAACCCGTGGACGAATCCTCGACCAAGTTTCTGACTCGGATTTCCATCAAGACCTCCGGTCAATATCAAGTCGATGCGACCAGCGTCCGCAGCGGGCTGGACAACCCGTTCAGCCCGACGAACATGATCACCCCGGTCTTGGACACGCCCCCGATCATTCGGTGGACTAACGATACCAAACCCAGCCAAATGGTGTCGTCGTTAGACGTCGTCGAGATGGCTGCTTATGCCGCCGACGATTTGCCGTTGGAACGCGTCATCCAAGAAGTCCGCGTCAACGAAGGACGATTCGATGCGTATGCGTTGCCGATCGAAGCTGAGAATCGAAAACTGGATCTCAACTGGTCCTGGGACTTGATGCACCGCTTGGGCGAATCCTCACGAACGCCACAGCTTTCCGCGGGAGATCTTGTCCGAACACGACTCGTCGCCATCGACCGCCGGGGTGCGCGAACCGAATCGCCGGTGATCGAGTTTCTGATCGCCGGCGATGGATTTGATGCCGATCGCCATCAGTTTCTGCAACCATTCGCCCGGCAAGTCGACCGCATCATGAAGTGGTCTCAGCAATCCAAACAGCTGGCAGAGGGACTCAAGGAAATCGACAACTCGGGAAACTTTGAAGTCCTGGAAGAGATTAACAGCCAGTGGAAACCGTTGCAACAGGAATCAGTCGCGTTGGTCAAGAGTCTGACTGAAATGCTGACCGCAACCCAAAACACGGCCAGCGCGTCGATGACCGAATTGGTCGGCAGAGCCATCATCGACGTCGAGACACGTTTGGATGGCCAAATCAAACAGATGCAATGGCTGTCCGAAAATCAGGCAGACGTTTGGAGCAAGGATCACGAAAAGAATCGCCAAGCCGTCGGCCGCGAGGCAAACCAGACGGCTTATCAATGTGATCGGTTGGCCGAGTTTGCCCAGGCACGGTTCGCGCTCGCCCTGTCTGCGTCTCTGTATGCCGACGTCAGCATGCTGCGTGAAAGCGTCAACCGCTTGGTCGATGACATGCCCCGGCAGCGACTGCCTCGCTACCTGACCCTGGTGGCCGGTCAACTGGCTGAAATCGATCGGCTGATCGCACAATACGAATCGCTGTTATCCCCACAACATGCACAGCATCTTTCCGGTGACTCCTGGATGCGGTGGTCCCAGCGTTGGAACCTTCAAATCGAAACGCTGTTAGAAGACCAGGCCCGTCGCGATCAAGTCTACGCCGTGCTCAAATCGTTGCGCGATGAAGTCAAAGACAAACCCCAACACGTGGTTTATTCCGCAACTCACGACACCGTGTTGCGTTGGGGGCGTGACCTTCGCAAAGAAATGGGGTACCTGTCGGACCTGACACGACGTTTGTTTGACGCCGGACGTGAGTGGCAAGCGGCCCAGAAAGCGACCCAAGGCGATCGCAATGCCGACGATGCGGTCAAGAACCACTTGGCGGTTCAGTGGGGACAACTCCAATGGCAGACCGAACGGAATCGTTTGATGGTGCGTGCGGCAGGCCAAGAGAAGCTCAATCGCGCCAAGTCCAAGGTCGATCTGAAGTACGCCGCCGATCAAAACCTGTTCGTCCGCGCGATCAAGAACGTCACCGAAAACGGTTACCAAGACTACGAAGACGAACCGGCCGATCGGGTCCTGAACTCCATCGCCGCTGCGATCAGTACGCTGCAGGCGGCCAGTGACATCGCCGCTGCCCGCGAAGACTGGCTGTCGATCCGCGAAGGCGAGAGTCAAAGCGATCCTGCACCGCTGCGAAAGATCTACCATCCGATTTGGTTCAAATTGCAGGACATCCGGATCGAATTGGGCGTCCGCTACTTACGTCAATCGCAAGTCGACTGGGAGACGGTCCTGCGGCCGATCGATGAGACTCGCCACAACGATGATCACACCCAGGCCAACAACCGAATCGATCCCCGACGTTGGAACCAGGAGCCCTTTGTATCGGCCGGCAAACCGCTCGAATCGCTCGCACGTGACCTGCACGTCGGACTCGACGGCCTGTCTGATAAGCGGGAACAGGCGCGAGACGTGCTGCGACGCTACGTGTTGACGCTTTCCGAACAGGCACGCGAAGCCGCTGAAAAAGCGGAACAGGCCAAACAGGAAACCGACCAACGGCCCGACGCCGGCGAACAATCGGCCGAGGAGGTCCAGCCGCTACAAGACGAGGCGATCGAGAAAGCGACCGAGACCATCGGGGCGCTGATCGACCAAGCCAACACGACCGACATCATCGATGATCAGCAGCGGGAAGTCGCTCGTGATGCCGATGCCGCCGCGGAATTGATTGCCGAAGCAGTCCAGGACACCAAAGACGCTCTCAAAGAAGCCGAAGCGGCGCAATCCGATCAGCAACGCGACGAGGCACTCGAATCGGCCGAACAAAAACTCGGTGAACTCTCCGAGCGACTCGAACAAACCGCCGATCACTTTGAAAAAATCGAGAACGGTGAAGACATCGCGGAGTCGCGAGAACGGCTGCGTCAAGCGGAGGCACAATTGAAAGCCGCCGAAGAACTGGAGCAGCGATACGACAGCGCCAGCGAGATGGCCGATGCCGCTAAACAGGACCCACGCGAACTGTTGCGTCAACTCGAACAAGAACTGCAGCGCAATGAACCGATGCAAAACGAGCTTAGCGAGATCGCCGAGGACATCGTCGGTGAGGTCGCCGAGAACCTGAAACAGGCGGCCAAAGATGAAGACGAATTGCAACGTCGATTGGAGTCCAACGACGACGCCTTCGCCGAACAAAAGCGTCAAAAACAACTGATGCTCGACGAGTTTGTCGCTCGGGCAAAGACGTTGCGTGACCGAACGCTCTCCACCGCATCGAAAGCCGCCGGTTGGGGCGACGATCCGAAAACACGCGAATCAATCGAACAAACGCGTCAGAAACTCAACGACTCCATCAACCAAGCCGAACAGATCTCGCGCGGAAAACCCACCCTCAGCGAATTGCAATCGGCAACACGCCAGATGCAACAGGATGTCAAACAGGCTGCCGACGCAACCCGGCAAGCTGCCCAACAAGTGGCACAACAGGCGGACAAGGATCTGCACGGTGACAAACAGAAACGCAACACCACCGCGGAATCGATGCAGCGCAACGAAAACCAATTGCGCAATGACGAGCTTCGTGCACTTGACCAACAGCGAAAAAAATGGGCGTCGGCGGAAAAAGACGCCGGCCGACGGGTCCGCGAAAACGAACAAAAAAAGCGCAGCGCCGAAAACTCGTTGAAGCGAACCCAGGACAAGCTGAAGAAGGATCCCAACAACGAGTGGCACAAACGGGAGGTGGAAAAACAACAAGACTTGATCGCTGAAGCGTCCAGAGCGATCGAGCAGGCTCGCCAAACCAATGACTTGGCGACCGAACGTAGCAAGCAGGCCGTCAAACGCGCCAACGATATCAATCAGATCAAAGCAACCCCGCTGGACAAAGCCAACCCGGCTGCACAATTGGGAGAAAAACTGGCCAACAGCGCCGCGGAACGGCTGCAACAACTCGCGCAAGAACTCGGTCAACTCGCCGAAAAGTCTGACATTGCACCGGACCTTCGCGCTACTTCCGAGTCGGCCGAAAGCCTTGCCAAACAGCAACGGTTGGTCCAAGACAATGTGCAAGCCGCTGCCGATGATCTGGCCCGCGCGTCCCGTCACGAAGCCCGCTTGGAAAACGACCGGACGGCCGAACAACTCGCCCAGGCATCGCAGCAGACCGAGCAGCGGGCCGGGCAGGCCGTCAAACAAGCCGGCGAAGAACTGGAACAAACCGCTGACGAAAGCAAGAACGCCGCCGCTGCCGCCGAGGCGTTGCAAGATGCGACGGAAAAAATCGCCGCACAAGCCGAAGCGGTCCAGTCGATGCTCGGTCAATCGCAGTCGTCTGACGGTCAGTCCAGCCAATCGCCCGGCGAATCGGGGGATTCAGACAGTCCGGCGGCGAGTCAATCGGCCAGCGCCGATGCGACCCAATCGCCCGGCCGACCGTCCAGCCAAACCCCGTCGGGCAATGCATCCGAGTCCGGCCAACAACCCGGCAACCAACCCTCTGCCCGGCAGATGGCTCAAACCCTTGATGAACTGGATCGTTCGCTCGCCGCTCAAGCGTCCCAGTCCGCTCAACAGCCGTCCGATTCACAACAGGCATCGGGCCAGCCCTCCGAAGGCAACCAGGGACAGCCCGCCGGCGGACAAACCGGCAACGAACCCGGCGGCCAGCCGTCCAGTGATCCCAACGCCGACGGTCGCCCCGGATCCGGCCAGCCGCCCCAAAACGCCGTCGAAGCTTCGCCGACACTCGCCCAGATGCTCGAAGCCCAAATGCAGCAGGCTGCCCGCGAAAGATTGAAAAGTCTGCAACAGGCACAAGCCGGTGAGCAACCCGGCGAACCGTCCAACTCCGATGCCTCGTCGCCCAACCCGATTTCTGAATCCGGCGAAGGCGACATGCCGGATGGCCCCGACGAGATCGATCTGATCGAAGGCGCGATCGCCGACGGTGATTGGGGCGACCTGCGTCGCCGCGGAGTCGATGATGCCGCACAAGGCCGATCGATTCAAATTCCGCCGGGCTACTCGCGCGAAATCAAAGCCTATTTCAAAGCGCTCTCCAAACGAGCTGCGGAGTCGAAATGATGCAACAGGACCAAAACTCGATTGCAGAAGCGCACGAACGCTTCCACACCTGGAGCATCCCGCCTACAACGCCACCCTCCTGGCAGGCATCGGTGTCTACACAACTTGAGTCACCCTCCCTGGCAGGGAGGGTCGAGCGCAGCGAGGGGAGGGTCGAGCGGTCGTCGCTGAGCGATTCCCAGCCACCTAGACCCTCCCCGCGTCGTCGTAAACTCCTCCGCGACCCTCCCAGTCTCCGTCGCCGCGACCTGTTCGCACTTGTCGGCGCGCTGACCGGACTGCTGGCGACACCGGCATCGTCCGATGAACCACCATCGATTGACAACCTTTACGTCGACGACGAATTGGACCAAGCCTGTGAGCGGGCGATCGAGTTTCTGCTGCGCAACCAGCGTTCCACCGGGGCGATCACCGACCGCGGCCACGAACTTGCACTCACCTCGTTGGCGATCATGGCGCTGGCGGCGATCGGCACCGAACCGGCCGAGCCCACGCGACGCGGGCGCGCCATGCGTGCCGCACTCGACTTCGTGCTCAAACCGGACCACCAAAACGACTCCGGGTATTTCGGCGCCTACGACGGGTCGCGGATGTACGGCCACGGGATCGTCACGTTGATGTTGACCGAAATGCTTGGCATGGGCGCGACGCCGAAACAAAACGAGCTGATTCACGAACGCCTCGAACGTGCCCTCCGCTTGATTCTGTCTTCCCAAGCGATCCGAAAAGAACGAAAGCTCGAAGGCGGATGGAGGTACTCGCCGCAATCACGCGACAGTGACCTGTCCGTTTCGATCTGGCAACTGATGGCCCTGCGCTCGGCCAAGAACGATCAGATGAACGTCCCCGCCGAAGCGATCGACAAAGCCCTCGAGTACCTGCGCAATTCCTTCACCGGACGACGCACGGCGACCGGGGTCGGCGAAGGCGGTTTCAGTTACACGCCGGGGCAGTCACGTCCCTCGTTTACGATGACGGCAGCCGGATTGCTGGCGATGCAGGTCTGTGGACAATACGACGCTCCCGAAGTGGCCGCGGCGGCGGATTGGTTGTTCAGCCATCGGCCCAAGACCAACGAACGTTACCTGTTCTACGGACTGTATTACTACGCCCAAGGCATGCACCAGGTCGGCGGCAAGTACGCCGACGAATCCGGCCGCGTCGTCTCCTCGTTGTTGTTGCCGCGGCAACGTAGCGACGGATCGTGGATGTCGCCCGGTGGCGAAGAACGCAACGTCGGCCTGGTCTACTCCACTTCGCTGGCGTTGCTTTCCCTCTCCGTGCGCTACCATTATTTGCCGATCTATCAACGATGACCGAAATCCATACTGACGGCCCCGAGTCGATCGGTGACGTCCAGCCGCTCGATTTCCTGGTTGTCGCGCCGCATCCCGATGATGCCGAAATCGGAATGGGCGGAACGATCGCCAAGATGATTCGCCAAGGCATGCGGGTCGGAATCTTGGATTTGACCAGCGGGGAACCAACGCCGCACGGCAGCGAAACCATTCGCCGCGCCGAGACCATTCGTGCAACCGAAATTTTGAACCTCACGTGGCGCGGCAATGCGGGCCTGGTCAACCGAGAGTTACAGCACACGCTCGAAGCGCGAAAGCGAATCGCCAGCTACTTTCGGATGCTGCGTCCGCGCTGGGTGTTCGCACCGTATTTTCACGACGCCCATCCCGATCATGTCGTCGCCACCGAACTGATCGAAGCGGCCCGGTTTTGGTCCAAGCTCAGCAAGACCGACATGCCGGGAGAACGTTTTCATCCCGAGCGGACGTTTTATTTTTTCTGCATCCATCTGCGTCTGGCCGTCCAACCCAGTTGGATCGTCGACATCAGCGAGACGATGGACCAGAAACTCGAATCGATCCGCGCCTACGAAAGCCAGTTCGTCGTCGGCCGCCCGACCGAGCCACCGACGATGCTCGACCGCATCGAAACCGACGGAGCCTACTTCGGCAACCTGATCGCCCGCCGCTACGGAGAACCCTTCGCCACCAAAGAGCCCTTGGCGCTGACGTCACTGCGGGATGTGTTTTAGCTGTTAGCTGTTCGAGTTGAGAGTTGAGAGTTGAGAGTTGAGAGTTGAGAGTTGAGAGTTGAGAGTTGAGAGTTGAGAGTTGAGAGTTGAGAGTTTTTCAAAGGATTTTGACAGAGATGCCTCGGACAGCGACCTCGATCCGTATCCTCAACCGATCGCCCCCATCATTGTGCCACCTATCTGCCCGCATCGTCTTGCCCCATCTGCGTCTCAATTTCAAATTGTTTTGATCGAAGCTCTCTCCATCATCAATCCGTGACGTAAGCTCCCCCGGGAGAGCGATCCACCCGATCCTTCGGCCACGTTTTGATTCTTTTCGAGTTCAGCGATTATGCAGTGCGACCAGTGCAACGGCGATCTCATCGCAATTCCCAACCGCGACACCTTCCTGTGCTCCGACTGTCGGCACTACGCCTTTGCGACGGATCTGGATGATCCGTCCGAGCCGATCGAATTGACGGGTGATCCGGTCGGAGTGCGTTGCCCGAAGTGCGACGTTGAACTGCAGTTCGCGATATTGCATGACCGCTGGAGGGTGTGTCTTTGCACGAACTGTCGCGGCTATGTCATCGATAGCGGTTGTTTGGGCGTGATCGTGCACGAATTGCGTGCCAGCTATCGTGGAGACGACGCCAAGCCGATCCCATTGAACCCTGCCGAACTGGAGGAACAACGCAGTTGTCCGGCATGTGAACAACCGATGGAAACGCATCCTTACTACGGACTGGGCACCGCGGTCATCAACAGTTGCTCCCATTGCACGGTGACGTGGATGGATCATCGCGAGTTGGCGTCCATCATCCGCGCACCGGGATTCCGCCACGGTCCCAATTCCTCACCGATCCCCGTCAAGCTGAATCCACGGCCCAAGGAGATCCAGGACGAATCAAGCGAATTGGCAGGCAGGCTGATCGTGCAAGCTGCGACGGGCTTTTTCTTTTAGTCAACGTTCACACGCCGCACTCTGGTCGAGTGATTTGAGGGGGGGATGTCGACGGCGACGTTGTCCATGATGCAGTTGCTAGAAGTCGCGAAACGGACCGCGGGGCTCGGCTGCGTTCATCTCGGCTGTCCACTGTTGGTAGCGGGTTTGAATGTCGCGGGTGACTTCGGGGTATTGCTCGGCGAGATCGTTTGATTCGCCGATGTCGGTTTGCAAGTCGAAGAGCATGCTGTTCTGGTCGCCCAATTGAATCCATTTCCAGTTTCCGATTCGCGCGGCGCGGTGGTCGCGTCGTTTCCAGAACATGTCTCGGCGCGGTGACGTCTGTTCGCCGCGAAGTGTCGACCACCAATCGAATCCGTCCAAGGTGACATCGGCGGGCGGTTCGGCGTCTGTCGCTTTGACAAGACTGGGGAAGATTTCCAACGAGGTCAAAAACTGGTCGTTGATCGCACCGGCGGGAATGCCCCCCTCGGGCCAGCGGACCAGACAGGGAACGCGAACGCCGCCTTCCCACATCGTTGCTTTTTTTCCACGCAGCGGCGAATTGTCGGCGCCGCCCGAGCCCCCGTTGTCGGAAAAGAAGATCACGATCGTGTTGTCCAGACAGCCCTTCGTTTCCAATGCGTCGAGCAGCTTGCCAATCGACGCATCCATGCAGGTGACCGCCGCTCGGTAATCACGCCGGCGGGCTTCCGTTGTCGTCACGGTCGCATCGTCCGCGTATTTGTGTTTGTTCGTGGTCCGATACTCAATCTCGACGTCCGGATACAGTTTCTTAAACTCGTCGGGTGCCTGAACAGAACTGCGGATCGCGGGGTCGAGCGCGGAGGAATTGTGCGGCGCGTTGAAGGGAACGTAGAGAAAGAACGGTGTTTCGCCGGCCCACTCACGTAAAAACCGTAACGCTTCTCGTTCGAACAAGTTCGTGCAATAGGTCCCCTTGTCTTCCTCGGTCGGCGATTCATTGCGGAACATGCTTGGCACACCGTATCGCTCGTGGGTGTAGTAATCGATTCCGGTATTGACGAAACCGTAAAAGTCGTCGAACCCCCGCGACGTCGGCAGAAACCGCTTTAGGCTGCCCAGGTCCCACTTGCCATAAATCCCGGTCTTGTAGTGGGACCGTTTCAGCACGTCGGCGATCGTGATTTCTCGCACGTCCATTCCGCCGATACGTTCAAACGTGACCGCATATTGGTCCGGCGTGTAGCGATAACCGTAATCGGGGGCTTCGTTGCGAATCATGTCGTAGATGCCATTTCGCTGCGGATAGCGACCGGTCAACAGGCTCGCCCTGGAGGGTGTACACGCCGGCCACGCGACATAGAAGTTTGTCAGCCGAGTTCCTTCTGTCGCGATCCGGTCCAGATTCGGTGTGATGATTCCATTACCGAGCACACCCAAGTCGTTGTATCCCTGGTCGTCGGAAACGATCAACAACACATTCGGATGTGCCGCGAGGGCGCTGTTGCCGAACAGGATTCCAGAGAGCAGCAATAAATAAATGCGATTCATCTTCAAATGATGCTTGATGGGGATGCAGGTAGAGAGATTTCCTTTCGCGAAGATCGTCTTACCGTTTTCGTGTTGCGCGACGGCTTTGTTATAGCCACCGCTCCGCGATGAGGCTTCGCTGTCGGCGACATTTCGTGTGAAAACCGACGGCGAGATGACATCTCGTCACGAGGCTCCGCCTCCCGCACCGTGCGTGAGAAGTGGGGTAAGCATCCTGCTTGCCACCCTAGCCGGCTCCGCCGGCGTGCTCATGTAGCAAAGCCACACACCGATGTCGGCCAAGAGGCGGAGCCTGGGCGGAGCCTCCCGCACAGTGCGTGAGAAGTGGGGTAAGCATCCTGCTTGCCACCCTAGCCGGCTCCGCCGGCGTGCTCATGTGGCAAAGCCACACACCGATGTCGGCCAAGAGGCGGAGCCTCCAGCACAGTGCTTTTCCAGGCGGAGCCTGGGAACGAGGGCACGTGCCGCTCGCTGACGCTTCCCACTGGGATGGCGGTCGCGGGCGTCTC
Organism: Stieleria sedimenti; assembly: GCF_025060895.1. Classification (GTDB taxonomy): domain Bacteria; phylum Planctomycetota; class Planctomycetia; order Pirellulales; family Pirellulaceae; genus Stieleria; species Stieleria sedimenti. The sequence continues at coordinate 9,955 of NZ_JANZKV010000177.1, read as the reverse complement.
GCGTTTTACGCCAGGATCGGTTTGAGCACATGGCCGTGAACATCGGTCAGACGACGCTCGATGCCGTTGTGGTAATACGTCAGTCGCGTGTGATCGATGCCCAGCAGGTGCAGCGCGGTGGCATGCAGATCATAGCTGTAAGTCGGGTTTTCGACCGCCTTGAAGCCCAACTCGTCGGTTGCCCCAAATCCGATCCCTCCCCGGACACCGCCCCCGGCCAACCATGCGGTGAAGGCTCCGGCATTGTGGTCGCGCCCCAAGCCATTCCCCTGTGCCGCCGGCTGACGTCCGAATTCGGTCGTGCAGATGACCAACGTCTCGTCCAGCATGCCGCGCTGTTTCAGGTCCTTCAACAACGCCGAGGCGCCACCGTCCAGCACCGCGCCCCAGTAGCCGTGGTCGCGCGGCAAGTCTTCGTGGCTGTCCCAATTGGGGCGGATCTTCTTGGCCGTCGTGTTCTCCGCTCCGCAATAGAGTTGAACAAATCGCACGCCACGCTCGACCAGTCGTCGCGCCAACAAACACTGCCGTCCGAACGGACCGACGTCGGGATGATCGGTCTGGTAAAGGTTTCGGGTAGCTTGACTTTCCCGGCTCAGGTCGGTGGCTTCGGGAGCACTCAGCTGCAAGCGGGCTGCCATTTCATACGCCTTGATCCGCGCGTCCAATTCCGTGTCGCCGGGGCGGGTTTGGCGGTGCAGTTGATTCAACCGCTGCAGAAAACTCAATCCGGCTCGATCGCTGGCTGGCGTGACCTGATCAAAGTCCGTAGGCGGAAACAGATCGGCGATCGGGTGTTGTGGGTCGGTCGTGTCCAGGGTGGTCGCCTGATGTTGCGCCGGCAGAAAACCGGCACCCCAGTTGATGATCCCGCCGGGCGGCAGCCCGCGCGGATCGGGCAACACCACAAACGCAGGCAAATCCTCGGCTTCGCTGCCCAGGCCGTAGGTCACCCAAGCACCCATGCTGGGAAAACCGGGCAGCGTGAACCCCGTATTCATCATGAAACACGCTGGGCCATGCAGCGCCGTCTTGCTGTGCATCGAGTAAAGAAACGCCAGATCGTCGATGCAGGTTGCCAGCCGTGGGAACAGATCGCTCATCCACAGTCCGGACTGGCCGTGGCGGCGAAATTTCCAGTGGCTGCCGCGACAGTTGCCCGGCTTGGACGCAAAGAATTGCAACTGACCATCGGGATCGAACGCCGATCCGTCGCGTTTGTCGAGTTCGGGTTTGTAGTCAAACGTGTCCACTTGACTCATCCCACCGGGACAGAAGATCTGGATGACACGCTTGGCCTTGGCCGCATGATGCGACTGGCCGTGTCCTGCACCGCGTCCTTCGCCGGCGAGCATCGCCGTCAACGCCAGCGAGCCGATGCCACCGGCCGCCGATTGCAAGAACGTGCGACGCGAGTGGTTCGGAAGTCTTGGAACGACGTTGTGATGGGGATCAATCGACATACACAAACTCATTCAAATTAAACAGCGACCGGCACAGTGCGAACAAGCCTTGCCGATCGACGAACTCCGTCGCCAATTGGGCCTCCTGCTGCGATGGTTGCCGTCCCAGCGCGAGTGCGAACGCGCGGTCAACCTGTGCCGCCGGGTCGGTTCCCGCCTCACGCCCAATCCGCTGGGCAAAATAGCGGGCCTGCCTCAGCATGAAGTCGTTATTGAACAGGGCCAGCGATTGCAGCGGGGTGGTGGTCGTGATCCGCTTGGGTGTGAGGTTGGCCGGATCGGGGCAGTCCAGTGTGGTCAGGAATCGATCGGGAGTTGTCCGGACGATGTAACGATAGATGCTCCGTCGCCACAATTCCGGACGGTCGGCGGTCGTGTAGGTGTAGATGGGGGCGTAGGCATCCTGGTAGTCAAAATCTTCGAATCCCGGGCCGCCGCGGCGAAGGTTCAATTTGCCGCTGACAAACAACACGGCGTCGCGAATCGCTTCCGCTTCGATGCGTTGGCGATTCTGTCGCCACAGCAGTCGATTTTCGGCATCAACCTTGGCCGCCGGTTCACGGTGCCGGCTGGACTGTTTGTAGGTGTCGCTGGTCACGATCAAACGGTGCATGGCCTTCAGCGACCAGTCGTGATGCACCAATGCTTCGGCGAGCCAATCGAGCAGTTCGGGATGCGACGGACGACCTCCGCCGAAGCCGAAATCACTGGGCGTGTCGACCAGTCCTTGGCCGAAATGCCAGTACCAGAGCCGGTTGACAATGACGCGCCGCACAAGGGGATTGTCGATCGACGTGATCCAGCGCGCCAGTGCCACCCGGCGTTGCCCTTCGTCCGTCGTGACCGTCCCAAGTTCAGGATCTAACATCGCCAGTGCCGACAAGGCGGACGGAGGCAGGACGTCACCGCTGGGGGTTTCCGGATTCCCGCGAGTCAACAAACGCACCTCCGGCAAGTCTTTCTCGGCGACCACCCCATAGAAACGCGGCGGCGGGCCGAGTGCATCCAGTTCGGCCGTCACCTGGTCACGTTCGCCGCGGAGCGTCTCGATGCGATGTGCATCGGCATCGGAGCGAGTCGGCGACGTTTTCGGGCGGATGCGCGGGTCACCAAAACCGATTTGATCGTGACCCATTCCGTTGCCGCCGTCGGTCGACACGAGTGTCAGAAAACGGACCGCCGCGGACAGCTCGAGGTCGATAGGCTGTAAACCATCCTCGCGGCCGAGTTGTTTGAACTCCGCCACGTTTCGTCCGTCAACAAAGACCCAGGCATCGGCACGATGCGGACCGGAGGCACCGAAGTAACCGAGTTGTGCGGTGAAGCGAAGCGGCATGCCCGGACTCGTCTCGGCAGCGCCATCTGCCAGGCTCTGGCGGATCGCGGACAGGTCGAACGTGATCCCCGCGTTGGCATGTAATCCCAACAGGCTGTGACCGTCTTGGGTGAAATCGATTCCGTCGAGTTCGGGTGAATGCTGGCTGGCGACGGGGCCGTTGCGAATCATGTCCCAGGCGTCGCCGGAAGTCGTGGGCAGCCCGCTGATGGTGATGCCGGTCGAGGTGACGGGAACTTTGGCCTGGCCCGCCTCACCGCTGGGGACAAAGACGCCATCCACAAAATCAAAATCTGACGCGGCGAATCGATTGGGAACGACGTTGCCGAGTCTCCCAAAGTCGCGAGTCTGCACTTTCGCATTGCGGACATCGATACCCTGGCGAAACGTCCCGGTGCCGCTTCCGTTTCCACCACCGACGATGTCCGCCAAGTCGAGCCCATCACCTTCCAGTCGGGCGAGTTCAAAATCGATCTGGTTGCGACGCCTGACCCATTGCTGCTTTGCCGATTCGTAGGCCTTCAGTGACGAATCGCTGACGACGCGTGCTTCTCGCCGTACGCCGGCGAAGACGGATTGCAGCTGGTAATACTCTCGCTGCGAGATCGGGTCCAACTTGTGATCGTGGCAACGGGCACAATTGACCGTCATCGCCATGGTGGTGGTCATGACCTGCGTGGTCATGTCATCCAAGTCCAGCACGCGAGCCGATCGACGCAGCTGGTCGCTCTTGGTTTCAACTTGACCGACAAAGTCCCAAGGACCGGCGGACAGAAAGCCGGTCGCGATCACGGCCTGGTCGTCGTCCGGCCACAAGACATCTCCGGCGATCTGTTCTTGAACAAAGCGGTCATACGGTTTGTCTTCGTTGAACGATTCGATTACGTAGTCTCGATACCGCCAGGCGTTGTCGCGCCGCATGTCGCGTTCAAATCCATGGGTGTCCGCGTAGTGCGCCAGATCCAGCCAGTGCCGTGCGTATCGTTCGCCGTAATGGGGTGACGCCAACAATCGGTCGACCAGTTTCTCGTAGGCCATCGGGTCGGAGTCGTCGACGAACGATTCCACATCCTGTGGTGTCGGCGGCAATCCGATCAGATCGAAGGTCACGCGCCGAATCAGCGTGCGGCGGTCGGCCGGCGGATTCATTTTCAGTTGTTTGTCGGCAAGCTTGCCGCGGACAAACTCGTCGATCGACGCGGGGGGAAGGGGCGCGTCGGAGATATTTGAATCCGACGAAATACGTTTCGCGACACGCAGCGGCTGCAGCGCCCACCATGTCTCATCCGCCTTGGATCGCTCTTTGACGACAACGTCGCTCGGCCACGTCGCTCCCTGAACGATCCATTGCCGAATCAAAGCGACTTCGGCATCCGACAGCGGATTCGACTCCTTGGGCATCGCCGCCGGTTGGCCATCGGTCGGCGTGATCAATTCCAACAGATAACTGCTCTCGGGATCGCCCGCGATGACGTAGTCGTTCGCACGTAAATCGTCGAGCGTCGCCAACGAGAGTTCACCCTGGTTGTTGTTCGGCGAATGACACCGAATGCAGTGACGCTGCAGGATCGGTGCGACCTGCGACTGAAAATCCAACAGTGAGTCAGCGCCGCGCGAGGAGGCACTCGTCACCAGCAACACCATCGCGAATGCCAGCAGCCGATTCCGCACCATCTTCTTCGCTCCTACAATTATCGCTGCCAATCGATCCGCGCCTCTCGATTGGCCAGATCGACCCAGACCGATGCGTGTTCAAATTCGCGAGTGGCGGTCAATCCCTGCCACGTCGCATCGGCCTTGGGAGGTCCCAGCGGACGCTCCAGCTCCGGATACGAATCCAGCATGCCGTGGGTGTCGGTGTAGCCCCAGGAATAGCAGAAGTGCGATCCGGTTTGCGCGCCGACCAAGAAACATGCCAACGGGAATGTGATCCGTTGTCGCGCTCGTTCCAACAGTTCGGCATAAGGGCGTTTCATCATGTCGCGATCCAGCCAGTTGAATCCCGGCCAACCCTTCAGGACAACAAATTTGCCCTTGGCAGCCGCGATCGCGATCGAGTCCAGGTCGGCCTTCAGGTCTTCCGGGGCGGCGGTGCGGAACGCGCCGAAGTGTTCGATCATTACGCCGTCGATTCCGTCCCAATCCAGAATCTCGCGAAAATCCGTGGTCCGCACCCCGTTGACCAGGACAATGCTGTCGGGGCCGAGTTTGCGTTTCGTCATCGCGATCATTTCGCGGAGTCCGGCCACGACCGCGCGGGCTTTGGCGTCACCGACTTGCTGTGCCAGACCAGGCGAAAGGGCTTGTGGCAGCGCGTCGATGAAGACACCGCCCAATGGGGCTGAACGGTTGGCCGACACGACGACGTCGGACCACCAACGGCGAAATTCGGCGTTGGACGGATCAGGCCGCGCCGTGCCGGACGGGTGTTTGACGATTTCGCCGTCCGCCGTTCGCAGTGTCCACTCGGGGCGATAGGTCTCAAACGCGTCGTAGCCCGGCCAGTTGATGAAGGCGTTGAAATAGAACAATACCTTCGCATCGGGGTTGCGTGCGATAATACGCCTGGCCGTGTCCGCGATGCCCGCTTCGGTGCTGCCATGGACGCGAGCCCCGTGACTTTTTTCCAAACAGATCAATCGACTTCGACTGGCGACAAAATCGATTTCCGAATCGGTCAAGTCGGTCGTTCGTTTTCCGAAGTGAAGGTTCAACGGCACGCGTTCCCAGCTGAAACCGGGAACGGTAGCGACGGTCGATGTTGTTTCGGGGACCGGTTCCGTCGCGACGGTGATGGCCTGGGCCGAAACAATCAACACGGCGGCAAACAAACCGGCCGAGCGCAAACGGGCCGAGCGTTTCATCAGGTAGAGTCCGTTGTCGAGGAAAATCACAGCGGCCGGACGACCGAGGTGCTGCGGTAGTAATCCATCAGCGTTTCGAATGACAGCACGCCGCCGCCCATTCCGCTCAGGTTCACACCGCCGTAGGGAACCCCGTGGGCAAACACGTTGTGGGCGTTGATCCAACTGTTGCCCGCGATCATCGACTCGGCAACCCGAGCGGCGCGCGCCAGGTCAGACGTCCAAACGCTGTTGGCCAGTCCGTACTGCGTGTGGTTGGCCATCTCGATCGCTTGACTTTCGGTTTTGAACGGTGCCAGATACGCGACCGGTCCAAAGATTTCTTCTTGGGCGGCGACGTTGTCGAGCGAACCGGCAAGTAGGGCCGGTTTGACAAAATGACCGTCGTACCCCTCTACCTTGGCGGCACCACCGGGCAGCAAGCACTCGGCGCCTTCGGCTTGCCCCTTCTCCAGGTAGCTGAGCACGCGTTGGCGTTGCTTGGCGTTGACGACCGGTCCCATCTGTGTCTGACCGTCGAGCTGGTAGCCGATTTTGACTTGGGAAAGCTGGTCTACGCATTGATTGACGAACTCGTCGTAGATGTCTTGGTGGACCAACCAGCGTGTCGCGTCGCAGCAGACCTGTCCGGTGTGGAACGTGATCGCACCGGCCAGCTTTTGCGCCGTTTCGGCGACGTCGACGTCGTTGAAGATCACCGCGGCTCCCTTGCCGCCGAGTTCCAATTTGACGGGAACCAGGTTGCGTCCACAGGCTTCGCCCACCAGCCGTCCGACTTCGGGAGAGCCGGTGAAGGACATGCGTTTGATTTGGGTGTTACCCGAAAGTGCCGAACCCACCGTGGCTCCTCCGCCGGTGACCACGTTGATCACGCCGTCGGGGAGACCGACTTCTTTCGCCAATTCCGCCAGATAGATCGCGGACAAGGGCGTGTCTTCGGCGGGCTTGATTACCACGGTGTTGCCGGCAGCCAGCGCGGGCGCGATACCCCAACCGATCAACAGGAACGGGAAATTCCAGGGAAAGATAAACGCGCAAACACCCCAGGGCTGACGCACCGTCCATGCTTCGTGGGCTTTGACCGCCAACGTGGTGCGAGGATTGAGGTGTTGGCCCATATCGGCAAAGTAACGAATCGTGTCGGCAAAGTTTTGAACGTCGCCTTGAGCCTGTGATTGGACCTTGCCGGCGTCGAGCGATTCGATTTGGCCGATGATCGCTTTGTGCTTCTCGACCGCGTCGGCCAAGCGGTGCAACAGAGCGGCGCGCTCGTTGACCGGCATCGTTGCCCACGACGATTGCTTGAACGCAGCATCGGCAACGCCGACCGCCTCGTCGACCTGCTCGGCAGTCAGCTCGACCACATCGGCGAGTTTGTCGCCGGACCCCGGATCGGTCGTCGCGATGCTACTGTCGTTTTCCGAGCCCATCGTTTTGCCGCCGACGAAGCTGGCCAAACGCCCCCGTCCCAAGAACGCTTCGACTTCGGGCAGGAGTGAAGGTTTGACGGCAGTGCTCATGGGAGACCTCTCAAAAAAAAGGGACGGTGGTCGTGATGTGTTGGGGCAAGATGTGTTGGGGGAATCTTGACGTTTCGTCCGACACAGCTCGATGCATGCGACAGACCGCCGCAGAGCGGAGCGACGGTATGCACCATCGATCCGATGACTGCGATCGGGGCCGAAGCGATCAACATCAAACAGAAAATCTGTTGATTCCCGGGTTCATTTTAGCAAGATACAGACGCCGCGTTGCGTGGCGGAGTCTCAAAGCGATGTCGCGAGATGGAAATTCACCGTCGCTGACCGGCGCACCGCCCAAGTTCCGGCGCGTCAGGACGGAGTCGATGGTTTAGGGGATCTGGAAAACCGGGACGAATGGCAACGGGGCACAAGAGAACTGCAGAGGAGTTGTACGGGTAAAGTCCTTGACAATGCCGAGCCGGTCATCGACGATCAAGACTTCGTGGCGGTGCACTTCTACCACCTTTTAGGAGTGACCGTCTCCCTTTGTTGTCATTCACTTTCCGCTAGATCATTTGAACCGATCATGAAACGCACCCTCTCTCCCTCGCTGTTTGGTTTGTTGTTCGCTACTGCCATTTCCATCACCGGCTGCGGTGGCGGTGGCGAAGCGGAATTCACACCCACCGACGCCCAATCCGCGGACGAAATTGCCGAAGCAGAAGCTTACGAGAAGGCAATGAACGAAGCTGCTCAAGAAACGGCTTCGCAAGGTAACTAGTCGTCTGCGTAACGAGTCGTCTGCGGCGACTGATGCTTTCGGGCGTCGTCGTGTCGGTCGTTATTGGTTTGTACGAAGGGCCTTTCAACAAGGCCCATGAGGTTTCGGTGGTTAGAGCCCTCGCCTCCCACTTTTTTCCCTGAAAAAACCTTCGCAGGCCGGAGAGGCTCACGCCCTGTCGATTTAGTCGATGTTCTGAATTCAACGCGATGACGTGAGGCGCGACGCTTCAGCGAGGCCCCTTGCTAACGCATGCGGGCTGAAATCGACAGGCCGCTCGCGCACTATCGCTGACAAGAAACGACCCGTTTGCTCGCCAGTCTCGGCCATGCTTGCCCCAAGCTTGCCCCATGCCGTCCGCGCCGGTCCATACGCGACCGAATCGTGATCAATCGGACGTGGAATTGAATCGTCAGGTCCGTAACACCGCAGCGTGGATTTCGGATCCATAAAAGTTGGAAGAGTGGCGTAGATTGTGGTTGAAACTGGTAATCGGGTCCCATAAACTCCTTTGCAGGTAGCGACATTTCTGTCAATCGGGTGGGTTTTGCCCGTAATGACTCGCTCTCCTGTGCGACGGGGTACGGTCGCGGTTCTCTTCCTATCTTTCTGGAGTTTTTTTATGATCAAAAGCCGTGATCGGCGGGCTGGATTTACGCTCGTCGAACTTTTGGTGGTGATCGCCATCATTGGAATTTTGGTCGGCTTGTTGTTGCCGGCCGTCCAAGCTGCCCGTGAGGCGGCACGACGTATGAGTTGTAGTAACAACTTCAAGCAAATCGGCTTGGCGTTGCACAACTATCACTCGGCGTACAAGAATCTGCCGATGAACGCAGGTGGAACGTACAACACGGGTTCCGGTGGAGATTTCAACAATTCGCACTGGCTGAGTTGGATGGTCGGGACGCTGCCGTTCATCGAGCAACAGGGTCTTTGGGATCAAGTCTCCAACCCGTTCAACAAGAACCGTGACGGCAGCATCAAGAACCCGCCGTTCGCGGCAATGGGACCCCGTCCTTGGAACGAGAACTATCAGCCTTGGCTGACTCAGGTTCCCGGGTATCGATGTCCCAGCGATGCGACCCAACCGGTCTCCAACCGAGTCGCGTTCAACAATTACTCGGCCTGTATCGGCGATGCAATTTTTGAACAGCAGCACGGTGGCGTCAACGACCAGGGCGTTCCCAGCACCAGTGGAACCTGGGGTGACGAAGCCGGTCAACGTTGGGCCCGTGGTGTCTTCCGGGCGCGTCACTTCACCAAGTTCCGCGACATCAAAGATGGTCTTTCCAACACGATCATGTGTGGTGAAAACATCGTCGGTGACCGAACGAACTTGGCGAAAGGCACTTTGATCGTTCGTCAGAACGACGTTTGGGATCTCCCGCCGGCTCAAGGACAAGCCTTCCTGGACCCCGAGCGTCCGCAGTACGTCAACACCGACACCAACAACGGTGGCTTGCCGCCTTGTACCGGTTGCTGTGGTAGCGGCATGGGCCCCAACCCATGTTACGACCAGTCCGCCAACCACCAGCGTGGTCGCCGTTGGTCTGACGGTCGGCCGATGTTCAGCGTGTTCACCACGATCACGCCGCCCAACAGCTACAACATGCAGCGTTGGCACGGTGGTGGTGGCGTCTTGTGCGCCTCCAGTTATCACCAAGGTGGTGCTCACGTGCTGATGGGCGACGGAGCTGTAGTGTTCATCACGGACTCGATCGAGTCGGGTGACCAAAACCACGTTCCCTATGGTCGCGACAACGGTGACGGCCGTGGTGCCAACGGTGGTGCAGGTCGCGAAAGTCCCTACGGTCTGTGGGGTGCTCTGGGTACTAAGGCAAGCGCCGAAACGATCCAAGAGCAGCTGAACCAGTAGTATTTTCAACGTCCGTTGAAATCAATGCCTGCGGGCGTGGTCAATCGACCACGCCCGCTTTTTCAATGAAGGAACGGGCATGCGTGTTGGTGTGCAGGCTTTAGCCCAATACCGCTAAGAGAAGCGTGGTTTGCTCAACTCGGTGCCCGTAGGCTCGCGCCAAACGGCTGAT
>NZ_JANZKV010000176.1 GCF_025060895.1 Stieleria sedimenti | reverse complement strand
GCCGTTTGGCGCGAGCCTACAGGCCCTGCGCTGGTCAAAACCATGTCGATTGAGCGGTATTGGGGTCGCGCCCTGCCGCTAACAGAAAAACGATTGGTGTCAAAATAGGGTGGCGTTGGGCGTCCGCAAACCTGAAACCTGAAACCTGAAACTTGCCTAAATCCGGCTTTGGCCCGTGCTCGAAAAATGCCCGTGAATCGCTAAACTGCCCTACTGACGTCTCCACCCCCAACCCCTCGATCCGATGACCACCACCATGTCGCAGAGTCTGACCGCACAGGACGCTTGGAAAAACTTGAACGCCCACTACGAGCAAATCAAGTCAAAGCATCTGCGAGAGCTGTTTGCCGCCGATCCGCAACGTGGCCAAACCTTCTCGCTCGAAGCGGTCGGGTTGTACTTGGATTACTCCAAGAACCGCATCGACGCCGAAACCGTTTCGTTGTTGATCAAGCTCGCCGAAGCGGCGGGGCTGAAGGAGCGGATCGAGGCGATGATGACGGGCGAAAAGATCAATACGACCGAAGACCGGGCGGTGTTGCACACGGCGCTGCGGGCACCGCGCGATGCGACGATCGAGTTCGAAGGAAAAAACGTGGTTCCCGAGGTTCACGCCGTGTTGGACAAGATGTCCACGTTTTGCGATTCGGTCACCAGCGGTCAGTGGATCGGACACACCGGCGCGCGGATTCGCAACATCGTCAACGTCGGCATCGGCGGCTCGGATCTCGGGCCGGTGATGGCCTACGAAGCGCTGCGTCACTACAGCAATCGCGGTCTGACCTTGCGGTTTGTGTCCAACGTCGACGGGACCGATTTTGCCGAAGCGACACGTGATCTGAATCCGGCCGAGACCCTGTTCATCATCGCGTCAAAAACCTTCACCACCCAGGAAACGATGACCAACGCGCACACCGCGCGCGCCTGGCTGCTGGAAAAACTCAGCGCGGATCATTCGGCCGTCGCCAAACACTTCGTCGCGCTGTCGACCAACGCCGATCAAGTCGCCGAGTTCGGTATCGACACCGACAACATGTTCGGGTTTTGGGATTGGGTCGGCGGACGCTACTCGATGGACTCCGCGATCGGACTGTCCACGATGCTGGCCATCGGTCCGGACCACTTCCGCGAATTGCTGGCCGGGTTCCATGAGATGGATCAACACTATCGGACCGCACCGCTGCAAGAGAACCTTCCGGTGCTCCTGGGCCTGCTGACCGTCTGGTACACCGACTTCTTCGGAGCCCAAACGACTGCCGTGTTGCCTTACGATCAATACCTCAAACGCTTTCCCGCGTACTTGCAACAGTTGACGATGGAAAGCAATGGCAAATCGGTCACGCTGGCCGGCGACCGAGTCGATTACGACACCAGCCCGATTTATTGGGGCGAACCGGGAACCAACGGACAGCATTCGTTCTATCAGTTGATCCATCAAGGGACGCACTTGATCCCCTGCGACTTCATCGCGTTCGCCAAGTCACTCAATCCGATCGGCGATCATCACGACAAATTGAGTGCCAACGTGTTCGCCCAAGGCGAAGCGTTGGCGATGGGCAAGACGCGCGAGGAGGTGTTGGCCGAAGGCACGTCGGAGGAACTCGCCCCGCACCGTGTCTTCGAAGGCAACCGCCCCTCCAACACGCTGCTGATTGAAACGCTGACGCCGGCGGTGCTCGGCAAACTGGTCGCGTTGTACGAACACAGCGTCTTCACCCAAGGTGTGATCTGGCAAGTCAACCCGTTCGACCAGTGGGGCGTCGAACTGGGCAAAGTTCTAGCCAAAAAGATCGTCCCCGAACTCGAATCCCCCGACGCACCGCTCGACCACGACAGTTCCACCAACACCCTGATCCAGCGCTACCGATCGCTCAAGTAGGGCATGCTGTGCATGCCGCACCGTAGGGCATGCTGTGCATGCCTTTTGTCATGCACAGCATGACCTACTCACGACTCACCATGGACCGCATGACCGACGGAGGTTGAATCATGCCGGATTACCGTCGTTTGTTTGTGCCGGGCGGAACTTATTTCTTCACCGTCGTCACCCATGAGCGACAACCAACATTCCGGCGGCCGGCAGCGATCGCGTTGATCGGAAGCATGCTTCGCAGGTGCATGATGCGGTGGCCAATGACGGTCAACGCGATCGTTTTATTACCGGATCATTGGCACACGCTCTGGACGTTGCCGCGTGGCGACAGCGAGTACCCCAAACGCCTCGGCTGGATCAAAAAGGAGTTCACGAAGCACTGGCTTTCCATCGGTGGTGAAGAACACGCGGTCACAGAGGGCAAACAACGCCAGCGGAGGCACGGGGTTTGGCAACCTCGCTATTGGGAACACGTCGTCCAAGATGAAGATGATTTCCAAAACCATTTCGACTATATTCATTGGAATCCGGTCAAGCACGGGCGTGTACGGTGCCCACGGGACTGGCCACACTCCAGTTTTCATCGCTGGGTCACCCAAGGCGTCTACTCGGAACATTGGGGCTGCTACACCGAAGGAATCGACCGACGTCCGTCAACCATCAAAGCCGTCAAGGAAGCTGGGGAGCCGTAGGGCACGCTGTGCGTGCCACACCGTAGGGCACGCTGTGCGTGCCACACCGTAGGGCACGCTGTGCGTGCCGTCTGTCATGCACAGCATGACCTACCTACTACCTGTCATGCACAGCATGACCTACTTATCGACCGTTCTTTTCTTTAGAGACTCTTCGATGAATCGCAGACACTTCCTATCTTTTGGCTTTCGTTTCGTTGCACAGACCGGCATGTTCGCTGCCGCATCCGCTTTCTTTCTGGCGTCCGCATCGTGCCAGGAGTCGACGGCAAACAAGGTCGTTTGGTCGCAAGAGTTCGACGGGGAATCGCTTGATCGGAACGTCTGGAGCTACGATGTCGGTGGGCATGGGTTCGGCAACGGACAACTCGAGTTCAACACCGATCGGCCTGAGAACGCTTACCTCCGTGACGGCAACCTGGTGATCGAAGCCCGACGGGAAGCTTACGGAGGCAATGCGTTTACGTCGGCACGGATTCACACCCGCGGCCGATTCGCATTTCAGTACGGAGACCTGGAGGCGCGGATCAAGGTGCCCGACACCGCCAACGGAATCTGGCCCGCCTTCTGGATGCTCGGCAACAGTTTCCCCGGAACGGTGTGGCCCAAGTGCGGTGAAGCCGACATTCTGGAAATCGGCGGCAAGGATGGCATCGCAAAAGAACTGCAGCACCGACAAATCAATTGTGCGTTGCACTTCGCCGGCGTCGGCGAGCAAAAAACGAGTCTGGTCGAATGGTTCGACGCGCCGGTGGATCTGCACCTGGATTACCACCTCTACAAGATCTCATGGACCCCGACGCACATGAAGTTTTTCTTGGACGGCAAAGAGTTCGGGTCCTGGGACATCACGGCGGCGGAGATGAAAGAGTACCACCAGCCGTTTTATCCGATCTTAAACGTCGCCGTCGGCAGTTGGACTCACTCCTACACGGGACTCGACACGCCGGAAAAAATCACGGCGACTTTGCCGGCCAGAATGCACGTCGACTGGATCCGGCTCTACAGCCATCCAGAAACGAAACTCATTCAAAACAAGTAGGCGACGCGCGGCCGATACATTCCAGCAGTGGTCGTTTCGACATCAGCCCGGTCGATCTTCGCGCGGAGCACACACCCGAAAGGTGCTCCGACGAGACGTTTATTGACGTGGCCACTACTACGGCACGGTCTTTGCGTCATGGTTTAATCGAAACGCACGGCGACGTCGTGCCCCTATTTAACAAACCATTTTCTTTCGGGAACGCAAACGATGGCACTTGAAACCAAAACCGATTTGAACCAATCGACGATCAATAAGCTCCAGAAACTGATCCGAGCCAACATCGACTCCTACAACGGCTTTCACGAATCGGCCGAAGAGCTGAACGACCCAAAACTGAAGACGTTGTTCAAGCAACTCGGCGATGAGCGTTCGGCCATGGCCAGCGAACTGCAACGACTCGTTGAGTTCAACGGCGAAGAAGCGGAAGACGACGGTAGCGTCGCTGCAAAGACCCATCGCATCTGGATCAATATCCGCGGCAAGCTCAACGGCGGCGACGCCCATGTGATTTTGATCGAGGCGGAACGTGGCGAAGACCACATCAAAGAAGCCTACGAGGAGGTGCTGAAGGAAACCGCTGGAAGCGCGATGAATGACGCCCTCACCGCACAATACGAAAAGGTGAAGGCGGGTCATGATCGAGTCCGCGACCTTCGAGATGCGTACAAGAACAAATAAATCCGGATCGCCCCATCTCCGCTCGGGCGTGCGACACGTCCAGCGATGGCGATGTTCGCCGCCGTTCGCGCAAGACGGCGTTTGGGCATGCCAGACCGACGTGCTTGCAGAAGGATCCAACCACTTGCCGCTGCGGTGCCGATGTCTCCGCCGCCGGGGATCAACCCCAGCGCACTGTCCAGGCCGAATCGGATCGAGGTGCCCGGAATCGACTTCAAGGCAACGAGAGAGGACGATCATCCGTCAAGGTTTGAGTGCGACCCGCGTGAACGATGCGAGTGCTGTTGAAACGTCCACCGCGTTTGATGTGCCAAAGCGACACATGGCGTCGGCTGCCTACCCGGGAATTGGTTCACGACGTCCTAAAAGTTTCCCTGATCGGCCCGTGGACGCTACACTGAAGCGGTTGGAAGTGATTCGATCACAGAACCAGTGGCGGTGATCGATCAAGCACTCGATGACGCGCAACATGTGAGGATCGGTTCTTTCGCCAGGAAGTAGGAAAGTTTGCGCCGGCGCCCGTTCGGCGATCGTCTATTCGGCGATTTCATTCTTCTCATTCAGGCAACGACCCGATGACCACAATTGCGCCCCCGACACCCTCTCTGACGCTTTCCGACCGCCTGCTCAAGACGGTGGGCCATGCGGTCAAAGCTCCCTCGGGCCACAACACCCAGCCATGGCTGTTCCGTTTGAAGCCGGGCCAAGTGGAGTTACTGGCTGATCTAAGTCGGGCGTGCCCCGTGGTCGATCCGTGCAATCGCGAGTTGACGATCAGCTGCGGCGCGGCCCTCTTCCATCTGAATCTCGCGATCCACTGCGATTCCCTGGCCACCATGGTACGAATCCTTCCGCCCGGCAGTGGTGAGAACATCATCGCTCGGGTGATGGTCGCCGGACCCTATGTGCCAAGTGATGACGAACAGCAACTCTTCGAAGCGATCCCCCAACGACGCACCAACCGGTTCCCCTTTAGCAAGCAAGACGTCGATCCACAATTGCAGACCGAATGGATCAATGACGCGAAGAGCGAAGCTGCATGGATTCACTTGATTCACTCCGAACGGGAGAAACACGCACTTGCCGATTTGATCAGCGAGGGTGATCGCGAGCAGGCGAGCGACAAGCGGTTTCGACACGAGCTTGCCAAATGGATTCATTCCAACACCAGCTCGCGACGCGACGGCATCCCAGGCTATTCACAGGGCATCGGCGATTTCGCGTCACACTTCGGATGGTTGGCCGTCCGCACGTTCGACTGGGGCGACGGCCAAGCAGCCAAGGACCGACAACTCGCCGAAGGATCACCGCTGCTGGCCGTCATCGGGACCAACGGGGACACGCCGGCGGATTGGGTCGCGTGTGGTCAGGCACTTGCCAAGATGTTGCTGCGGGGCGCGGCCTGGTCGGTCGACGCTTCGTACCTGAATCAACCGATCGAGATCCCGCGGTTGCGTACCAAAGTGTCCGAATTGATCGGCACCAACGGCTACCCTCAAATCCTGCTTCGCCTGGGTCACGGCAGGGAAGTCAAGCCGACACCGAGGCGGAGCGTCGAGGACGTGATCGTCTGACAGGCGGCGCGTCGGACCGGAGGGCTTGCGCCCTGCCGCTAACACGACAACCGAAACCGAGGGTAGCGGAACGGCGCGAGCCGTCCGGTGACGCCGACAGGCGGCGCGTAGGACCGGAGGGCTTGCGCCCTGCCGCTAACACGACAACCGAAACCGAGGGTAGCGGAACGGCGCGAGCCGTCCGGTGACGCCGACAGGCGGCGTGTAGGACCGGAGGGCTTGCGCCCTGCCGCTAACACTTCGTCAAACGCTGGGAATAAATGCTTCACAGCGTTGCCCATGCGGGCTTCCATCAAATGGTGCGGGCCCGGATTTGACTTTGCCGTCTGGACCAAAGAAACTGCCGTCTGAAACACACGCGACTCTTCACCGCCCGGGGATCCGGATGGCGTCTGTCAACCACATCAACCCACACGAATTCAACATGCTTCAGCGCCTTGTCTCAACGCAAACCAGCCGCCACTTCTCGACGATTCATTGGCGATCCAGGATCGCGGCACTTACACTGACAGCGGTCGCGGCCCTCGGTGTGTTGCCCCTGGACGCGTCACCGTTGAAAGCCGAGTCGGCCGCTGGTCCCAACATCATCTTCATCCTCGCCGATGACCAAGGCTTTGGTGACGTCGGGGCGCTCAATCCGGAGTCCAAGATCCCGACGCCGAACATCGATCGGATTGCAGCCGAAGGCATGATCTTTGGTGACGCCCACACCTCGTCTTCGGTCTGCACGCCGACGCGTTACAGCGTCCTGACGGGGCGGTATCACTGGCGAACCCATTTGCAAAAAGGCGTGCTAGGCGGTTTTTCCAAGCCGCTGATTTCTCCGGGCCGATTGACGATCGCGTCGATGCTGAAAAGCCAAGGCTACAAGACGGCCGGCATCGGGAAATGGCACCTCGGCTGGGACTGGCCACTCAAAGATGGCGGCACCGCAAACGACGGCGGCGAATTTGGCAAGCCCTACGCCAAGGGCTGGGACGTCGACTACGAAGGCGAGATTCAAAACGGTCCCAACGACCTGGGCTTTGATTATTTTTTTGGAATCAGCGCTTCACTGGACATGCCCCCGTATGTCTTTGTCCGCAATCGAGTCCCGACCGAAAAGGCGACCGTCGAAAAAGCGTTCAACCGCAAAGGCCCCGCCGGTGCCAACTTCGAAGCCGTCGACGTGCTGCCGACGATCACGGATGAAACCGTTCGCTTTATCAATGAGAACGCCAATTCGGACCAACCCTTCTTCATCTACTTTCCGCTCAATGCACCGCACACGCCGATCGTGCCGACCGACCAGTGGCGCGGCAAGAGCGGCATCAATGTCTATGGTGACTTCACGATGCAAGTCGATGCGACGGTCGGAAAGGTTCTGGAGGCACTCGACAAGAACAGCATCGCCGACGAAACCCTGATCGTCTTCACGACCGACAACGGGTGTTCGCCGGCGGCAAAAATCAACGAGCTCGAAGCGGCCGGACACGACCAGAATTATATCTATCGCGGACACAAAGCCGACATCTATGAAGGCGGCCATCGCGTCCCGTTCGTCGTCCGCTGGCCCGGTAAAGTTAAACCGGGGTCGCGCACCGAACACCTGATCGGTCAGATCGATTTCCTGGCCACCGCAGCAGAAATCACCGGCGCGACGATTCCCTTCGACGGCGCCGAAGACAGCGTGTCGTTCCTGCAAACCTTGCTCGGCCAGGCCCAGCAACCGCCGCGACAATCGATCATCTCGCAATCGATCGGCGGACAGTTCGCCATCCGCGACGGCGACTGGAAACTTTGCCTGTGCCCCGGCTCGGGCGGCTGGAGCAGCCCACGGCCGGGCCGCTATGACCCGTCCAGCATGCCGCCGATGCAGCTGTACGACCTGGCAGCCGACCCGGGCGAGCAAAACAACCTGGTCGCCGAACATCCCGGTCGGGTGAAAAAGATGAAGGCGATGTTGCGCAAGGCGATCGACGACGGCCGCACCACACCCGGCGAAAAGCTCGCCAACGACGCCGAGATCGTAATGGTCAAACCGCTGCCCAAGTCGAAGCGATAACGCACCAAGTGGGGTAAGCTTCCAGCCTGCCTCTGCTCGCACCAAGTGGGGTAAGCTTCCAGCTTGCCGTTGCTAGCAACAAGTGGGGTAAGCTTCCAGCTTGCCTCTGTTCGCACCAAGTGGGGTAAGCTTCCAGCTTGCCGTTGCTCGCGATCTTCGCGAGCGTCAACGTGGGTCGTAAGCTGGAAGCTTAGCTGGACGCCAGCTGGTCGCTGGTGGGGATCGCAAGCTGGAAGCTTACGCCACTTGCAGGTTCCGCTTGTGATGAATCGCTGGGACTTCGTAGGATCGCGGCATCGCCCACCGGTGAACGTACGCGCCGGTGGCAAAATCCTTCGTTGCACTCGATCCCGACACGCAATTTGGCCGGCACGGAAGCCACTGCCGATTCGCACCGACCGACCGCCCGGAAACGTTCCGAGCGGTTCGGCCGCTGGGCTGCGCGCCTGCGGCACCGCGGGACTTGCCTGTTTTTCTTCACGATCACGCTGCTTTGGGCGTGCTGGGCCGCGTTCGACTCGGTCGCAGCCCCCCCTGCGTCGGAATCGATCCGTGCCAGCGGCCACACGATTTACCGCTGGCAGATCGATGGCGCCGAAGCATCGCTATTGGAAGGCGACTGCGTCTTGCGTCACAACGAACAAGAGATCCAAGCCGATCGCATCTTGATCGTCACCGATGGTCCACGCGGCCGCGTTCGCAATCGGCTGGTGATCGAAGGCCGAGTGCGTGCCGACGGCAGCGTCGACCCGACGCCGCGAACGGCGACCTGGACCACGACACGCGACCCTTCGGTCCAGGCCCCCAATTATCGCGGCAAGCCGGCACAGCGTCCGTTCCTGTTGGAGTATCTGCCGCTTGATTCCATCGAGGCGGTGGGAGCCACGCCGCAGCGAGCGGAGTCATCGGTCGGCCAGGTTCAATTCACCCAACCGGTCCCAGATCCCAACGTCACCGATGGAAGCTCGACGATCCCGTCTCCGTCGCTGGCCCCCACCCTGGCTCCGCCCACGAACACGCTTGCGCCCTTGCAACCGCTGCCGCCGTCGGGCGGGCTTCCGCTGGTTACCGACTCGCCGCCGCCGATCGTGTTTGAGGACGGCGCGACCACCGGCGGGACGCAGTTCTTTTTCGGTGGTGGCAGCAAGAGCGTCGAGATCGATGCCCGCGGCGCTTCGCACCCACCGATCATTGATAGCGTCCTGCGTCCGGAAACGAACGAACAAATCATCATCGCCCGCGGCGGCGTGACGATCCGTGTCCGCGACGTCTCGGCCCAATTCGACGACGGCCGCTTCATGAATTTTGGCACCGTCACCATCTCCGCCGACCGCGTCGTCGGCTGGCTGCCGAACTTGTCAAACGTGTTCGACGGCTCGACGGATCTATCGGCCGCGGAAGGGGAACTGTATCTCGAAGGCGACATTGTGTTCCGTCAGGGCGACAATGTGATCTACGCCGATTCGATGTTCTACAACGTCACCCGTGAAACCGGGATGGTGCTGGACGCCGAAGCGATCACCACGGTGCCCGAATACCAGGGCGTGGTTCGTTTAAAGGCCGAAGTGCTTCAGCAAGTCGCCCGCGGCAACTATCGCGCGTTTGATGCGGCGGTGACCAGCAGCCGAATGGGTGTGCCACGGTACTGGCTGCAGAGCGAGCAGCTGGAATTCTTTGAACGGACGCGGACTCTGATCGACCCACGCACCGGATTGTTGGTCGCCGACAAAGATCCCTTTGTTCGCAGCAACAACAGTTTTGTGTTCTTGGGCGGGATCCCGATCTTTTACTGGCCGCAGTTTTCGACCAGTTTAGAGCGCCCCGTCTTTTATGTGACGGACATCAAGATCAACAACGACAGCAACTTCGGCACCCAGGTGATGCTCGACTGGGACGTCTTTCAATTGTTCGGCATCGACAACGTGCCCAAGGGAGTCGACTGGGAGATCTCAACCGATTACTTGAGTGATCGCGGGCCGGCGTTCGGCACGCACTTGGAATACAACCTGCCGGGACTGTTCAGTATTCCAGGCCGCACGCGCGGCGTGCTCGACGTGTGGGGGATTCGTGACAGCGGACGCGATCGACTGGGCCTGGATCGGCTTTCCCTGGAACCGGAAACCAAAAATCGGGGCCGGGCGTTGCTGCGTCATCAACAGCAATTGGCCAACGATTACGAGTTTATCGCCCAAACCGGCTGGCTGAGCGATCGCAATTTTCTGGAACAGTATCTGGAAAACGAATGGGACAACGATCCCGACCACGTCACCGGACTACGGCTTCGCAAATACCACCACAACCAGCTTTTCGATCTGGCGGCCAACGCCCAGGTCAATGATTTCTATCAGGAAACCGAACGGTTGCCGGCGTTGAACCATTACCTGTTCGGCGGCACGTTTTTGCAAGAACGATTGACATGGCAAATGCACAACCATGCGTCGTACTCCAAGCTGAATGTCGCCGATGCCCCGGAAGACCCCGTCCAGGCGGCGAACCACTTCCCGTTGCCGGGCGAGGTCGCCAGCGGCGGAGTGGTCGCATCGACACGCCAGGAGCTTTCGATCGGGCTGCCGGTGGGCCCCTTCAATTTCCGCCCCGTCGCTTCGATGGAAGCCGCCCATTACGGCGAGGCCGCCGACGGCCAATCGCTGACCCGTCTGCTCGGTCAAGCCGGGCTGCAGTTCAACCTGCCCATGGTCCGCATCGACCCCACGGTCCAAAGCAGTTTGCTGAACATGCGCGGGCTGGCCCACAAGCTGGACTGGACGGCGGAATACTGGTACGCCGACAGTGACGCGGACTTGGACGAATTACCGCTCTACGATCGACTCGACGACAACGCCCAGGAACAATTCCGCAGGCGGTTCATCGGCACCACCTTCGGCGGCACACTGCCCAGCGAGTTCGACCCGAGAACGTATGCGTTGCGTCAGGGGATCCAGCGCGGCGTGAGCAGCCCCAGTGACGTGATCGCCGATGATCTGCAGCAATTGCGACTGGGGCTGCACCAGCGATTCCAAACCAAACGAGGCCTGCCGGGCCGCGAACGGATCGTCGACATCATCCAATTGGACTTTGACACCATCCTGTTCCCGAAATCCGATCGCGATAATTTTGACGAAACGGTCGGCCCGACGACCTACGATTTCCGCTATCACCTCGGTGACCGCTATTCGATCTTAAGCGACGGCTACATCGACTTCTTCGACGGCGGCTTGCGTTCGATCAGCGCGGGGTTGCGGACCAGTCGGCCCGGTGTCAGCGACACGTACGTCGGACTGCTTTCACTCGAAGGCCCGATCAGCAGCACCGTGCTTCGCACCACGTACGACTACCGCATGAACGAAAAGTGGATCTTCTCCGGCGGCATGACCTATGACTTTGGCAACACCGGATCGGTCGGACAGTCGTATGGATTGACACGCATCGGTGAGTCCCTGTTGTTGCGGGTCAACCTGAACGTCGACACCGGGCGGGACAACATCGGAGTCGGATTCTTGATCGAGCCGCGGTTCTTTGCCCGCAACCTGGGCAACATCGGCGGCGGCTTGATCCCACCGCCAGGCATCGAAGGCCTAGAATAAAGTGGCGTAAGCTTCCAGCTTGCGACCCCCACAAGCTTTAGCTTGCCAAGTGGCGTAAGCTTCCAGCTTGCGACCCCCGCAAGCTTTAGCTTGCGTCCCTCTTTCCTCACCCCGTCTGCCCGTCCACCCACCGCGCGTAGTCACGATCGGCGTCCACGCTCCGCACAGTCACAATTTGCGGCACCTCGTACGGATGCAACGCGCGCAACACCTCTTTCAAACGAGTCTGTTGCTGGGCCGACGTCTTGATCACCAAGCGATACTCCGTTTCGCAGCACACGCGTCCGTCCCAGCAATAGTGACTTTCGATCGGTCCATCGATCTGGACACAGGCCGCCACGCGCCGCTCCAACAAAGCTTGGGCAATCGTCCGAGCTTGCTGCTGCTCGGAAACCGTGGTCCAGCAGACCAGAACGGTGGGTGCGTCGATCATCGTTTCGTCGCTCATGAAAAACCTAGACGGATTTTTGGAAAAACCCCGCATCCCGGCACGTGGCGTCAGCCAGTGGCGCGAGATGGTGGTGTTGCACACGCGCCGCTCGCTCACCGGTCTGTTGATTGAGTGAGCCGCGGACGCGTAAGCGACCGGGCATTCTGGCGCCCGCCCGAGGTCTGACGGCCAGCGGCTCACCATTGACTCAGCAGATCCCGAATCAATCAACAGCCCGTCACGCGTCCCGCTGGAAGGTCAGGCATTTACTTGAGACGCAATTTCAACAAAACGCTCCCGCCTTGGCAAGTTATCTCGAACGATTCTCAACAAGGCGACTGCTGACCACCTGTTTTAAAAAAATTGCGACGCATTGCTTCAAATATCAGTTGCCGGAAACCACCTTCGAGCGCTATGGTGAATGATTCAACGAATATCGACCCCCAACTGGAGAAATACGAATGAGTCACGAAGCCGTCATCGCCCAACTGAATGAATGCCTGAAACACGAGTGGACGGGTGTCGCACAGTACTCCCAGGCGAGCTTTATCGTCGAAGGTGTGTGGCGTGAAGTGTATGCCAAGACCTTCATGGAAAACGCCGAAGAATCATTCGGCCACGCGAAGCTGGTCGGCGACAAGATCGTCGCACTCGGCGGTGTTCCCGCCGCGACGCGGAACGAGATCAAGCAGACCCGCGACTTGCAAGAGATCTTGCAGAACAGTCTCGAATTCGAGTCCAAGGCGGTGGAGATGTACACCAAAGCTCTGGAGTTAGCCGAAGGCAATCGCCCGTTGGTGATCTTCCTAGAAAACATCTTGGAAGAGGAACAAGAAGGAGTCGACGAATTCACCAAACTGTTGCGAAACAGCGAGACCAGTGTGGCCGCCAGCGTCGACAGCAAGACGGCGTAGCATCACATCGGAGCACACCCACCGATGGCAGGGCATACGTGTTGGTGTGC
>NZ_JANZKV010000175.1 GCF_025060895.1 Stieleria sedimenti | reverse complement strand
TTGGTACCTGACCCCTTTTCCGCGGCCTGGATCACGATTCAGAATCAGCTCTGACCGACACACACGAGGCTTAAAGGAAAGTCGATGATCATCAACCGACGTGATGCGATCCGAATGACGGCCGCGTCTCTTGGCGGCATGGCAGCGTGGTCTTCCTCTGGCGTGTCCGTCGCCCAGGAAACGCCTCCGAACTCGGCAACCATTGAAGTGCTCCATCCGCGGGCGCGGGTGCCCCTGTCATTCATCATCGATGATTCGACTTGCCTGGTGAACATGGGCCATTTTTGCATGCCGCAATTCGCCCATGCTTGGCCTGAACGCGACGTCTACAAACAGCCGTGGCGTGAGTGGCCGCGTGAAATCCCGGACCAATTTGTGCGTGAGTTCGGCGAGTGGTGCGCCCAACACGATGTCAAAGGAAAATACAGCATCGTCCCCTATCCCGCCTGTGTCGGCTGGCTGGACCGGACCCTGCCGGGATGGTCGCGGCAGGACTTGGACAATAGCCTGGCGCTCGTTCGCGATCTGATGATGCCCAACTGGGACATCCACCCTGAAATGATCACCCACACGCGAGTGATCGACTTGAAGACCGGTCGGCCGATGGCCGAAGTCAACGCGGGGACGATGGAGAACAGCTATCCGCAAACCGACATCAGCACCGATCACTTGACCGAGTACCTGGCTTACGCTCTGCGCATTTTAAAAAACTGCGGCTTGCATTGCGACGGCATCACCACACCGGGAGGATTCGGAAACCGCGTGAAAGACAAGTTGCCCGTCGCCGCCGGTCAAGCAGTCCGTGATGTGTACGGCAGCGAGTTGCCGCACTATTTCAAGTACGTCAAGACCGGTGATGAATCGACCGCACCCCAACTGGAATTTGACGGCAACAACGTCCTTTCCAACCTGACGATGAACGTCCCGGCGGGGACGGGTGATTGGTTCGGCAGCTGGGAAGGCAGCAAGGTGTCGCAGCCGGACCTGTACTGCAACGCCGACGCCACGTCGGGACGGATGGTGGACTTGATCGAGCGCGGCCAACCGGCAGTGATGTTGTGTCATTGGCCGGGCATGTATTGCAACGGGACCCAAACGGGATTTGAGGCATTCAAACGCGTGGTCACGTCACTGGCGTCACGCTTCGGCGACGAGACGCTTTGGATGAAGGTGAGTGAAATTGCGCGTTACTGGGCGGCAAAGGAATTGACTCAGTTGACGCGAGACGACGCTGGCACGATCGCCATCGAAGCCCCACTGGCGTGCAAAGATTTCACGATCTCATTGGACGCCACGGCAATCACCAAGGCTCCCGCGCTGACGCATGAGGGCAAGCCGGTCAAGCTAACAGAAGTTGCCTCGGTTTCGCGGTTGGAAAGCGGCACTTTTGCTCGTGCGGATGGCAAGCTGATCATTTGCTTGGACCTGGCCAAGGGTGCAAGCCGGCTCGTGCTGGGTTGACAACGATTCCTTCGAGCCACCGTCAGCTTCAATTTTTTAGCGGTAGGGCGCGAGCCCTCCGGTGTTTTGGCAGAGATGAAGCACCGGAGGGCTCGCGCCCTGCCGCTAAAACCTCAAGAAACACTTGGGAAAAATGCTTCACAGCGTTAACCATCAGGGTTTTAGCTTCGCGATTCATACCGACACCCTATAGCGGAGCGCAAGTCGATCTCGTTCTGCCCGTCATCGTTTTGCCCCCTCCCGCTTCAGTCGTCGACGGACACCGGTTTCAGGAACCAGTCTTCGTAGTCGCTGATGATCGGTGAGACGGTCGGCGCGGAGGATTCTCCGGTGATCTGATGGATCGCCCAGTGACAGGAGAAACTGACTTGGCTGCCAAAGTCGGTGGCGAATCGTCGCAAATCCGGTAGGGCGGCTTTCGCCTTCATCCGCCCCAGGCTTTGCGCACACATCGCTCGCACGGTCCCGTATTCCGGTTCCAGCGATTCGACATCATTGAGTCGCGAGAGCAGCATGCTGACCAGATCGTCGGGGGCCTCGTCGGGGTATAGGAAACCGACGCTCCACGATGCGGCGGTCCGCGCCCGCTCGCCGAGTGAAAAACTGCGCGGCACGTAGGCTCGGACGAGCGCGTCGGCTTCGCGGTATTGCATCTGTCCAAAGGCTTGGAAAAGCTGGGACATGAGATCGACCACACCGGGTGAGCCCGCATTGAGTTTTTGTTGTTGAAACTGCTGGTGGATTTCGGTGGCTCGCCCCAGCATTGCCGGCAGGTGTTGCTTTTGTCCCAGTCGACGGAGCCCCCAACCGGCCGTCACCATCACTTCGCCGCGGGGATGTCGCAATAAATCAACGAGTCGATCCCCGGCCGGCTTGTGGTCCAAACTGACCAGCACACGGGCGGCTTGTTGGCAGCCACGCCAGGAGTCTTGATCGAGAATCCCAGAGACTTGTGAGATGACTTCATCGTGAAGCGGCGGAAGTTGGGCCAATTCAAACAACGCCGCCGCCACTTGCAGGCGAAGGCTTGGATTGACATCATCGAGCAGCGTGGCGAGCGGCGCGATGCGAGGCACCTGTTTGCTGTCGATCAGCGCCAAGGCGATCGTACGGCGGACATTGACGTCTGGACTGGTGATCGCCCGCTCGGTGAATTCGAGCACGAGCTTGGGATCGATTTCATAAAGCCTCAGAAGTGCTTCGGATTGCACCGCGGTACTGCGACGGCCCATCAGCGATTGAAGCAACTGGATCGCCGCCGGGTCAGAGTGGCGGCTCAACAATGCGATCGCCAACAGGTCCGCGACGACGTCGCCGTCACCCTCCGCGCCGCCGATCAACTCGGCAGCCAGCGACTCAAGCCCCGAGGCGGACAGCTGACCGAGCGACCGCGCCGCGGCCAATCGGATTCCACCTGGCAAGGAAACATCGCCAACGTAGCGGCGAAGCGGTTTGGATCCGTCGTGCAGTTCCAGGGCGCCGACGCCTTGAATCGCAATCAGCAGGGATTGCCGCCGCGCCTGGGTGTCGCTTAGTCGCGTGAGCCACTGTTGAGACATTTCCGGCGACTTCCATTTCACCAACGCGGGCTCGACGAGCGAGGAAATGGCGGTCCCGTGTTTCTCAGCCAACATCGCCAACAGCGGCGACTGATCACGGGCGTCCATTGCGATCAATGCACGAACGGCCGCTCGCCTGACCGAGGCGTCCAGTTCATTCTGTCCAGCCAATTCAACGAGCGCCGGCAGAGCAACGTCAATGCCTTCCATCCCTCGGCGGTGTGCGATGGCAATCGTGTCGATCGTCACGCGTTGTAATTGGGCGTTGGGTCGGGCCAGTGCTTCCAACCAGAGCGGTATCGCATCGTTGGAAATTTTCAGCTGCATTTCCCGATAGGCGAACGCAGGGTCTGTGCCCATCACGTCATTGACGTCCAGGATCGATGGCGCCGCGGCCGCCGAATCGGCAGCCCGCGCGGGGATGCCGCACACGGGGAGCGACGCGAGGGCAACGGCAATCCAAACCGCAACCATTAAACGGGACGAGTGAGTCGCCATACTTTAAAACCAAAGACCAAGAACATGAGGGCCGAAAAGCCGCCGGCGACGTACCACGCGGCGGGCAGCAGGTTGTATTGCTCAAATCCGGGAGTTTCGATCACGCTGAGTGCCGCGCCGACCGGGTTGATCAGTAACACGCGTTGTACCATCTCAAATCCGAACGGGGCGCCGCGTCCGAGCCACACCAACAGGGGAATCACGAACAGAGACATGACGACGACGTAAGTGACGGTGGTCGCGACGGCCGTGGTTCGAAACAGACTGCCGACCGCGGCGCTAACCGCTACCGTATACACCACCGTCCATGCCAGACAGACCAGCACCAAGTTGACCTGGTACCACATCTGGGGCTGGATGTAGATCATCACCAGGTACCCCGGCAGCGTGGCCATCAACACCAACAACAGCGTCCAGAGCACACTGAGCAATTTTCCGCGGACGATTTTCAGCGACGACAGCGGTGTCAGACGCAGCAATTCCCAACCGCCACCGTCGCGTTCGCCGCTGATCAGCCCCGAGGTCAGGCTGGGCGTCATCACGACAATCAGAATGACTTGCAAAATCACCATCAAGCCGCCAATGGTTTCAGTGCCCCAGCTCGTCACGCTCGTGGCGGCGGCAAAGGTCAGCACCATCGAGACGACGGCACAGAGCGCGACCAATCGAAACAGCCATTGAGATCGCCCGAAGCGACGGCAACGAAATTCCTTCACCATGACCGGGTTCAGGTACCACGGGATACCGGGCTTGCGTCGTTGAGGGTCGACGATGAACAGGAAACGTCGTAACAATCGGGCGACCAATCCGCGGTCATCGGTGATCACGCCTTGCGCCCGTGACTGGTCGAAAATCCGATAGTTCAATCTGGAAATCGTGACCGCGGCAAAGACCAGGCTGCTGATCAACGTGAACAGGATGAATTGCATGTTGCCGGGTGAGGTGATCAGTCCCTTGGACCCCAATCCACCCTGTCCCATGATCTGCATCACCACCGGGACGGGTGAAAGGTAGCGCACCCACTGGGCGACGGTTCCCATCACTCCGGACCCGCCGGGAAAAAACGCATCCGGGATCAGCGTCAAAAAGAACAGTGCGAAGATGACCGAATAGGTCAGCCTGACTCCGGCGTCGGTCGATTGCACATAGCTGCTGATCAACATCCCCAACGTGGCGTATTGAAACACCAACAACAACAGCACGAAGTAAAACAGCCCCAACCCGCTCTTCAGGTCGATGCCTCCCATCGCGTAGCAAGCGGCGGCGCCCGGCAAACTGGCCAGCAAGACCAGCAGGGCGAACAACAAGACGCCGGCGAGCTTGCCGAAATAGATCGACAGCGGGCTGAGCGGTGAATTCAACAACAGGGCCAACGTCCCGGCGTTCTTCTCGTTGACGATCGAGGTGGCAGGAAACGCGGGCACCAAAAAAACGACTCCCGCCAGCAAGCCGTAACCGAACACACGAAACACCTGGATCGACTGAACGCCGCTCAAGTCGACGGTGGCATCGGTCGGCCAGCGCATCAGTACGGCGATCGAAAACGTGATCGTCAGTGCCAACAGCGTTGCAAATGCCTTGGGCGAGCGGACGATTCCGAAAAACTCGCGTTGCACGACGGGATTAAATGCCGAACTCATGAAGTCGCCTCTTGCGTTGCCGGCTGGGTCTGCGGAGGATCGCCGCCGTGACTTCCGCTGGCGACCGACAAAAAGGCATCCTCCAGATCGGTCGGAACTTCGCGAAACTGGGCGATCGCTTCGCCGGATCCCACCAGATGGGTCAACAGCGGCGTGATTTCCCGGTCGTTCAGTCCGGTTGTAAAACGAACCATCGTCTCGGTGGTCGCTCCGGTCACTTCGGATTCGTGGTTCATCTCGCGGGACCACGTTTCGACCAACGCGACCACGCGATCGACCTGGTCGTGATCGACCAATTGAATTTCAAAGGTGCGTCGTTGCTGGATATCACGCATGATTTCGTCCAGCGTCCCGAACGCCCGCAGCCGCCCCTTGGTGATCATGGCGACGATGTCACACACCCGCGCCAGCTCGGGCAGGATGTGACTGGTGACGATCAAGGTTTTTCCCATCTCCGCCAGCCGCAACAACATTGTTCGCATGTCGATCCGTGCTTGCGGATCAAGCCCGTTGGCCGGTTCGTCCAGGATCATCACTTGGGGATCGTGCATCAACGTCCGAGCGATTGCCACACGTTGCTGCATCCCTCGACTGAGCGCATCGACGAACAGGTCTTTCATGTACGTCGCGCCGGCGATCTCCAGCACTTCATCAATGCGTACGATCCGCTTGCGGCGACCGATCCCGTAGGCGGCGCCGAAGAAATCCAGATACTCGCCGACCCGCATGTTGTTGTACTTGCCGAAATCATCGGGCATGTAACCGACCAGACGTTTGATCTTTCGTGATTCGGTCAGACAGTCCGCACCGGCAATTCGGGCCGTGCCACTGGTCGGTTTGAGCAGCCCGACCAGGATTCGAATGGTGGTGGTTTTGCCGGCACCGTTGGGTCCAATGAACCCCAAGATCTGGCCGCTGTGGACGGTGATCGAGAGGGAATCCAAGGCGGTGAATTCATCATACCGCTTGGTCAGATCCACGGTTTCAATGATGGGTTGTTGATCGGTCACGGTGTGCCTGTGTCGGAAGCTTCGTCAAGAGAAGGAAGGTCGCTGGCGTTGATCTGCGCCACCGCATCAAGATGAACGTAGTCGATCTGCCAGGTCGCGTTGTCGACGACTCGATCGCCCGCTTCGCCCGAGCCCGACACGTTGGCCTTTCGCTCGGTCGCCTCGAACGATTCGGTGACGCCGAACGCCATATACAATCCGTCGTCGGCATGCAAACGCAAAGCATCCCTCCGGTCGATGGTGAATTTGATCACCCCGGTTGCGTTGTCCAGCTGAAAGACTCTCGCGGGCTGGTCATCGACAAACGCGTTGACAAAAAACGTACGCGACGGCGCGTTGATCTTCATCGTCACGTTGACTTGTTGCAGCGTCATCGGTGCGACGACGTCGGGAAAGCGAAACAGCAACTGGGCCTCGGCCGCCTTCGTCATCTCGGCAAGCCACTTTCCGGTGCGCGGATTAAACAGAGTCGTTCGCCCCTGGGCTCCCCAGAAGGCGTCGGTTCGGATGAAGCTGGACGGGATTCGAAATTCGACGCCGCGAGCGGGTCGTTCTAATTGAATGGGAATGGACACCAACGCCGCCCCGCGTTGATCGAATCGGCTGTCAAACTGGACGCCGAGCTCGAAAGGATTGGTCCACACCAACAGGGACGGCCCCTGGCTGAGTGAATGTCCTTCGGCTGACGTGAGCACCGCTTCATAGAAGTCCTGTCGCATCCGCTGCTGATCGGTCAAAATGGATCCGGGGATGAACTGACCGGGTGGAAGCCGATCGGAGGCTCCCGCGAGGACTTGCCCCGCGGAGGCATCCGCGTCGATCCTCACCGCGGTGATCGGTGCCGGTGACGCGACGATCAACCCGTCCTGACAATTCGTGGGGTCGAGCCCGGTGAGTGTTCCTCGAAAACCCTGGCCATCAAACGTGCCACGCACGCGGATCGGTTGTTGAAGCGTGGTGGCTGAATTGGACACCAGATGTCGGACGACGCCGGGCGGCTGACCTGGTCCGATCCAACGGCTGGTGCCGTCGTCTTCTAAACTCACTCGGCGTGTTTGCGACGTCCCCGTGTTCTCCAGCGGCATCGTCATCACTTGATGATTGGACACCAAACCCAAGTCACCGCTTTGTTGACTGTAGACGGCGCGGATCGTCGACACATCGGCTTCGCCCGTCGCCGGCTGAACCTGGACGACTTGGCTGGTGGCGACCGTCGACGGGATTGCGGTGGCATGAGACGAACCGATCGCCAGCATGATCAACGTTGTCACGATGGCCGAAACAGGAACCAGAAACGCCATCCGCTCGAGTCGTCGTTGGCGGGCCCACCACACACCGCCGATCAAGATCACCAACGCATTGACGCCCAGCACGAAGGCAGCCGTCGAACGACTGGGAATTTGATAGCCGATCTGGTCATCGACGATCGGTTTCATCGCGGCGACCAGATCCTGCTGTTCGTTCTTGGGTTCAAAGAATTCACGTGCAAGCCGGTTCAAGCCGGCTGTGACTTTTTGGTCGGAATGAATCCAGCCATCGGCGCCCAAGGCGGTGAACAGGACTTCGCCATCACCGACACGTTTCCGGAACGCGACCGGCCAGCCGTCGACGCGGCAAACGATGTCGTCGGACTGCGTCAGCACCCGTAGCATTGCGACGGGAGTTTCCGAGGACCAGCTTTCGGTCGCACCGGCCGTCCCCCTGACCGGATCGGTGGTCTGCAATTGAAACTCATTCAATTCGGTGCGATCGATCACGGTAAAGTCCGCGTCGTCACCGAGCAGATCGTCGACGAGTGCCTGGCTGGTCAAATCCAACATGATCCAAGCCCGACCGCCGCGGCGGATCCAACGACGGATCGCGACCACGCCATCGGAATCGTACTGCAACTGGTCGCCGGCGATCACCACTTGGTCCAGTTCGTCCAGTGCACCGTAGGTCGGTGGCAGGAAATTGGACAGGAAACTGACGATCGGCAGATCGCTCGGATTCATGGTGACCGAATCACGCCCCGCGTTCAGGACGGCGTTCAATCGCTCCCGAGTGGCTTCATGCTGCGTCGCCCCCTCATGATCAAGTGGGTCGGCAAACAGCCCCGTGTTGATTTCGTCGTCGGCCAACATCAACGACCGCACCGAGACGGGCATCTGGTTCACGTTCTCGGTGAACGACTCCTCTCCCTCGGACTCGGCAATGCGAATCATCGACAGGTCGACACGGTTGCCATCGATCCGCTCGCCCCGCGGAATCGCAAGCGGCAACCAGGATTGGCGTTTGCTTCGCGCGGGAAGCCAAAACCGAGTTGAAAATTGAAGGTTGGGATCGTCCCCCACAAAGACCGAAACGACCTCTTCGACATCCTGGTCGGTGTGATTGACTCCCACGACGGCCAACGAAGCCCATCCGCCGCTGGCAAACCGCTGGACGCCAGACGGCATGACCGTGACGGCAACACCCGCAGGTTCCTTCGCCTGGGGTTCGGCTGCCTGGGGGGCCTTTGAAGGCGGGACGGCGGTCGTTTCGGACGCACCCTCCTGGGCCATCGCACCGGTCGAGAAAACCGGAAACAAGGCCATCAAACCGTACATCACAAGAACGCTGACCACGTGTTTGAATTTGGTCGCACTGAGGGTCGTTGGGATCATCCGCTACTGCTCAATCTCAAAAGTGTATTCCGCGTCACGCCAATGTTAACGTCTCGGCGCCGCGCCTACGAGTCAGCGGCGTCGAACCGCCCGAATTCTCTCGTTCTGATTCATGTGCCCGAATCCCATGTGCCCGAATCCCATGTGCTCGAATCTTCGTGCGTAAGGCTACGACAAGTGGTATAACACAGTTGCAATGCCCTCTTCTCCATCGGCGTCATGATGCGATTTGTCTGCATTCACTTCACTCTCACGCTCATCGTTTCCATCGGAAGCGCCGCCCGCTGTGGCGAAACGACGGAAGATCAATTTGCGTCGCCATCGGATCGTGTGGATCAGTACTTGACCGAATCTTGGCGGGAAACGGTGACACGACCTAGCCCGCGAAGCGGCGACGCCGAGTTCTGTCGACGTGCCTGGTTGGACCTTGCCGGCGTGGCGCCACCGGTTTGGCAATTGCGACGTTTTCTGACGGACCCGTCGAGCGACAAGCGGGAACACTTGATCGAATCGCTGCTGAGCTCGTCTCGGTTTGCGACCCACATGGCCCATCGCTGGAATGAGTTTTTGCTTCCGGCAGAAACGTCTGACGACCGCCAGGTTGATGCGGCGGCTCTGCAGGCTTGGTTGAGAAAACAGTTTCTCGACAACACGCCGTATGATCATCTGGTCGGCGGATTTTTGACCGCCGGCGGGAAGAGTGATCAAGGGCCGGCGATCTTTTACACGTCACGAAACTTGGAACCGGTGAAACTGGCCGCGGCGACATCCAGGTTGTTCCTGGGCGTTCAACTGGAATGCGCCCAGTGCCACGATCACCCCTTCGCCCAATGGACGCAAGATGATTTCTGGTCGTTCGCCGCGTTCTTTGCGCAGCTGCAATTGAGCGAGACGAACCTGCGCGGTGGCGGCCAAGCGATCGAAGATCGATCGGGTGCGGAAGTGAGGTTCCCCGATTCCGATCGAGTCATGGCGCCGCGGTATCCGGGCGCGACTTCGCCACCAGAATCTGATCCGACAGACTTTCGACGGCGTCAACTGACCATCTGGCTGGCGTCACGCAACAACCCTTACTTCGCGCGCGCCGCGGCCAACCGCGTTTGGGCGCATCTGTTCGGACGGGGGCTTGTCGATCCGGTTGACGCGATGGATTCCAGCAATCCGCCCAGCCATCCCGAATTGCTGCAGTACCTGGCCGATTACCTGGTGGAGCAACGGTTTGACTTGCGTGAGCTTTATCGCATGCTGACCCGCACCCAGGCCTACCATCGGACCAGCGCGATCACCGAAGGCCAACGGCCTCCGCCGGATTCCTTCGCCGCGATGAATGTCAAAACCCTTTCGGCGTCCCAGTACTTCGACAGCCTTCATCAAAACGTATTGCTGGGGCGGTTCAATGCAGCGGCCGATTCGCCGCAAGCCGATTCGCCGCAAGCCGAACAAGCGGTTCGTGGCGAATTCCTTCGCCGCATGAAAGCCCCCGAGGCTGCGCCGAATGACTATCCGCACGGAGTCGTTCAGGTGCTGGGCATGATGAACGGCCCGGAGATGCTGGTCGCGACCGCGGAAAAACAAAGTGGTCTGATCGCGTCGCTGGAAGCACCGTTCTTTTCGGATTCAGATCGGATCGAAACCCTGTTCCTGGCCTGTCTGTCTCGACCGCCCGGCGACACCGAACTGGAGATGTTTCTGGCCCACTTAAACGACGCGTCCGCCGAGCAATCGTCTGCGACACGCCTGAGCGATCTGACCTGGATCTTGCTCAATACCGCTGAATGTTTTGTTTGTCCGTGAGAGAAGGAGAGTGGGATAGCCATCACCGAAGTACGCATGTTCCAATCACCCATTTTCAATCGCCGCCAATCGATCGCCCGCGCCGTTTCCATCGGCGGGACGATCGGCATGAGTCAGCTGCTGCAATCGATCGCCGCGGTTGCCGGTGGGGCGACGGAAAACGATCAGCGCCACTGCGTGTTGCTTTGGATGTCAGGCGGCCCCAGCCAGCTCGACACGTTCGACATGAAGCCGAAGCACAAGAATGGAGGCTCCTTCAAAGAGATCGCGACCGCCGTGCCGGGACTGCGGTTCAGCGAGCACCTTCCCCAGTTGGCCGAACTGGCCGATCAACTGGCGATCCTGCGTGGCATGGCGACCAAGGAAGGAGATCACCAGCGCGGCACCACGGTGATGCGGACCGGGCACCTCGCCGGCGGTCCGGTTCGCTACCCGGCGATCGGCTGCTCGCTTTCGAAATCGCTGCGGAATCCCGCTTCCAAGCTGCCCCACTACGTCACGGTCGCACCGGGACCGTTCGCCCGCGGCTCGCAGAGCCCCGGTTTTCTGGGTCCCAAATTCGCCGCAACCTCTGTCAGTGTTTCAGGGCCGCCGGCGGCTAACAATTTCGCCCAGTTGCGTGTCGATCATTTACAGCCACATGGATTCGTCGACTCGGAACGTTTTGAGCGTCGATTGGCACTCTGGGAATCGATGCAGGCGTCGTACTTGAAGACGAGAAATGCTCCCAACATCGTTGCCCAGGACACCGTGTATCGGTCGGCGATCGACATGTTGGGCAGCGACGCCAAGGACGCCTTCGATCTTTCTGCCGAATCGGAAACGGTGCGTGAAGCCTACGGACGTGGCACGTTTGGGCAGGGATGTTTGATGGCCAGGCGGTTGATTGAACGCGGTGTCCCGCTGGTCGAAGTCACATTGGGCGATGGGCTGGGTTGGGACACGCACGCGAACAACTTTGAACAGGTTCAACGCCTCTGCGAACAACTGGACG
Source organism: Stieleria sedimenti (assembly GCF_025060895.1). Taxonomy (GTDB): domain Bacteria; phylum Planctomycetota; class Planctomycetia; order Pirellulales; family Pirellulaceae; genus Stieleria; species Stieleria sedimenti. The sequence continues at coordinate 2,727 of NZ_JANZKV010000175.1, read as the reverse complement.
CCGGCTGGGCGACGTTGATGACGGAACTTTCCGATCGCGGGCTGCTTGAAAAAACGACGATCCTTTGGGCGGGCGAATTCGGACGTACCCCCGCGATCAATTCCAACGGCGGACGAGACCATTTTCCCCAAGCGTTCTCGTGCGTACTCGCCGGCGGAGGCGTCGCCGGTGGACAAGCCTTCGGCGCCACCAGCCCTGACGGCATGGAAGTGATCGAGGGAAAGATCGATCAGCAAGACCTGCTTGCGACGCTCTGCAAGGCGTTGGGCGTGGACCCCAAAAGCGAGAACATTGCCGATGGCGGCAGGCCGATCGCGATCTCCGAAGGCAACCCGATCGACCAGGTGTTGTTGTGATCCCACGAACCGGACAGCGTCGGGGTCGTCTTGCAACGCTGATGCTTCGATCGTTTCTGATCACGATCGGATTGGCAGCGGTGACCGTACTCGCTGGGTGCAACCGCGCGACGGAACGATCTTCGTCCCCGACGATCGGTACGCCCGAAGTGACGGTGGAAGAAGACATTGAGCCTGCCGTCGTCCCCTCCACCAACGCATCGCCAACGTCCCAAACGAAACGCAAGCGAGATGACGAGTTGGACAAGTCAGCTCCCGTCGCCGTGGATACCGCTCCGCCGGCGAACGACACAGACGTCGAAGCGGACGTTGAAGCGGACGTTGCAAATGAACTCGACGCCGCGCAGGACAATGGTTCGCCTGACGACGTGGAACCCGATTCATTCGACAAGCCCGATTCAACCGAAGAACCCCGCGCAGCCTACCGTCTGTGGCTGCCGACCGCGAAAGGCCCCTTGTTGGTCGACTTGGACGTGTGGGTCGACGGCCAACCATTGCGTGACGCGTTTGCGGAGAAACTTGCCTCCGTGCGAGCGGCGTTGGAAGAATCCGATGAGGATGCGATGGGCTGGGATCGGCTACTGGAACACGTCGCCGGAGATCCCGCCACGTTCGGTCAAACCGCCTCACGCATCGATGCTCAACAACAAGCACTCATCAAACGCTACGACCGGGACAAGGACAACTCCGTCGACGAACAAGAGTTGGTTCGATTCCTTTTTCGTGATTCCAATGTCTCGCAAGCATTTCGCCTGTTCGGGACCGACGCATTTCGATGGGCCAACCGTTCTGCTTCGCCGCTGTATGCAGCCATCGACCGAAACCAGGATCGAAAACTCGATCCGACCGAGATCGAACTGGCCGGCGAATCGTTACTGCGGGAGATCGATCTCAATTCCGATCACTGCATCGACTTTGCCGAGTTGACGCGACTGCGTGAAAATGAAACCGATGCCTGGCAGCGTCATCGATCCAACCGCCAAGGCGATGTCGCGATGGATCTCTCCGGTTACGTCAATTGGTCGAATCTGTCTTACACCATGGGCGGGATGTTGAAAGAGGATCCCGTTCTCTATCCATCCAACCCGGTGAAATCGATTGACGCCGATCGGGATGATTGGATCTCCGAGTCGGAGGCGGAGTCCGTGCTGACACTCGCCCCGGCATTCACGCTCAACGTCCGGTTCGACAGCACCGATCCGTCGGCATCGACCGTGGAGACACAGGTGCAGGCAGCGGTTCGCGACAACGTCCGCATTGAACATCACTCCGGTTTCTGCTGGATTGTGGGACAGGCGTTGCAAGTCGGTGCCGTTGCGTTGGACCAGCCGACGACACGGAACCGAATTCCGCGCCAAGTGTTCCTTCAGCTCGATGCCGACAAGGATGGCGCGATTGATGAAAGTGAGATTCCCGACGGCGCGAAGGATCAATTTCCGCTGGAGTCATTGGACCAAAACGGCGACGGCAAGCTGAGTTTTCTGGAGATCAATCAGGCGTTGCAGCAAAAACAATCGATCTGGAATTTTCAAGTCCGCGGCAGGGCGGCCGAACATCCCGACGGTGTCTTCGCGTGGTTGGATCTGGATCACGATCAATTCCTATCCAGTCGCGAAATTCAATCGGCATCTGCGCGATTGAGCGCTTTGGGCGCTTTGGGCGCGGAGAACGTGCCGCTTTCGGCCAACGACATCCCCGACACCCTGATGATTCAATTTTGCCGCGGCGAACCGGATCAAGACGACGCACGCTTTCAATTCAGCCGCCGCGTTACCGCGGAGTCGGACGACCGGCCGAGTTGGGCGATTCACATGGACGCCAATCGAGACGGCGATGTGTCGGAAAACGAATTTCTCGGCCCGATCGAAACGTTCCGCGAGTTGGACCAAGACGACGATCGCTTTTTATCGGCGGCTGAAGTTCGCGAGGACTGAAGGCTTGCAGCGACCCCGGTATCCCGGAGGGATGACAGCGAGTAGCCGGAGGTCAGCGCAGCGCAACCTCCGGGAAGGCCGGCGCGGAATTCCCCTCGACCCCGGCGGGGTCGCAGCAATTCGAATCGCCGGCGGTGCGGCAGATCGCGGTTTTGAAAGAGTTGATCGAGATGCCGGTTCAACCGGAATGGCAGGCCGGGTCCGAGGGCTCGGGCGCGATTTGCTTCGACGCCCTTCGGGGTCGCGTCAGACGGGTGCGCGGATCTCCGGAGGTGTCGCTCCGCTCACCTCCGGCGACTGGCTTTGACCCCGTTCGGGGTAGTCCGACGACAACGCCCGTAGGCTCGCGCCAAACGGCTGATGGCGTGCGGGGATTCAGCCGGTTCGCGCCGGCGACCCCAGTATCCCGGAGGGATGACAGCGAGTAGCCGGAGGTC
>NZ_JANZKV010000174.1 GCF_025060895.1 Stieleria sedimenti | reverse complement strand
TCTTCAGATGAGGGCCCGTAGGCTCGCGCCAAACGGCTGATATTCGTTTGACATCAGCCGGTTCGCGCCAGCGTCCGGGCCCCCTCATTCATGTTAACTTAGCGGTATTGGGCTTCAGCCGCCCCGTGTCGCTGCTCCGCAGCGAGCAGGGGCACACCATCATTCCCCAAGTTGCTTCCGCAACGCCTTCATCCCGCGATGCAACAGCCCCGCGACGGCGCCGGTCGACTTCCCCAGCTCCGCGGCCACTTCACTTAACTTCATGCCTTCCAAGTAATGCAACCGAACGGCATCGGCCTGGGCTTCGGGAAGCTGGGCAATCGCCCGACTGATCTGAATCACGCTTTCGCCGAACGCGACGTTCTGACTGGGCGTCGGAGCGTCGCCGGCGAGGAGTCCCTCCAGGCGCATCGACGAGGCGGCGAGCTTCTGCTCCATCGATTGTTCTCGGCGGATGTCGCGTTTGTCGCGGTGAAGGTCCCGATCGAGGTGGCACAGATGGTGCGCCAGGATCTGCCTCAGCCAGGCCAACAATTCGCCTTCGGTGGACCCGCGAAACCCCTCGAATCCCTGCACGGCCTGCATCATCGCCTGCTGCACCATGTCGGAGGCCCCGATTTTTGCCTGATAGGCCCGCCGCATCCGCGTCCGCGCCAGCATCCGCAGGTAGGGCTCGTATTGGGCGACGATCGCGGGGTCGGAGACGTCAATTGAACGAGAGGAAGAGAGGGAGTCAGTCATTGGAAAATCCTTGCGTGGGCGGTGCCGATGGGGTATCTGCAGGGGCGTTGGCCTGTCTCCAAAGCGGGGATTGGCCTGCCCCGGCCGAGAATCGTCGGGCACCGATCAAATCTCGCGCCGACTTGAAAGGCAAATTCGGTTAAAACAACGGTTGCAAAAAATTCGTCGCAAATGCGTTTCCACACGGATGAGTACCCAATGGCGCGAGAAGCAGTCTACCAACAATCCGATCCCGCGGTCCCGGGTGATCTTCCGCCGGGAGATCCGCCGGTCGTTGCGTCGGCCAGTGCCGAGGGTCCCGACGACCAGGAGAGAAAGCTGCGCCCGCGTCGGCTGGACGAAATGGTCGGCCAGCGTGATGTGATCGAGCGGCTGAAGATTGCGATCGATGCGGCCACCGGACGCGGCGAACCTCTCGGGCACATCCTGTTTGACGGGCCTCCGGGGCTGGGCAAAACGACGTTCGCGACGGTCATCCCGGCCGAAATGGGCACAACGGTGCAAATGGCCAACGGGGCCGGGCTGAGTGCCCCCAAGGATTTGCTCCCCTATCTGACCAATGTCTCGGAAAAGTCGGTGTTGTTCATCGACGAAATCCACCGGGTGCCCAAGGCGGTCGAAGAGTACCTGTACACGGCAATGGAGGATTTCCGGATCGACATCGTGCTCGGCGAAGGGGTCAACGCTCGAACATTGAACTTTGAACTGCAACCCTTCACCCTGATCGGCGCGACCACACGTGCCGGCATGCTGAGCGCGCCGCTGCGTGACCGATTCCAGATCCGCGAGCACCTGGGATGGTACAGCGACGACCAGCTTTGCGAACTGGTGATTCGAAACGCCAAAAAGCTGTCCGTCGAGATCGATCAACCGGCCGCCGGAGAGATCGCGCGCCGAAGTCGTCGGACGCCGCGTTTGGCCAACAATCGACTGCACTGGGTTCGCGATTACGCCCAAATCAAAGCGAAAGGGTCCGTCACGATCGGTGTCGCCCGTGATTCGTTGGACATGATCGGGATCGACAAACTGGGATTGGATAAACAGGATCGCAACTACCTGGAAACGTTGATCCGCGTGTTCGGCGGTGGCCCCAGCGGGCTCGAAGCGATCGCCCACACGATGAACGTCAGCAGCGATACGTTGGAAGACGAAGTCGAACCGTTCCTGTTACGCAGTGAACTGATCGTCCGAACGCGTCGCGGACGAATGGCCACCAGCAAGGCATTCGAGCACATGAAAATGCCCCCGCCGACCCTCTAAGTGGCGTAAGCTTCCCGCTTGCGATCTGCCAACGATGCTGAAGCATGAACGTGCCGCGCTGGTGCAGCGGCGATTAGACGAACTCTACCCCGAAACGCCGATCCCGCTCGATCACACCGATGCGTTCACGTTGCTCGTTGCCGTCTTGTTGAGCGCGCAATGCACCGACAAGAAAGTCAACGAGGTCACTCCGGAGCTGTTTCGTGTCGCCGGAACGCCGCAGAAAATGGCCGCGCTGGGGCAAGAGACGATCCTTGAGATCATTCGTCCGCTGGGCCTGTCCAAGCAAAAAGCCAAAAGTCTTGACGGTTTATCCAAGATCCTGATCGAGAAACACGAGGGCCAGGTTCCGCAAACGTTCGAGGAGCTGGAGGCCTTGCCCGGCGTCGGTCACAAGACGGCCAGTGTGGTCATGGCCCAGGCGTTCGGGATTCCGGCGTTTCCCGTCGACACGCACATTCACCGACTCGCCCAGCGATGGGGACTCTCCAGCGGAAAGAGTGTGGTCCAAACCGAAACGGATCTGAAGAAATTGTTTCCGCGTGAATCGTGGAACAAGTTGCATCTGCAGATCATCTTCTATGGGAGAGAGTTCTGTACCGCGCGGGGTTGTGACGGAACCAAATGCGACCTTTGCCGCGAGCTGTACCCGAATCGAAAAAAGCCGGTCGCGTTGAAAAAGCCGTGAGGGCGGACTCCTCACCCTGACGGACTTGATCTGATCTGCGACTCGCCTTACACCTATAAACTCAACCGATCAAATAGAAATTTCCTCTGTCGACGCATCCAAACATGTCTTCTAATTGGCCCGCCGTGCAAGCCGTTCTCGAAAACGCCGACGTCCCCGACATTGTGAAGGGCTTGTTTCGGCAACACTACGAAAAACTCTGCTCAGGCACGGAAAGCTACATCCGCGAATCAGAGATCCAGCCGGTCTCGGATGTGGTCGATGCCGAAACACTGCCGCCGTCCATGCAAGACGCCGGTCGAGCTGGACTCGATTCCGTTGCCGTGTTGAAACTCAACGGCGGACTGGGGACATCGATGGGCTTGGAAGGCCCCAAGTCTCTGTTGCCTGTGCGTGGTGAAGATTCGTTCCTCAGTTTCATCCTTCGCCAAGCCGAACAGCTGTCGGTGCCGCTGGTGCTGATGAACAGCTTTTCGACGGCAACGCAAACCGACGAAGCGATTGCGGCGCTGGGCGACCTCGATGTGGAGGTGATCTCGTTCCTGCAGCACCAAGTCCCAAAAATCGATGCCAAGACGCTCGAACCTGCCGTCTGGCCGGCCGATCCATCGATGCAATGGTGCCCTCCCGGTCACGGCGACATTTACGCGGCTTTGGTGACCAGTGGTACGCTCGAACGATTGCTCAAAGAAGGCCGGCGCTACTTGTTCGTCTCCAACGCGGACAACCTGGGTGCGACCTTGGATCTGAGCATTTTGGGGCACTTCATCGAAAGCGGGAAATCGTTCTTGATGGAAGTCGCCGATCGCACGGCGGCGGACCGCAAGGGCGGCCACTTGGCCCGTCGCGGCGACGGACAACTGTTGCTGCGTGAAAAAGCCCAGTGCCACGACGAAGAAGAAGGACAGTTTCAAGACATCACCAAGCATCGCTACTTCAACACCAACAACCTGTGGATCGACTTGGTCGCCCTGTCCGAGTTCCTGCAATCAAACGATGGCGTCGTCTCGCTGCCGACGATCACCAACCGAAAAACGGTCGACCCGAAAGATCCTTCGTCGACGCCGGTCTACCAGCTTGAAACCGCGATGGGCGCCGCGATCGAAGTGCTGCCCAACACCGATGCCATTCGCGTTCCCCGGTCACGATTCGCTCCGGTCAAAACGACCGGTGACCTGATCGCCGTGCGTTCCGACGCCTATGAAGTCCGCGAAGATTATTCAGTGGGGCTGATCGCTCAGCGAAATGGCGTCCCGCCACACGTCGCCCTGAATGATCGCTACTTCAAAAAGATCAGCGACCTCGACCAGCGGTTTGATGACACGCCGTCGCTGCGAAGCTGCGAGACGTTGAACGTCAGCGGGAACCTGAAACTGTCCTCCGGCATCACCATCCAAGGCACCGCGAGTCTGGTCGGAGGAGAAACTCCCGCGACGGTCCCGGCGGGAACCTACGAAGGCGAACAGACGTTCGGCTGATGGCGTCCGTCGCACAATCGAGCGGTTCATGCTGTGCATGACGAATGGCATGCACAGCATGCCCTACCGAATAGACGAATGGCATGCACAGCATGCCCTACCGAATAGGCTGTCAACCAGATTTCCCAATCACCCCGTCTCTTGGTCGAGCCGTTCAAACGAATCCGGAAACCGATGGCTGCCGTCGTCATTGATTGGCAACGGATCGCCGGAAATCACCGCGTTGAGTGGAATGTCACCATAGACATGCGGGAACAGAGCTCCGTCGCGCGACGCTTCCCACCGCAGCGTCTCGCCCAGTTTGCTCGCTTCGATTGTCAGCAACAGCAAATCCTCTCGCCCGGCAAAGTACAGCTTCGCCGTCGCCTCGACTTGGTTGTGGTCGGACAGGTGGATAAAGCCGTCGGTCAAATCGATGCCGCAGCCTGAGAAAACGCCCGCGGCCTGCGCGTCATCCCAATCGGCTTTCGCGAGGATCTTGTAGAGGGTTTGAGTGTTCAAAATAGGATTTCCTTATCGGGCTGCTCGGTCACGGAAGTCGCGTCGAATTCAGGATCCTGCGCGTCAAGGAGTTTTGACGCGGGCGGACCGCATCGACGGGGATGTGTTGACTATACTGGTTGCTAGCATCCAGCAATTGTCTCGACATGCTCGCAAGCCATGAATCCCTATCGCGCTCCGATCGCCACGCACGACAACCAACAGCCGGGGCTTTTGTGGGGAGTTGTGTCGGTATTCTGTTTCGGATGGGCGTTCGGGACGGCGACACGCGCTGAATTGGACGGATTCGGCTGGTTCGGCGTCGCGGTCTTCATCCTCGGCGCATGGCTTTGGACCAACTCTCGCGCTACGTCCGGCGGCTGAATTCGTTTTGAAGCTGGTCACTCCGTCTGGCTTCACGTCTGCACGCATCGTGACCTCGGACTTGCGAATCTCATTGCTAGCAATGAATTGATGTCGGCGTCGGCCCATTCAAGGTTCGTTCATGCAATGACGATATCCAAATGACGTGGGTGATGCCGCAAGCGGCTCACCAATCGACGCTCGAATTCCGACCACTTCCATCACGGGGCAAAGCAATGGGGGAGAAGCGGATCGCCATCATGCAGCCGTATTTCTTTCCCTACATCGGCTACTTTCATCTGCTCCACGCAGCCGACGCCTTGGTGCTCTACGACAATCTGCAGTACACCAAGAAAGGCTGGATCAACCGCAACCGGATGCTGGTCAACGGCAGCGATGTGTTGTTTTCGATTCCGCTGCGCAAGGCATCCGACTACAGCACCATCGAACAGCGAGAAGTCTCAGAAGCCTTCGATCGTCGCAAACTACTCAATCGAGTCCGCGCCGCCTACCAAAAGGCGCCACACTTCGCCGAAGCGATGGGTTTGTTTGCGACGGCGATCGAATACTCCGAACCCAATTTGTTTCGTTTCATCAAACACTCCCTCGTCCTGCTTTGCGAGCACCTGCAGATCAGAACACCGATCATTGACTCGTCCAGCGTTCGGATCGACCACTCGGCGCGTGGGCAAGACAAGGTCTTGGCGATCTGTCGCGTCCTGGACGCGACGACTTATGTCAACGCGATTGGCGGCGTGGAGTTGTACGACCAAGCGGAGTTCGGTGCGGCGGGTCTCGATTTGCGGTTCATCCAATCAGAAAACTGGTCTTATCAACAGTTTGATCATCCCTTCGTCGCGTGGCTTTCGATCCTGGATGTGCTGATGTTCAATCCGACAGAAAGGGTTCGTCAGTGGGTGGAAAACGGATACACGTTGGTTGCCAATCCCGCGCCGGTGTCATGACACAGCCTTATCGCTGGACAAAGCTGGGCAAGGTGTTTGACCCGACGGGATCGACCTGTCCCGGGGCAAGCTGGATTCAGGAGTTCGCTCAGGCGCCTTGCGTCGCGCCACACGACGATTTTTTGCGTGTGTATTTTTCCTGTCGTCCGGCGCCCGATTCGGACGGGCAATACACCAGCTACTCGACGTATCTGGACCTCGATCGATCCGACCTGCAAACCGTGCTCCGCGTCAACGATCGCCCCGTGCTGCCGCTGGGCGAGATGGGGATGTTTGACCAATTCGGCATCTATCCCATTTCCGTGATCCGCCACAGCGATGGGTTTCGTGCGTACTACGCGGGATGGACGCGATGTGAATCCGTTCCGTTCAACACGGCGATCGGTGTTGCGGAGAGTCATGACGGCGGCCAGACGTTCACGAAGCTCGGTCCCGGCCCGGTGATTCCGTACACGCCCGACGAACCCTTCGTGATCAGCGGCCCCAAGGTCCGCCGATTCGATGATCGATGGTATCTGTTTTACATCGCAGGCAGAAAGTGGATCGACGACAACGGCCGCGCCGAGCCGATCTACAAAATTCGCATGGCGACTTCCGATGACGGTCTCCACTGGCAAAAACACGGCAACGATCTGCTGGACAGCCGCATCGAACCCGACGAAGCCCAAGCCAGCCCCGATGTGATCTACTCCGGCGGCAAATACCACATGTTCTTCTGTTATCGCCGAAGCCGAAACTATCGCGGCAAAAGCGGCGGCTATCGGATCGGCTATGCCTCCTCCGAGGACCTATTCCATTGGACACGTGACGACGACCGGGCAGGCATCACGGTTTCCGACAGTGGCTGGGATAGCGAAATGGTCAGCTACCCGCACGTCTTCATCGACGATGGACGCACCTACCTGTTTTATCTCGGCAATCACGTCGGCAAGCACGGTTTCGGTGTCGCGGTACTGGAGGGACAGCTGTGACGAACCAAGCACCGCGATGGCGAAAACGGGGACGCATATTTGATCCGACCGACTACGACTTGCCCGCCGACTGCACCGAGTTCGCTCAGTCTCCACAAGCTTTGGTCTGCGACGGTTTCGTGCGCATCTATTTTTCCTCGCGACACCGCAACGCCGACACCGGCAAGTTTCTCAGTCACGTCTTGTTCGTCGACTATGACTGGGAAATGCAACAAGTCCTTCGGGTCGCAGAAAAACCCGTGATCCGTCTTGGAGGACTGGGCTGCTTTGATGAGCACGGAATCTTTCCACTGAGCCCGGTTCGGGTTGGTGATCAGGTGTTTGCATACACCTGTGGTTGGAGTCGACGGGTGGAGGTTTCTGTCGAAACGGGAATCGGGCTGGCGATCAGTGACGACGGGGGAACCACGTTCGAGCGTCATGGCGACGGTCCAGTCCTTTCGGCGACACTTCACGAACCCTGTCTGGTCGGCGACGGTTTTGTACGGCGTTTCGGTGACAGCTTCCACATGTGGTACATCTTCGGTCTGCCCTGGCGACAATATCCCGGTCAATCCGAACCCGATCGGATTTACAAGATCGCACACGGGACGTCACCCGACGGCGTCCATTGGAAAAAAACCGGCGGCGCACCACTGATCGCAGACTCGATCGGCGAAGATGAATGTCAGGCATTGCCGACGGTCATTGAATTGGACGGACGGTTTCACATGTATTTCTGCTACCGTTACGCCAACGATTTCCGCACCAACCCCGAGCGAGGCTACCGGATCGGCTATGCGTTTTCGGACGATCTTCAACACTGGACACGCGATGATGACCAGGTCGGCATCGAGCGTTCAGAGTCAACGGATGCGTGGGACAGTCACATGATGTGCTATCCCCACGTGTTTCACCACAACCAGAACACCTACCTGCTGTACAACGGAAACGAGTTCGGACGACGCGGTTTCGGAATTGCGGTGGCGGAGGCTTGATCGATGGAATCAACTCGGACAGCGCAATCAGTTCAGTACACGATCTCGCGAGCCACGCGTGTTGAAATCCTGGAGCATTTCGAAACCTGCTCGGGACAGTTCCGGCCGCCGCTTGCCGATCGTGTGGATCTGCCCAGCTACGCCGAGAAATTGTTCCGACGGTCCGTCACGTGGGAAGCCTGGCACCAGGCAAAACTTGTCGGATTGGTCGCCTGCTACTTGAATCAAGAAACCCAGCCCGTGAAGGCGTTCGTTTCCAACGTCAGCGTGTTGCAGGCCTATCGTTCACAAGGGATTGCGCGCCAGCTGATGGCTGACTGCCACCGTGAGGTGATGCAGCGTGGCGTCCAAGAGATCGCGTTGGAAGTTTCGGCGGAGAACGTACCCGCCATCGAGCTGTATTCAAAACTTGGATACCGTCGATCGGCCAGCAAGGGTCAAGACGTGTTGATGCAACTTATTTTGGGGACGGATGAATGACTGGCTCGAAGGAATCGCGAGACTACAACGCCGAACTACGAGACACCCCCGAGCACAAATACGCCTACAACTTTGATCTGGACGTGATGCATCGCTTCATGATCCGGTCGTTTGAGCCGTTTTTTCGATCGGGGAACTGCCTGGAATTGGGCAGCTTTCAGGGCAGCTTTACCAAGCGTCTGCTCGACCACTTTGACGACCTAACCTGCGTCGAAGCGTCCGATGCGGCGATCGCAAAGATGAATGAGACGCTCGCGGGCAAAGTCCGATGCATCCACGGGACGTTCGAGGAGGTGAAGCTGCCGACTCGATACGACAACGTCGTCTTGACCCATGTTCTCGAACACCTCGATGACCCCGTCTTGGTTCTCAAACGAATCAACCAGGAATGGCTTAGCGAGCAGGGCAGATTGTTGTTGGTGTGCCCCAATGCCAATGCACCGTCACGGCAAATCGCGGTGAAGATGGGGTTGATTTCGCATCACAGCGCGGTGACCGATGCCGAACGCGAGCACGGTCACCGGATCACCTACTCCTTAGACACGCTGGAACGGGACGCTCGAGCGGCGGGGCTAGATGTCGTCTATCGAACAGGCATTTTTTTCAAGGCCTTGGCGAATTTCCAGTGGGACCGATTGTTGCAAACCGACATCATTTCCGACGCCTACCTGGAAGGCTGTTATCAGCTCGGGCATGTCTATCCCGATCTCTGCGCGAGCATCTTTTTGGTTTGCCGTCGGGGTGATGTTCACGCCAATTGATTCACGGTGCAGGTTGCGTCACAACGCGAGTTCCCACGCACCGCTTTCCAAATCCAAGAACTTCGCCACCGCCTCCACTTCTGCTTCCGCCTGCGTTCGAAACGCTTTCTCCCGCGGTCGTTTGCCCGCGTACCCCAATTGCACGTTCAAGCGGTCGTCGATCACGCTGGCGTTTGCCCAGCCGATCACCTGATCGCGCCACAGAATCGGCATCGCATAGTACCCACGGATCCGTTTCGCCGCCGGGACATACGCCTCGAAACGATAGTCCCATCCCCACAACTGCCGGAATCTCGTCCGATCTCGCACCAAGGGATCGAACGGAGCCAGCATTCGAACCCGGTCGGGAACCTCGTCGCTCAGCCAATTCTCTCGTCTCCACAGGTAAGTGACGCCCGAGATGTGCACTTCTTTGAAGTGTCCGTCCTCAATCAACGACTCGACGACCTCCAATCGCTCCCGCCGCGACGGCAGCAGATGGTTGTGACTGCGTAATTCGGAAACCACCATTTGTTTCGTCGACGCGCCGAAGACATGAACCGTTGTCATGACAAGTTGACGATAGCGCGAGTGCGGATCTGCATCCTGTCGATCCGCCTGCTCGGGTACCTGATAGACACGGATCCCTTTCTCTCGGCGAACGACTCGCAAGTACCCCTGATGGTGAAGATGGTCCAAAATACGCTTGGTCTGTTGAGACTTGCCGCCCCAGTAGTTCTTCACACTCTTGCGTCCGAACCGCTCGTCCAATCCGCGCGGATGAACTTCGCCCAATTCCGCCACCGCGTCGAGCACGTCGCGTTCCAGCTTTTTCAGTTTCCGAATCGGACGCCAACGGAGTTCCCGCCAGACTTCGGGTGTCATGAACCCATACGCAAAAAGATAGCCTTCCTCCGCATCCAGATCGGGAAACGTCGCTTCCAAGTGACCTGCGACATACCCAACGACACGCTGTCGGAGCATCAAATCCTGAGCCCGTGCCGGCGATCGAATCGGGTCGGCCTGTACGAATTGAAGCCAACGCAGCGCATCAGACAATCGCTGAAAATCGGGAAAGGAACCGGCAACCACACGTCGCCTGAAATCAGTCAGTGCCAATCGCTCAATCGTCGCCATTGCCAGCCCAGTTTACAACAAAAAAAAGCACCTTCTCCCCGATCAACAAAATACCATCCGGCGACCGGTGGTGAAATCTGTGGCTCAGTGGGATTGCACGACAGCCTCTCAATTGGGTTACACTTTCGCACTCCATCTCCGCCCTCCGTCCCTTCCACATTCCATCATGAACACACGCATCGCATCACTGCTCATCCCACTCCTGCTCGTATCTGTCGCATCGGCGCACCCGGGTCACGAATCCAGCCCGGCCGACGAAATGGCCGCCGCGGCCAACGCGTTTATCAAATGGCTCACGCCGGAGCAAAAGGCCAAGGCCGTGCTGGACTTCAAAGTCGACGAACGGGAGAACTGGCACTACGTCCCCTTTGACCGCCAGGGCATCAAACTGAGTGAACTGAGCCCGGCACAAGACCATTACGCCTACGCGTTGCTGAACACGGGGCTGAGCCAAAAAGGGTTCATGACGGCGACGACGATCATGAGTCTGGAACAGATCCTTCGTGAGAAAGAAAAACGTCCCGACGTACGGGACCCCGAAAAATACTACGTGACCATCTTTGGAAACCCCGGCAAGCAAGGTGCTTGGGGTTGGCGGTTCGAGGGCCACCACCTGTCGCTCAACTACACCATTGTGGACGGAAAGGTGGCGGTAACACCGGCATTTTTTGGTACCAACCCCGCCGAGGTTCGCGAAGGACCGCGACGCGGAATTCGTCCCCTTGGCGCATTGGAAGACAGCGCCCGCAAGCTGGTCCAATCGCTCGGCAACGCCGCCGTGTTTAGTGACAAGCCGCCCAAGGAGATCTTGTCGGGTCAAGATCGCACGGCCACCCCGCCGGAAATGCAAGGCGTGAAAGGAAGCGACATGAATTCGCAACAGCGGGAACTGCTGTTGGGTGTCTTGTCTGAATTCGCCAGCAATGCTCGGCACGAGATCAGCGAGGAAGCGATGCAACAGATTCGCGATGCCGCCGAGAACCTTCGATTCGCCTGGGCCGGTAGCACGAAACTGGGCGAGGCGCACTACTTCCGCATCGTCATGCCGCAAGCGTTCCTGGTCGAATATGCCAACACGCAAAACGACGCCAACCACGCCCACGCGACCTGGCGCAAGTTCAACGGCGACTTCGGCCGCGATCTGCTCGGCGAACACATCAGCCAAGCGCATTGACATTGATGCTCGACGCGGAATTCCGTCCGGATCGCGACGTCGCCAGACACAGCTGCAGACGCAATTGCCGGTTGACCAGGAGATCGCATTCTGATGGAGCCCATCATTCAATTGATCGTCCTTACCGCCGTTGCCGGCGGGGCGATCCCACTGGGCGGTGTGGTTGCGTCGTTCGAGAAGATTCGCCCCGGATGGCTCGAAGAGGAATTCCGTCACACCGTGATTGCGTTCGGCGGTGGCGCCCTGTTCTCCGCGGTTGCATTGGTGCTGATCCCCCACGGCACCGAACGAATCGCGACCTGGGAAGCAGTGCTCGCCTTTACCGCCGGCGGGCTGTGCTTTTGGGGATTGCAGGCGTTGCTCAATCGAAGTCAATCCTCCGCGTCTCAACTTGTCGCCATGCTGTCGGACTTCATTCCAGAAGTGATGGCGTTAGGTGCATTGATCTCCGCCGGCAAGGGCGGCGCGCTGCTGCTGGCGGGGATCATCACCCTGCAAAATCTGCCCGAAGGCTTCAATGCCTATCGCGAGCTTCGCAGCACCGGCATGGCAAGCCGCAAAATCTTGTGGTGGTTCATGATCGCGGCCTTGCTCGGTCCACTGTTGGGCTTTGTGGGATACCTGGTGTTACCCGATCACGAGGCGGCTCTCGGTTGGATGCAAGTCTTCGCCGCAGCAGGCATTCTCTACTTGGTTTTCGAAGACATCGCACCCCAAGCGACACTGAAAAACAGCAGCTTTCCGCCGCTTGGTGCTGTGTTCGGGTTCCTGCTCGGGCTGTTCGGAAAACTCTTGGAGGGGTGATTGGCCTGGTTGACACCGCCTTTCAACGTTCGACCTCCCGACTTCGCTCGCCCCTCCTGCCAGAAGAACGAATCGCGAAAAATGCACGACCTTCGTGTGCGAGGGAGGTTCTTCGTGTGCGAGGGAGGTTTCGTCGCATGGCAAACAAGAACGCGTGTACGCGTTTGCGTTGCAATGGTAAATTGACGGCCCGCCTTTGACGCCTGCCCCCGATTCGACCGACTACGACGATGCCCTTGCCCCGCTTCTTATTGCTTCGCCACGCACTGAGATTTGTTGTCTGCCTTTGCGTTACTGTCGTCGCCGGACAACGACGGACCGTTCACCCCCCTGCCCGCGTCGCGACGTCAGTCTTGTTCCGCTCGTTGCTGGTGCTTGTCCTTCCCATCGGCGTTTCGTCCTGCGCAGCCGAAGATTGGTACCGCTGGCGGGGACCCAATGGAAATGGAATTTCAACCGAAACGGAGTGGAACTGCAATTGGAAAAATGGGCAGCCGACAATCGCGTGGTCCCATTCGGTCGGCACCGGGTTTTCGTCCGTCGTGGTCAAAGACGGACGTGCCTTCACGCTCGGACACGTCGGTGACCAAGACGTCGTCTTTTGCCTGAACGTCGCCGACGGAAACGTGGTTTGGACGTTCGGCTATCCCGCGGAATTGGACGACCGCGACTTCGAAGGTGGTCCGATTTCGACACCGACCGTCGATGGGGATCGGATCTACGTGATGGGGCGTGCCGGTGAACTGTTTTGTCTGCAGACGTCCGATGGAACCAAAGTGTGGGGCAAGAATGTCGCCGAGGAGACGGATGTGCGATTGCCCGGCTGGGGATGTTCAGCCGCTCCGCTGGTGATCGGTGACAAACTGTTGTTGAACATCGGCGAGTCCGGAGTCGCGGTCGACAAGCATAGCGGCGAACGGTTGTGGAACTCCGATGACCGGGAATGCGGTTACGCGTCGCCCGTGTTGATCCCCGACTCCAATCCGACCGCGGCCGTGATCGCGTCGGGACGCGCCTACATCGGGATTGATGTCGAGTCGGGCAAACAACTTTGGGCCGAGCGTTGGTTGACCAGTTTCAATTGCAACGCCGCCGATCCGATCATCCATGACGGCAAGATGTTTCTCTGTTCGGGATACAATCGCGGCGCGGCACTGTTCGATCTGAATGACGCGACGCCGAGTCTGATTTGGAAATCAAAGGAGATGAAAAACCAGATCCACGGTTCGATTCTTTATCAGGGCCACCTCTACGGCATCGACGGCGACATGGAAACCGGCGCACGGTTGCGTTGCATGGAGTGGTCGACCGGTGAGATCCGCTGGTCGGTCGATGACCTGCAACCGGGAGGCTTGGCGTTGGCCGGCGGTAAGTTGCTGTTGCTGACCGAACCAGGAAAATTGATGATCGCACCGGCGACGCCCGACGGCTGGGACCCCATCGCTCAAGGGAAAGTCTTGGACGGAAAATCCTGGACCGCCCCCGTCCTCTCCGGCGGCCGCATCTTCTGTCGCAGCGTCCAAGGTCAACTCGTCTGCGTCGACTGCCGTGACTAGAATACCCGTGGGAGAGTCCTCCCGCCTGTCGATCCCCTGACCTCCCCGGCTTCGCAACACCCACCTCATCCAACGATGCCCATTCAACGTCGATCCTTTCTCGCGGGAACTGCCGCCGCCGCGACACTCGCCTCCGCCCCCAAGATTCACGCGGCCTCCAAAGACAAACAATACCGCACGGCGTTGATCGGGGCCGGATGGTGGGGCATGAATATCCTGCGTGAAGCGATGGCCGGCGGCCAAACCAAAGTGGTCGCGCTGTGCGATGTCGATTCTGATCGACTGGAGATCAACGCCGAGGAAGTAACGGACTTGTCGGGCGATACCCCACGAACCTACTCCGACTATCGCGAGCTGTTCGAAAAGGAAGACGTCGAGGTGGCGATCCTCGCCACGCCGGACCACTGGCACGCCCTCAATGCGTTGGCGGCGATTGAAGCCGGCGCCCACGTCTTTATCGAAAAACCGACCGGCCACACGATCGGCGAAAGCAAAGCCATCTTGGCAGCGTCCCGAGCGTCGGATCGGCTGGTCCAAGTCGGTCTGCACCGACGCATCGGCCCCCACCATGTCTCCGGCATGAAATTCTTGAAGGACGGAGGTGCCGGCGAGATCGGGCTCGTTCGCATGTTCGTGCACAGCAAGGGCGGCGCGGAGAAGCCGACACGCAACAGCGAACCACCGGAGAACCTCGATTGGGAGATGTATTGCGGCCCCGCGCCACTGCGTCCCTATTGTCGGCGGATTCACCCCGGCGGCTTTCGTCACTTCCTGGATTTTGCCAACGGAACCCTCGGCGATTGGGGCGTCCACTGGCTGGACCAGATGCTTTGGTGGAGCGACCAGCAATCACCCCGTAGTGTGCATTCAACCGGCGGACGACCGATTGCCGGGGCCGCCATCTTGAATGCCGACGAACAAACCACCGACGCCCCCGATCATCAGACCGCAACCTACGAATTTGATTCCTTCACCGCAACCTGGGAACATCGCAAGTTTGCCGGGCAAGGCCCCGAGCAAACCAGCATCGGCTGCTACTTTTTCGGCACCCAGGGAACCTTCCATCTCGGATGGCGCGATGGTTGGACGTTCTATCCGGCCGACGGCAAGAAACAAGTGATCCACCAAGACGCCCAGTTGCAAGAACCCGACGGTCACAACCTGAAATTGCTCTACGCCGATTTTCTTCGCGGAATCGAATCGGGAAGCCGCCCCGTCGCGGACATCGAAGTCGGACACCAAGCCACGACGCTCGCCCTGCTGGGCATGCTCTCGATGAAACTCGGCCGCAGCGTCCGCTGGGACTCCGCCACCGAAACCATCATCGGTGACGAAGAGGCCAACGGCATGCTGAAACGAAAGTACCGCCAGCCCTGGACGTATCCCGAAATCGGTTAGTCGCTTCGGACAGGGACAGGTACAGGTAGACAGGAAAATCGGTGACAAGAAAATCAGCATGGGGTTGAGCAGGACAAGGGCAGCATCCAACTGAGCTCCTCATTTTTCTGCCCCCTCTTTTTCTGTCATTCCCCTCCCAACTACCGCAGCAGCCGTGTGTACTGCATGCGAAACGCCCCGTCGTATTGTCGATCGCTGGACGTCAGTGGAACGGCATAGCCGGCTGTCAATTGGGCCTGCTGTTTGAATTCAAACGTCGTTCCCACGACCGCGCTCGTCAGACTCGTCGTTCCGCCCCAGTTTCCCACCTGGATGTTCCCGGCCGTCACGATCGACGCGTCGTTGTCGAGCGAATTGCTGTGGTGGACCTCCACGGTGGGAATGATCCCCGTCAAACACGCCGCGTCATCGTTTCGGTAGGCCCAACAACCTAAAGCGACATCGAAAAAGTAGTAGTCGGGATCATCGAACGAACCCGCCGCCTGCAGTCCTTGACCGAAATTCGTCCACACGTCGTTTTCGTCGGTCGAAAAACTGAATTGGGTGAAACCTTGTGCGAACCATTTCTCCGACGGCATGTACAACCATCCCAAGAACGGTTGGATTTGCACGGCGTCGTTTTCGACACGCAACAGCGGCGTTCCATCGGCCAAGTCAACGGCGATGTCGTCCGCCGTCGAAAACCCGAAACCGACGCCACCGGTCAGGGCGTACGTCTCGGTGCCGTATAAGAGGGCTTTGACGTACAGCATGATGTTGCCCAGTTCGGCACTGGATCCGTTGGAGACCGCGGTGCCGGTTGCGTTGAAATCGCTGACGGCATCGGTCGCGAACGGGATCCGCAACTCCGCCGACACCTGGCCGTCGAGAAACGTCTTTTCAAATCCGGGCGTGAACCGATTCAGGCTGCTGGACGCATTGCTGGCAACCACATCATCGAAAAAGCTGTAATTGAAGAACACACGGTCCTGCGGCAACACGCTTCCGCCCTCGGCGATCTTCATCGATCCGACGCCACCGTTTGCCACGCTCGGCAACGCCGTGTCGAAGCGAATCAGATAATCGTAGAAATAATACGCGTCGAAGTCCTCGCCGCCGTTCATCGAATCCGTCCCGCCTTGCAGCATCGCTCCCGACGCATTCGCGTTAAAGACGGTCGTCCCCGTTAGCGCATTGCGACTCTGGAAAGCCGCCTGGACGCCCGTGTCGTAAGTGCCCGGCGGAGGTTGCAGCAAGATGATGTCGTAGGCCTGTGCGGTCGAAGCGAGCTGGGCTTGGATCTGCGAGATCGTATCGACGGTCGTCAACGTGGCGTTGCCGGCGATCGTGCCGGCCAAGCTGGCCGCGGGAAATGTCCCGCCGGCGCGCAAGATCGCTTGTGCTTCTTGAACGGACGCCAAACTGCTCGCGTAGATGCCGACCGGTCCGGATTCCGAAATCATCAGTGTGCTTGTCCCCGGCGGCAACGTCGCGGGAGCATCCAAGTCATTGGCAAACACGAACACACGATCGAGCCGATAGTCACCCACCGCCCGCGCCCCCGGACCGGCAAAGAAATCGCCGATCATCGAGGGGAGTCGATCCTGCAAGGTTGTGCAAGCGATATTCTCACGCGAGAACATTGCATCGCAGCATTCGTCCAGGGTGTCGCATTCGACGCTATCACACACCGGTGCGTCACAGCAGCCGTCAAGAAACTCGTCCTGTGCATGCAAACAGCAATCGCCAGCAGCAAACAGAGCCGCCGTTGCGGCGAAACGAAGAACAGTGCGTCGAATCATCACCCGAATCTCCTTCCCCGACATCAAAAATGCCGCTCGACTACCTCCAGCCAACACGCTCCGAATCCGATGGCGAATCGAAGGCTGCACAACCACCCCACAGACTGGTATCGGCGGTCGGATTATGTCAGAGGCAACAGATCATCCGAATTCGCGGGCGACACGATTGGATCGAGCAAAAGAATCGCTACGTCCGCGACGGTTCTCCCAACCGGTAAAGTTTGCCAGGAGTGGAGGGGCAGACAGTAAAATGGGTGACAAGAAAATGGGGGACACGATGCTCTGACCGATCGGCCACAAGATCAACAGACCCTAACCGCAATAAAACCCCCTTCCCCTTTTCATTTAAAACCCCTTTCCCCTTTTTCATTGATTGAGCATCGTATCGGCGATCTCCCTACTGCTGCGTGTTGTTCGCATCGCTGCTTGGCGGTGGATGCACAACGAAGGAGACGGTGGGCATGTTTATTTTCCACAGCTTGTGACTGGATTCCGAAATCAGCACCAGTATCGATCCCCCTGGTTCTTGCTCCCAGACTGCTGAAACGTCGATCTCAAGGTTGGTACCGCAAGGTACTTGCTCAATAATCGGATCCTGGCCGATTCGTTTGATCCAAAACGAATATGACTTTCCAATGTATCTGCGTTTGACGTGCTCGAGTGCATCCATCGGTCGCTCGCCTGATTGCTAGAACCTAGGGAATCGTGATCCCCGGCACCACGGGAGTGGAATCTGAATCCGGCCCGCTCCGACGCCGTGAGTGTGAAAAAGAAGCTGCAGGTGGATACACCAGAGCTGACGTCCGAGGATCGTCCAGTAGTGGTGCCCGCCGTGTAGTGCGATTCCAAACGTGCGATTACCGATTGTAAGTTTGTATTCGATGATCGTCGTCAAGCCAGTGGCGTCAGTCGCAATCGAAGGGGCGTTGAGCGCGTAGCGATAGAAGTTCACATCTTCCGATTCGATCCCCAGTGGGTCTTGCTGTAGGAATCTTCCCGTCAACGGAGACATGAATCGGGCTCTGAAGAAGTAATCGTTGGTTGAGAAATCCAATTCTCGCCCCGTAAAGTTGTAGCGGTCCGCCACGGTTGAATTCGTACGCGAGAGGAGCGATCCGAAAACGCCGAATTCACTATGATTCTGTACGTTCGGTCCCAATCCTTGGATGTCTCGGATCGAACGCAGATGATCGGCTAGGTACCAAGACGTTCCTAGCGCGGGTTGAAAACGCGCAACATTTTGGTCCAACTCATCTCGGAACAGGTAAATGCTGGTCCGCTCACCCGTTTGCCGCAAGTCAGCCCATACATTGCTTTCATGAAGCACAAAGAAAGTACGTTCATCAAGATCTGGGCCTTCTCCATCTGAATCAATACGTTGAGCGACTCTGCGGCCGTGGGAATCGTAGGTGTATTGGACGGTTTGCGTCAGGATCGATCCGGCGGCCGGATTCGCGACGCTTCCTGGATCGCTGCTCCAGTCGTCGACGCGAACAAGGCGGTTGTGGTGATCGTAGCGGAACGTTCGGGTGACGCCCGTTTCCAGGTGGACGCGTTTGATCTGGTTGCCTTCACCGTCATACTCGTAGCGGTAGATGCCATCGCTTACAAGTTGATTGGCGGAACCGGTTGTGTAGGATTGTTCGTCGCCACCGACCATTGATGCGAGGCGGTTGCCGTTGGCGTCGTAGGTGTAGTGCTCGTCCGCTTGCCCGCTGAAGATGGCGTCGGTCACTTGACCGGTCAAGTCATTGCCGTACGTGATACTTTGAGCGGACTGCGGATTTTGGTGCGTGCGTTCTTCGGCGGTCAAAAGCCCACTGAAATCGTAGTCGTAATCGTATCCGGCGAGCAGTTCGTCGGCGGCGTTGCGATGAATCAGCTCGTCGGATCGGCTGGCGGTGTCGTAGGTCCGTTCGGTTCGGCCGACGAGCGTGTTTGCGTCCAGATCTGAATAGCGGCGGACTTCTTTCTCGCGGCCGGCGGCGGTGTACAAGAAATCGACTCGCGCCGGATCGACGTCAGGGGTATCACCCGCGGGCACATCGGCGTCGTACCATTTTCTGATCCAGAGACGGTTGCGCGAATCGTATTCCGATTCGACGGTGACTCCGGTATCGTCGTACGTCTTCGTGAGGTTGCCTTGTGCGTCATACTGGTAATTCAAAATCACCCGCGGGACGTCGCGATCGCCCAGTGGGTTGTTGTCGACCGACGTCAGCCGGTTCAACTCGTCATAGGTATACGAGTAGCGGCTGTTCGAATCGCTCGCCGTCAGCATGTTGCCGAGCGCGTCGTAGCTGAATTGAATGGTTTCCACCAAGGCATTCGGATCAGTCGCATCATCGGGTGCGTTGTACCAGCGTTCTTCGACAAGACTGCCGGCGTGGTCGTATTCAAACTCTCGGCGTCGAGCATTGCGATCGATCGTCATGCTCTGGTTGCCTTCGGCGTCATAACACGTCAATCGAACGTGTTCGGCCGCCGTGTCGGTTGCACAGTCTGCACCACTCGGGTCGTCGTAAAGTGGATCTCGCGGGTCGGAGGGATTGGCGGGCGAGACGGGATCGATCGGGGCGATGCGTTCGAGCAGTTCGTCGTTGGAAAGCGTTTGCAGACTCAAGTCCGCGCCGACCAGCTCGACCCAGTAAAACGGATCACGTTCTTCCACCACACGGTTCAGTTCGTCATACACCCATGTCGTGATGTTGCCAACGGGATCCTGCAGCAGCACACGATTGCCGTGGGCGTCGTAGCGGTACTGGACGACGCCGCCTTCGGCATCGGTCTGGCGGATCAACCGATCGTTTGGGTCGTATTCGTAGTCGGTGATCCGGCTGAATCGTTCGTCGATGGGTGTCGCCGGCGATTCGGTCAGGTTGCCGTTTGCGTCAATCGACTCGGGACTGACGATGATCTCCCAATCGAGCAGTTGATCGTCGTAAAATTTGCGTACGATGGTGGGCGGATGATTCGGATCCCCTGCCAGTCCCGTCGTCTCCTCAATCACTCGGGTTGACGAATCGTATTTGGTTTCCATCTGTTCAACGAGTGTCCCGTCGGCATCATACGAGGCCTCGCGAGTGACTTGACCGAATCGGTTGTACTGGAAGGTCTCGTAACTTCCATCCGCGTACGTGATCTGTGACGGCGAACCACAGGGACAGGCATTGGTGTAATCAAATGTCGTCGTGTTGCCGTTGAAATCGGTAAACGTCGTTCTGCGTCCCCGGCCATCGTAGGTGAACGCCGACATGTTTCCCTCGGCGTTCGTGATTCGTGTCAGATTCCCGCGCGGGTCGTAGTCGAAGGCGGTCGTGGCACCGGCCGCATTTTGGACGGAGTTGACTCGATTGCCGTTGTCATACGTGAACGTCGTCACGATCGGCTCCGCAAAGGGATCGGATTCGGTTCCCCGCTCCGTGAGACGAATGATGTTTCCGTCGTTGTCATATTCACGCTCGGAAACAAATCCCAACCGGTCAATGATCCGAGTCTCGAGATCGGGGTTGTTCGGATCGCCGTACTCGCGATAGGTCACACGTCCAAGTGGATCCTGTTCCTCCAGCACGTTGCCTCGATCATCGTACGTCAGCTCCGTGGGATTTCCGTTGGCATCGCGAACCACCGCAGAGTTCGACTCGACGTCAAAATCACGATCATCGATTCGGTTCCCGGTGGCATCAACCACACCTTTAAACTCATACTGTCGGCTGTCGGGATGTTGCTCGTAGACCGCCGTCAGAACGGCGTCACCTTGGGGATCGAAAGCCTGGTCGAGGTAATGGGCCGGATTGTCGCGATAGGTGTAGGAAGTGGTCAGTCCGGTCAGATCGGTGACGCTGCGGAGATCACCGATGACATCGTATTGGTAGATGATTTTGTCACCGGACGGTTCAACGACTTCGGTGATGCGACCTTTCGGATCGCGAACAAAGTCCAGCGACGCGCCGCTGGAGTGCGAAATGCCGTCGTCGGTAAACGTGACGACGTTTCCGTTGAGATCGGTGATCGATTGCAGGCCTTGGAATTGGTTGTAGCGGTACTTTAGTCCGTCCTTGGTCGTGAGCGTGTAGTTGTCTGGATTGATGCCGCCGGCCAGCGCGCCGACAAGCCCGCCGACCGCGACGGTCGTTTGATCGATGGTGAGGGTGTCATAAACGCCCGGATCAGGGGTGAAGACCGGTCGACCGGTTGATCCGAAGAAACTGCCCCGTAGATCGGTCACGTTGTAGGTGAATCCGACCCGCTGGCCGGAGGGATTGGTCAAATAGACCTTCGTCTTATCTTCGACAAACTTGTCATCGCTAAAACTGAGTGCTCCTCCTTTCCCAACGGCACCGGCTTCGAAGATCCTCGCGTCTTGCACACCCAGGCTCCAGCCGTAGCCGAAGTCGCCTTCATCGCCCGCGTTGAGGGTGTCGTAAACGCGCGTGACGGCGATCGGGATTCCCACCAATGGGATCGACACATCCGTGAACTCCAAGCGGAAATTGCCGAGCTGCAGGTTGCCTTCGACGTTGACCGTCGTCGGTTGCACGTGGCCCCGACCGTTGACGTCATAAGCCGCAACGACGATCGCGTAGCCGTCTTTGGACACTGCCGAACTGTCGAACTCCGCCAACACGCCGTCGTGGACTTCTTCGGTCCCTTCATTGATCATCACCCAATCGGGATCGGACAGGTTGATCCCGCTCAGTGAAACCTTGTCGGCACGCGCATAAAACACGCGGTAATACCACAGATTATCTTCGGGATCGTCGACGGTGCCTTCGATCGTCACCAGCCCCATCACGTTCTCACCGACCTCCGGTGACGTGATCACCACCTGCGGCGGCTGATTGTCGGTGGGGTCAAATCCCGGATGCGGCGGCAGGTCCGGAGGAATGACGGTTGCCGGATTGGTCGGATCGACGGGCTGATTTGGCCGAGACGGATCGACGATCGTGACCGTCCCATCGCTTTGGCCGCGCAATCCCGCCGTGTCGATTGCGAACGCTTCCAACGCAACCGTGCCGGCGGTCTGGCCGGTCAGGACGATCGCGCCGGTGTCATCGAGAGTCACCATCGCGCCGTCAACGATCAAGCCGACGTCCACCACACCGACGTTGTCGGTCGCCAACACGCGGACGGTATAACTGGAGCCCTGATCCACCTGACCGTCGCCTTGGAAGGTCCGATCTCCGGCAATGATGGTGAATGAAACCTGAGGCGGGATGGTGTCGTCAAGCAACGTAATCTGCCAAGCCTCGCTCGCCGATTTCCCTCGATCGTCGGAAACGGACACCGTCACATTGGAAGTGTCTTCGGCAAAGTCGGCGGTCTGCCAGATGATGCGTCCAAACCGATCGATCGTCATGCCATCGGGGGCATCTTCGTTCAAGCGGTAGGTCAGCGGATCGCCATCGGGATCGCTGGCACGGACGGTGTAACGGTACGTCGCACCGCGCACGACGGTGTCGATCGGCGTCGAGTTGATCTGGGGGGCGCTGTTGACCGCGACGGACAGGAAGTAGGTTTGCGAAGAAGTCGCACCATGGACGTCGGTCGCGGTCACCACAATCGTCGGGCTCGGGTCTTGTTCGCTGGGCGTCCAACGGATCAATCCCCCATCGTCGATCGTCATCGTCGCCGGCAGATCGCCGGCGATCGAGTACGTCACCGCGTCACCGTCGGGATCCACGCCGCGGACCTGGTACGTGTACAGCGTTCCTGCTTCGGCGGCAAAGCCCGGCGTCGAGGTGATGATCGGGGCGCGATTTCCAACGGTCCCCTTGCTCGGATCGCCGGGGACGACCAGCTCGTCGGACGACTTGATGACGACAGTGTACGCTTGCGTTCCCGTATTGAATCCATCGCTGACTTCGACCACGACGTCGTGCGAGTCGGTTTGAGCAGCGGTCGGCATCCAACGAATCACGCCGGTCGATTCATTGATCTCCATTCCATCGGGGGCTTCGAGCAGTTTCCAGGTCAGCGGGTCGTTACCCAAATCCTGGCCGCCGACCGCGTAGATGTAGACTCGGTCGCTGTAACCAACCGTCGGCGGAATCAAAACGATCGCCGGAGCGACGTTGTTGCATCCGACGTCGATGCTGAATCGTTGCGTCGCCTGACCGACCAGGATATCGGTGGCAGTGATCTCAACGAAATGGCTGCCGATCTGCGACTCATCGGGAGTCCAGCGGACGACACCGGTGTACGGATCGATCGACATGCCACGAGGCGCGACGGCCAATTCCCAAGTGACCGGATCTCCGTCGGGATCGCGTGCGATGGCATCGTATTGATAGCCCCGGCCGCTGACCGAATGCGTCGGCGGCACGGAAGTGATTTCCGGAGACTGGTTGATGTCGACCGATGCGACGGTCAGATCGAACATCTGGGTCGCCCCCCCGCCTCGCCCATCGCCAACCTCGATTTCGATCGCGTTGCTGGTTGCGGCATTTGACGGTGGTGTCCAACTGACGATTCCGGCGGCGGTGATCTGCATGCCATCGGGCGGATCGATCAATTGATAGGTCAGTGTGTCTCCGTCAGGATCAGAGGCTTGCAAGTCGTACGTCCAGTCGAGTCCGAACCGGGCGGTCGGCCGGGGCGATGAATGGATCACGGGATCCCGATTGATAGCCGAAGCGTCGTTGATGCTTAACGTCCAGTCCTGTGAGTCCGCCCCGCCCCGACCGTCTTCGGCGATGATGGAGAAGGTCACTGCGGATCCCGCTGCGGTGTCGGGAACGTTCCACACGAGTTCTTGATACGCGTCAACCAACTGGTCGCCGGTATTTCTCAATTCCACTGGCGAGATGGTGATCCCGTCCGGAGCGGTGTCACTCAGCCGCCACGTCACCTGATCACCGTCGGCATCTTGGGCGCGCAGCCGATGGGTGAAAGGTTTTCCGGCAGTTGCCATCACAGCTGGAGCGGACGTGATCGCCGGGGCGACGTTCGGCGCGGTGACGACCACCTGGAACGATTGGACGGTCAATCCGCCCCGACCGTCACTGACTTGTACCAGCACGTTGTGGCTGCCGAGTTGCTCCTCGGTCGGCAGCCAAACGATCGAACCGAGTTGCGGATGAATCGTCATACCGCCCGGCTCGAGCGGCAAACGGTATTCCAAGGCATCGTTTTCCGGATCCATCGCGACGGCGTCATAGCGATACAGATCGCCTAGCGTTACCTCCGTCAGCGCGGAGCTGGTGATGACCGGCCGCTGATTCAGACCGCCGCTCACGTCCGAATTGACAAAACTGACGTTTGTCGCCGATTGGCCTGAATTCAAGCGAATCGTATAGACGCTGTCAGCGGGAAAACTGGGACTCCAGCCCTGCTGGATGACCTGCCGAACGTTGTAGTCTCCGGCGGCCAAGTTCTGGAATTCAAAGTGGCCTTCTGAATCCGTCTGAGTAAATCGTTCGCCGGGATCGAACACGGTGTTGTTGTTGGAGTCGATGAAAACGGTCCAACCCGGCAAGCTCACTTCAGAGGGATCCGGCTGCTGGGTGACCGAGTCCAGGCCTAATTCAACGTAGTCAAACGCAGTGTAGGGTTCCTGGGAGGCGACAAACCGCACATCCAAGTAGCCGTTCCATGATGTACCAATGTCGTTGAACACCTGATCGAATTGGAGACTCGCGGAGGCCGACTGAATCAACCCATTTTCGCTTGCCGGCTGAACCGAAAGCGGAACAGCGATGGTTTCTCCAGCCGAGCCCGATCCATCGTTCACAATCACCTCAATGCTCGCCGGGATGACGTCGTAATCGCCAAAGACGACGTTCACGAAAAGCTCCGTTCCTTCAGCGACACTTTCCTTGGGAACCTCAAAACGAAACTCAAACGTCGGCTCGTTCGGGATGCCGGCACCGGTGGGATCGGGAAAGTTGTTGCCCTGGTAGGTTGTCGACAGAGCGATGTCGGTCCACTGAGAACCGCTGGACCCCCGATCGACGAACCCGAATCCGTTGATCGACTTTCCATCGAGTTCTGCGAGGTCGCGGTTATCAAATTCGTCTCCGGATCCGGTTGCGACGTCAAGATTGCCGTTCAAGTCCGGCAAAAACTCGCCGTCTTGTAGTAGGCCATTTCCATCGGTGTCGACCGGAGCGTTTTGTGCGGACAGAAGTGCTGACGGATCTTCAAAGCCGAATCCGTCAACATCGCCGATGGTGATTCCCGTAAACGCGTAGGGTTCCGATGTAATCGTTCCGGCAATGGATCCGGACCCCGGTGCGGCGAGCTGAATTTGAAACGATTGGTCGTCTACCCCACCGCGGCCATCGGAAACGGCGACCGTCACATCGACCGCTCCATTCTGGTCGGCCGGGGGTGTCCACGTGATTCTGCCGGCCGAATCAACGGTCATGCCGGCGGGAGCAACGGGAAGGCGATAGGTCAGTTCATCATTATCCGGATCGACTGCGACCACCCGGTACTCGTAGACATCGCCCAGGTTAACGGGGATCGACCCGAGGACTTCGTTGGTGTTCGCGTTGACGAACGCCAGATCGAACCGGGATGGTGCACCGGTTGCGAATTGGACGTCAAACGACACGATCTGGCCGGGAGCGATGTCGGTCTGGACTCCGGTCAGATTGACAAAGCCGACATCGGTGTCGGAGGCGACGACGTTGATCGGGATGTTGCGGATGATGCTTTCACCCAAAACGTCGGAGAACACGTTGGTGAAGGCTTCAGCGGCCGCCGCATCTTCTCTCAAGAAGTTCAAGTCCCAAGTGATGCCGTCGACTCCCCAGGCCAAATCGACGTATTCGGTGCGAATGTTGGCCACGTCGCCTCGTCCGACCGGCTCGCTTCGAACATACTCGCCGCCATCGGAGACGGTGAAGCCGGTTCCGCCGTCACTGACGTAGGCGGTCCCGTCGGCAGCAACACCAAAGGCGAGTGCGTCGTTGGAGTCTTCCATTCGCGCGTTGGCGACGATCGAAAACAGGATGTTTTCGTTCTCCAGGCGGTCGGCGATGGACGTGAACGAAACTGATCCGTTGACCGTCGTTCGTTCCTCGTCGGTGACCAAGATCACGACCCGCGACGCTTCGTCCCGGAACGAATAGTTATTCAGCGTGTACTCGATTCCGTCGTATCCGTCCTCCGCTCCCGAACGCGAGGTGCTCAGCGAATCGGTTGCGGTGGCGAAGTCGGTCGCGGACATCCATCGATCGGCGCCAGACTGCCGCACGCGGGCTGAATTGGCGAATCCGACCAATCCGTATCGGTTGTTGGTCAGTCCCGCCCCGACCAGCGATTGATCCAGCGATGAAATGATGTCACCGAGCCACGCCTGTTCACCAGCCATCGACCCCGATTCGTCGACCACGAACACGATGTCGGCCGTTCCTAGATTGCCGCCCGAATCGGACAACGTCAGCGAGATGTTCGATTGAACCGTTCCACCAATTTCTAAGGGGACGGAGAGCTGAGTGGGATTGGTATTGCCCGAGGCCGGATTGTTGACTCCGGCGATCCCATACGACGTGTTGGGCGTTGACACGATCGTCGGCGGATGGTTCTCCGGGTTCGGGTGAACGCAAACGACAAATTCTTGAATCGCCACGCCGCCGTTGCCGTCGCTGACCTCGACCGTCACGTCGTGATTGCCGATTTGGTCGGCCGAGGGATTCCATCCGATCGCGCCGGTGGCCGAATCGATTCGCATGCCAACGGGCGATTCGACCAATGCGTAGGTCAATGTGTCTCGATCGGGATCGATCGCCTGAACATCATATTGGTACGGATCCGTTAATCCCAATTGAAGGGAGTCGGTCGTGATCGTGTACACGACATCGGTAAAGTCGAAGTCGGTCGAATCCTCCCAGGCGAACTGCGTCTTTCCGTTGGGAAGAATCGTCGCGTGAAGCCGATCCACACCGCCGTGTGCTTGTTCGTACGAGAAGAAAGCCGCTCTGTTTCCGTCTCGGTACTGTTGCGTTGTTCCGTTTTGAATGATGTAAGCGGCGTAGAGTTGTCCCGTACTGAGGTCAATGGTGGAAACCGCTCCCGCCCCCAGCCCGCTGCGGAAAACCACGACAGAGTTGTCGGCAGCGAGTGCGGCGGCCCCATACCCTGGATCGCCTGGCGACAATCCATTGACCGTTCCCTGTGGGTCATCGATTCGATAGACGCCGAATTCGTTGTTGAAGGCAGCCTGTCGAATCGTCCAGTCAAATTGTGTCGGGACCGTTTGTCCGGCCACACCGCCGAGCAGAAAGAACTTGTCGTTCTGCTGAAGATCAACGTTGATCCCTGGATGATCACCCAACTCGGCAATCGTGACCGGCGTGCTGGTGATCACCGGTGGGCGGTTGGGTGGTGCTTGGGAAACCGTGATGGTGTAGCGTTGTGTGGCAACGCCACCCTTTCCGTCGCTGACGCGAACGGCAACATCGTGCTGGCCGATGTCACCCTGGGTGGGCATCCAGGTGATCAAACCGGTCGACGGATCGATCGTCATCTCGCCCGGCGCGGTCGTCAAGCCATACGTCAGCGTGTCGCCATCGGCATCGGTCGCGTCGACGTTGTAACGATACGTTCGATCGTAGGGGGCTCCGGTTCCGGGGATCGTCGTGATCACGGGCGGTTCGTTCAGTTTACCCAGGAAAATCAGTTCATAGTCAAACTGATGCTTCAGTGGATTTTGAAACGCGATCGTCGGCGATCCAGTCACTTCGTTCGGTTCCAGCGTCCCGTCGTCGACGGCACCGCTGAAATCGAAGTACGGCGTGCCGTCTTCCAGATAGCCGTCGGGATCGACGACCGACACCGAAGGATCGCTGATGTTGCGGACGCCGACCAACAGGGGCACTTGGCTTTCGAACACGCCGTCGTTGCGTGTGGCCAGGTCGACATACAACTGCCGCTGATCCTCGTTGAACGACGTGCGGCCATACACCCCCGAAAAGCTGCCGGTGATGTCACTGTATCGATCCAACTCAATTCCCGACGGTTCACGGCCCGTCAGTGAGACCGTCACCGAGCGGCTTTGCCCATACGCATCGAACGCTTCGACTTGGTAAGCATTCAAGCCGACGGCGACATCGACGTGCGTGTAAAACGTTCCGCCGGCGTCCAGCGCATCGACCGGTTTTCCGTTGACCGTGACGTAAGCAATCGAATTGGCGAACTGCTGGTCCACATTCAAAAACGGAGTCGCGGCGGTCGCGATGCCGGACAAAACGATCGTCGATGGCTCGATCGCGGCTTCCGTCGACGGGCTCACGATACTGATGTCCGGCGGCGGCAAGGCATCGACGGCAAATTCGATGACACTGGGATCGACGGCCGGATCGGAGGACTGGAGCGTGAGTCGAACTTCAAGGAATTGCCCGCGAACGTCCTGGAGCGTCGCAGCCGATTCGGTGATCGTCCATGGCAACGACGCGATCGAACCCGGATCGTCGGACGCCCTCACGCGAATCGTCAGATCGCTGCCGTCGGGAGTGTCGGCGATCGCTCGCGCGGTGGTCCAGACGGTACGGGTTCGCCCCGAATCGATCGTTTCGGTCCAGGTGCCTTCCCGGAGCAAGTTGGCCCGGACGCTGCCGGTGGAATCGCTGTAATTGTACGGCGAGTTACCGGTCGGCACGGACAACGCGACTTGGTCCGTGTCGGGGTCGACTTTGATCGCCGCATGACTGCTCAACGAAGTGGTCCAGAAGAATCCGTCCGCATCGACGGCGGCACCCTTGAGGGCATGCGCCCCGGTTTCGACGGTTTTGGCTTGAAGGAGCGTTCGCCGGTCGTCTGCGAACTCCCACTTGAACAAATAGGTACCGTCGTAGTGCGCCGCCCAGACGTCTCCGTTGTGGTCGACCGCGACACCGCCACCGCTCGATTCACCCGTTGCCGAGTTGTAGTGATCGATTTCGCCCGTGGCCGGATCGTAACGTGTCAGATACGACCCCTGCCAACCGGAGGTCCAAACGACGCCGTTTTCGTCCAGCGTGATTCCGTACATGGTTTGGCCGATGTCGACCGAGCCCAGGTACGATTGCGTGTTTGTATCGATTCGATCCAGTTGGCGGGAATTGGCCGTCGTGCTGTAAAGGATTCCGTTGCTATCGATCACCGATCCGTACGGCGCCCCCGAGACGGCAACGATTTTTTCGAACGCGCCGCTGTCTTCGTCGAAGACTTCATACTGATTTCGGTTTAGCAATCCGACCCACAGTTTTCCATTGCCATCGATCGCGATGCCACGCGCCCCGCCGCCGTAGTTCCACTGATCTGGATTGCTCCGATTTCTCCCCGCGTGAATGGTCATCGCGATGCGTTCGTCATCGGGTTGGCCGTCCCCGTTGGCGTCCCAGGGCAACATTTCGTTGCCGGAAATGCGTCCGTCGCCGTTGGCATCGAAGCTGGTGTCCACCACGCCGTTGCCATTGCGGTCGATGAATCCGTCGTGCAGGATTTTGACGGCGTTGTACGGAATGCTGGTGTTGTCACCGCGATTGGCGACCCAAGCCGCGCCATCCCCGGTGACCGCAATCCGCGACGGATTGGTTGCACTGTTGGCGCCGGTCCGGTAGCGTCCCAATTCTTCACCCGTTTCGGTATTGAATTTCGAAACCGTGCCATCGCCGGAATTGGAGATCCAGATGATCGGCAGGATCTCGATCCCACCGGACGCGTTCAACTGGATCGAACCGGCATTCTGGTTGGCCCGCAAGTTGAAGAGTGCACCGGATGCAAAGTCATCCGCAGTGGTGTAGACAAACGAATTCGGGTGATCGATCGGCGTGGAGACGACCGGCGGCTTCTGGGAATCCGGCGAGACCGTGGTGTCGGGGATGGAGAGCGGTGCGGGCGTGCTGCGAGATCGTTGCGAAACAAAGTCCCCCACCGCCACCGAGCCTGACGGCACATCCACGTTCTCTCCCGTGTAACCGGGGATCAGATAGTCGACAATGCGCACCTTCGTCGTCGTGTCGGTGTCGTCGTTCGCGAGACGAAAGATCAGGTTGGCCGTTTCACCAGCGATCACGCCGGACAGATCGACCCGGACCTTCGTGCCACCGTCGACCGGTTCGGTCAAAACCCCTGACCCGGCGACCGCCCCCAGTTCCTCCGTCACGTTATAAAACGCGTCACGCGTGGCGGTGTACGGCGCGATCAGTGGGTTGCCGAAGCGATCGACCAGTGCGACTTCGAACGCATCGTTGATGAACTGGCTGTCCCCGCGGTCAAACTGAAGATCGCTGTAGGTAAAACTCAGCTCGCTTGCACCAGCGGGAACCACAAACGTCGTCTCCAAGGTCGTGACAAACGAGTCGCCCTCGGTCAGCACCGCGGTGCAGCCGTCGGCAACCACGCGTCCTCGGCCGGCGTCCGATCCTCCCGATTGCGAGGTTCGCCATCCCGTCAGGTCATCGACAAACAGTGTGCAGCTGTCATACGGATCCTGCATTTGGACGTCGATGATGACATCGTCGAACCCTCGATTGCCAATCATCATTCCCGGCCAACGACTGGCGTGCATTTCCCAGCCGATCTGTGGTGATGTGGCCTCGGTCGCAATCGATTCGGTCAACAGTCTCAAGTGCTGGTCCGAGTCTCCCAGATCATCCGACGGCTGCAACACATAGACCCCGAGGTGTTGGCCGGCAGGAAACGTGTTGCTCTGGGTAAACGGTTCGGCGCGAAACTTGGAATAGGCCACTCCGCGATGCGCCGACGCAAACACGGCCTCTGGATAATCGGGGTGTTCCGGCGACAATCCGCCGACCGACCCCGATGCGTCGTCGGCGATGAAGAATCCCAGTTCGTTGAACTCTTCGCGTACAAACTCGAAATGGGCCGATAGATCGACAAGTTGATCGTCATCACCGGGCAGCGTCATCAGCATCACGCTGGTGAATCCGGCCGGGGCAAGATCGCCTTCGGCTTCGGGACTCGAGCCCCGGATTGATCCATCGCCGGTCTGCTCCAGTCCGTTGATCACCCGCAACGCGTCGACGGTGGTCAACCTACCGTCGCCGCTGGTGTCATAAAAACTCTGCAGTCGGTTGGATCGTGCACCAAGCGTGCCTGACCCATCGGATGTGGCGATCTTGTTGATCACCCGCAACGCATCCATGGAACTGATCTGGCCGTCATTGTTCACGTCCAACGACCGAGCTGGATTCTGCCAATCCGACGCCAGCAGCATTCTCGGTTCCAGCTTTTCCATCAGCGCGTGTCGGTGGCGTCTGCGTTTGCGACTCGGCTTCCTGCGTGCACTGGGCGAGTTCATGTAGCCTGCCTTACGGGGGTCAATCTCGGGTGAACCCCGGTATTCTTGTTGGCTCACCACGCCCGTGCCACCGTCATGACCAGAAAATCCCGCAACATTTCCCCATCCGTCATCACCGACACCACCCGAGCCCCTTGAAACGGGCTGACCGAATGCGATGCATCGCGGCGATTCGTCGCGGATCTTTTCGGGCGAAATGAGCGATGTGAACCCGTGAGACTGGACCTTGGGTGGGTGAAGTGCCGCAGTGCAGCGATGTCGCAAGTTTGCAACGTATGGTTGGCAGTCATCCGTTTGGAATTCCATCGAGTCTGCCATGGCCACCCTTTTATCCTCTCCGCCATCCCCGTGTTGTGAGACGAAGACAGCAGCGCTACGCGGACGCATCATCGACGATCCCGGCGCACTGGAGTCGTTGGTCCCGGCCTGGCGACGGCTGGTCGAACGCTGTGCGTGGCGAAACCCCTGTTACGAGCCGGAGTTTTTGATTCCGCTCTTGAAGCACCGGTCGGAAACGTCGGCGCGTTTGTTGGTAGTCGAAGGGACGCGTGCGAATGGCGACAAGCCAGAAATATACGGGGTGATGCCCCTGGTGAAACAAGCGTTTTATCGCTTGCCGATCCATTGCGTTCACGCGTGGCGCCCGGATGAAGCGTTCGACTCCACCCCGTTGTTGGATGCCGACTGCGCCGGTGAAGCACTCGCCGCGATCTTTGCTTCGCTCTCGGAAAATGGCGTCCGATTGATGGCCTTTGATACCGTCTCGGCCGCGCCGGAATTTGATCAGGTCCTTCGCAGCACCGCAGTCCAAAACCGACTTTCGATCTTCAACCGCGATCGTTTTTCGCGGGCGGCGGTGGAGCCTGGCGGAGACGCCGAAGTGTACCTCCGCCAATGCATGTCAAAGAACCGTCGAAAAAAAGCCAGGAAACTTCTCACCAGGTTGCAGGGGGAAGGCGAAGTCGCCTTCCAACACTCAGGGGGCACAGAGGATCTTCACCAATGGGCACACCAATTCGTTGACTTGGAAGCCAGTGGCTGGAAGGGGCGCGAGGGCACCGCGTTGGCCTGCCGAAGTCAATCACTTGCCTTTTTTCTGGAAATGGTCGATCGCTTCGGACAACAGGACTCGATCCGATTCGGCCGACTCACGCTCGATGGGACCCCCATCGCCATGCTCGTCGACCTCCACAGCGGCGGACACGTCAGTGGATACAAGACCGCCTACGATGAACGATTCGCTGAGTTTTCACCCGGCTTTTTATTGGAACTGCAAAACGTTCACTGGCTTCACCAATCGGGATGCGCCGTCTGCGATTCCTGCACCGACCCGAATAATGCTCTCATCAACAGCCTCTACGCTGAGCGACTTGCGTTCCAAAGTATCGTGATCGGCTTGGAAACGAAGATGAACGGGGCGGTCACCACGCTGCTCCCGCTCATGCAAAAGTGCGTGAGATTCGCCAAAGGATGCTACTCAGGACGGACCGGTCAACTCGCCAACGTGTGAGACGTGACGATGAAGCAGAGTTTTTCGAGTCACCGGTCAGCGGCCAACTTGCCAAAACCATTTTGAAGCAAGCCGACCAAGACAACGACAAACGCGTTTGATTGATCGAATTGGCAAAACATCTCGCGAAACAAAAGGAATGATGATGCAAGCCGATCCGCTCAGTCGCCCTTGGCCTTCGTGATCAAGAAATCGATCAACTTCTGGCTGCGAAAAAAGCCTTCCCAGAAATTATGCCCTTGGCCATCGACACGTTCCAATGTGATCGCATCCGCATTCCCGGCCGACCGGTAAGCGGATTCCAGCACGGCAGAGTTTCGATCGATCGGGACCACGCGGTCGTCGTTTCCGTGAATCAGATAAACGGGGATGCCGGCTTCAGCGATCACGTTCAGATTTTTAGCAGGGTTTAGCTCATCCTGTCGCTGTTGAAGTTCATCCGCCGAAACGCCATAGACCGCGGCGGCGCGTTCCACACCGGGATAGCTGGTGTAGTCAAGGACCGGATAGATGCCGCCGATTGCCGCAACGCGTTTCGGACGCTCGATCGCAAACCGGCTGACGTACAACCCGCCTCGACTGCGCCCCAGCAAGGCCGGCTTGGTGCTGTAGCCCCGCGCGACCATTTCGTCGTAGAAGGCATCAAAGAACGGTTGGCTGTGGGGGCTTCCGTAAGCTTCGCCGACATCGATTCCCGCGACGGCGATCCCGGCATCGAGGAACTGCTGGTGCATCCACGACTCATGCGCGTCGGGATAGCGCGACAAGGCGGGCGCGTAAAAGATCCATGGCTTGCCGAGTTTCGACTTTGCCGGCGCTTCGGGTTTCATCAAAAACGCATGCCGATCCGCGACGAAGAACGTTTCCCCGTTGGGTAGCACTTGGGTGCGTTTGATGCGTCCGTCTTGCTGGGCCTTGGACATCACGTCGGATTGGCGATTCCACCGAGCTTCCTTCCCGCGGGCTTCGTCAGCAAGATTTTTTGTGGCGAGTTCGATCGAATCCTGGAGTTGCTGTTCCCATGCCGCGACCAACTCGGCCAGCTTCTCGGCATGCGGCAAGGCAAGATCGACCGACTCGATCCGATCGTTGGACAGATCGTACAACTCCCACGGTTCACCGATCGGAGACACAGCTTTCCAGCGTCCCCGTCGGATCGCCCGGTGGCCGTCATGGTACCACCAAAGCGTCCGCTCGTCCGCGGAAGACGCGTCATCCAAGTCAGCGAGAAAACTTGTCCCCGGCGGCGGCGGGGCATCGTCGGGGTGCGTCGCGCCGGTCAAGTCCAGCAGCGTTGCGGCGACATCGATCACGTGTTGGGGGTCACGCCGAAACTGACCGTGATCTTTGATTCGATTCGGCCAGGAGACGATGAACGGAGTCGCGATGCCGCCCTCGTGGGTCCATGTTTTGTGGCGGCGAAACGGAGTGTTGGAGGTGGTGGACCAACCAGGGCCGAGGCACAGATAGGTCAGTGCCGACCCCGGCGGTTCGGCCGGATCATGCCCGTCGCCTCGGACCATGATCTCGGCGCTCGCGCCATTGTCGGACAGAAACATGATGATCGTGTCGTCCCAGCGATCCATCGCGCGGACCTGATCAAGGACACGTCCGATCGCAATGTCCATACGGTGGACCATCGCTGCATGAATCGCCATCTTGGTCGCTTGGAACTGTTTCTGCTTCTCCGTCAACTGATTCCAGGCCACGGGACGGTTGGTTTCACCCTCGCCAAGGATTTCAAACGCCTCGGGGAAATGGTACGGTGGCCCCAAGTCTCGTTCGACTGCCGAAAGGTGATCGGCCGATTGGGGATCCAACAGCCCCATGGCTTGCATGCGTTGCCAACGTTGGCGGCGGATCGCTTCCCAGCCACTCTTGTAGGTATCGGTATACAGCGCGATGTCTTCCGGCAGCGCGTGCAGCGGGAAATGCGGCGCCGTGAACGCCAGGTATTGAAAGAACGGTTGATCGGGATGTTGTTCGGCGTGTTCCTTCAAGTTCTCGATCGCATCATCAGCCATCGCGCTGGTCAAGTAAAATTCGTCGTCGAACCGCAGCGGCCGGATGGGTTTTCCGTTGGGGCCGTTGTTGGGCTTGAAATAGCGCCCCGTCTGGTTCAGCGATGTCTTTTCGAATCCGCAGTTGGTGGGCGTGTCGTCGATGTGCCATTTACCGGTGTGATAGGATCGGTAGCCAACCTCAGACAACATCTCCGGCAGCAGCACGGCCCAATCGGGTCGCAGGCCACGGTTGCCACCGCCGCTCGGAACGCCTGGCAAAAAGTCGCGACGGATTTGCTGGGCGTAATATCCCGTCATCATCGATCCGCGTGTCGGCCAGCAGCGCCCGGTGTTGTAGAACTGGGTGAACCGCAATCCATCTTCAGCCAACGCATCCAGGTTCGGCGTCTGGATTTCACCGCCGTAACAGCCCAAGTCGGAGAACCCCAAATCGTCGGCCAGGATGAGAACGATATTGGGTCGATCGGCTGACTCCGCCCTGAGATGCTTCGGAGACAGCCCCCCCAAGAACAGGAATGCAGTCGCGAGCACTGCGAGAGGAGCGAGTGGATGTCGCAAGAGACGCGAATACATTCGGCTGCAACCGTGATAAATGGAGTCAGAAAACGAAAGGATCACATCAGACCGCCAATCAGTCTGACGCGTCCCCACCCAATTCTCAAGTCATTCCTGCGAGATCACCGTGCAATCGAATCAATCTTGACGAAACACTCCAGCAAGATAAGCGAGCGAACCACTAATAAGAAAACCCACGGATGGCAGCGCGAACCCACGGATGACAGGGTGCAAAAGAATCCGTGGGTTCGCGCTGCCATTGGTGGGCTTAGATCTGGACTTCCACGCGGCCGTCTCGCTCGCGTACCGGGAAGGTGCGTTGCAGCGGCTGGCGGTTGACGGTCTGGATTCCGGTGGCCAGTTCGTATTGCCAGCCGTGCCACGGACAGGTCACGCAAGTCTTGCCGGCATCAGTTTTGGAGAGTTCACCTTTGGCAACCGGGCCGCCTTGATGGGCGCACAGGCCGTCGAGCGCGTAGAGCGAATCCGCGTCGCGGAAGATGGCGATGACGTGCTCCCCCACCACGACCTCCAACGCCTGGCCGGCGGAAAGATCAGCGGCACTCGCCACATCGATCCAATCGTTCTGAGATTCTGATTGCATTGTTTTTTTCCTTGGGAGTGCTGCCCCCGTCGACGGGCGCCCGGCAGCGACTCTGACGCCAAGCGAGGTGTTCTTGGGGCGCGACCGGACGGCTCGCGCCGTTCCGCTCACAGCTTGAGGGTGTGTTTTTGTTAGCGGTAGATCGCGAGCCCTCCGGTCTTTCACGGTGTTTTTGAAACGCGACCGGACGGCTCGCGCCGTTCCGCTCACACCTTTAGGGTGTGTTTTTGTTAGCGGTAGGGCGCGAGCCCTCCGGTCTTTCGTTGCTGTGGCGACCCAACGCTGCCCCAGCTATGTCCGGGCGGTGCCTTCGATACAATACTGTCACTAACACTTCAATGCGATCGCGACATGCCGGTCCCACGAAAACTGGAAAAGACGGAGTCTGAAAGTGAAGCGAATCATCTGCCCCATGGCCGCGTCCTGTGTCGTCGCACTGTCCCTGCTGTCCGTTCCGGCGGCCGGGCAAGAAAGTGTGACCGCCGAAACGTCGACCCAAACCAACGAAAATGACGGTGATCAATCACCCCAGGAACTGATGAAAGTCACCGAAATCGAAGGCATCTCAGAATACAAGCTCGAAAACGGCGTCCGCGTGCTGCTGTTCCCCGACGACAGCAAGGAGGTCGTGACGGTCAATATGACAGTCTTTGTCGGCTCCCGCCACGAGGGTTACGGTGAAGCCGGCATGGCGCACTTGCTCGAGCACATGCTCTTCAAGGGGACCCCGGCGCACCCTTCGATCCCCAAGGACCTGACCGAGCGGGGGGCCAATTTCAACGGCACCACGTGGGTCGACCGCACGAATTACTACGAGACCTTGCCGGCCAGCGAGGAAAATCTGCAATTCGCCTTGTCGCTGGAAGCCGATCGATTGATGAATAGCTTCATCAAGGGCGAAGACTTGGAAAGCGAAATGACCGTGGTTCGCAATGAGTTCGAGCGGGGTGAAAATTCGCCGTTCCGGGTCTTGATGCAGCGAATCCAGTCGGCGGCCTACGATTGGCACAACTATGGGCAATCGACGATCGGCAACCGCAGCGACATCGAACGGGTGCCGGTGGTGAATTTGCGACGTTTTTATCGCAAGTACTATCGTCCCGACAACATTCTATTGATCGTTGCGGGCAAGTTTGACGAAGCCAAAGCGATCGAAATGATCGGCGATTCCTTCGGCGGGCTCATCGCGCCGGACATCCCGATCGATCCGACCTACACCACCGAGCCGCCCCAGGATGGCGAACGAACCGTGGTGTTAAGACGCGTCGGCGACGTGCAACTGGTCGGAGCGGCCTATCACATCCCATCGGGCAGCCACCCCGACTTCGCCGCCGTCAAAGCCCTTTCGATCGTGCTGGGAGACGAGCCGAGCGGCAGACTTTACAAGAACCTTGTCGAAACCAAGATCGCCAGCAACGTGTACTCGCTCGCCTACGCGTTTGCCGAACCGGGATTGTTGATGGCGATCGCCGAAGTCCCGGAAGACCACTCGATCGAAGACGCTCGCGTCAAATTGATCTCGATCTTGGAGGATTCATTCGCGGAGAATCCGATCACCGAACAAGAAGTCGAGCGTGCCAAGCAGCAAATCCTGAAGCAACGTGAACTCGAAGCGGCCAACACCGACAAACTGGCCGTCTCGCTGAGCGAATGGGCCGCCCAAGGTGACTGGCGACTCTACTTCTTGTTCCGCGACATCGTCGAAGAACTCAATGCGGAACAGGTCCAAGCGGCCGCCCAGAAGTACCTGGTCCGGAACAACCGCACCGTCGGACTGTTCATCCCCAGCGATGATGCCCAACGCGTTCAAATCCCTGAGTCGCCGGATCTGTTGGCCAAGCTGAAGGACTACAAGGGACGCGAAGTGATTCAGGCCGGCGAGCAATTCGATCCCGATCCCATGAAGATCGAAGCGCGGACGCTGCGTGGAACGCTCGACAATGGAATCGAATATGCCCTGCTGCCCAAGCAGACACGTGGGGGATCGGTTTCCCTGTACCTGACACTACGTTTCGGGACCGCCGAAACGATGATCGATCGCTTGGGCGCCGTCGAACTGCTGGGCATCTTGATGGCCCGCGGTACCGAGTCGCTCGATTACCAGGCCCTGCAAGATGAACTGACACGACTGCGAGCCGACATGCAGCTCTACAGCACCCCCGGACTGCTGCAACTATCGCTGAAGACGAAACGTGAATACCTGACCGACGTGATCGCGCTGATCGGCGATGTCCTTCGACATCCGCGGCTCAGTGGCGAAGAATTGGAAGTGATCAAACGCCAAGTCGTCACGGGTTTACAACAAAGCGCCAGCGAGCCGACCGCGGTGGCGGCCCGAGCGGTCAAACGGGCGATTTCACCCTACGGCAAAGATGACATTCGCTACGTCCAAACGCTGGACGAAGAAATCGAAATGTACCAGTCCGTGACAGTCGAACAGGTCCAGTCGCTGTTCAACGAGTTGGTCGGCGGAAACGTCGGCGAACTGTCCGTCGTCGGCGATTTCGATGCCGACGACGTGAAGTCTCAAGTCGAAGAAATGCTTGCCGGCTGGGAATCCGATGTTCCCTACGTCCGCGTCGATCGCCCGGCCAACGCGGATGCAGAAGGTTCGCTTGCGACGCTCAACACGCCGGACAAAGCCAATGCGTTCTTCTATTCGTCGCTGCAGATGGAATTGGCCGATACCGATTCGGCCTACGCACCGCTCGTGCTCGGCAACTTCATCCTCGGCGGCGGTGGGCTCAGCAGTCGCTTGGCCGATCGCGTCCGGCAACAAGAAGGCCTGTCGTACACGGTGCGAAGCGGTTTGAGCGCACGCGCAAAAGACGACCGGGTTGATTTGACGATCTACGCGATCACGAATCCGGAAAACAAAGACCGATTGATGGAAGTGATGCGTGAAGAGATCGAACGGTTACGAACAGACGGCGTGACGGAAGACGAATTGGCCAAGGCGAAGTCGGCCTACTTGCAAGCCGAGCGGGTCCGCCGAGCCAATGACGGATCGCTGGCGAGTGAATTGATCCAGACGATGTTCCTGGATCGAACCATGGAAGCGGCCGCCGAACACGACGAACGCATCGAATCGGCCAGCGTTGAAAGCGTCAATGACGCGATTCGCAACTACATCGACTGGGACAAACTGGTCAAGGCGGTCGCAGGCGATTTCGAAGCGAAGGCGAAAGAAGAACTGGAGTAAACGCCGGTCGGCTGGCTCGCATCCCTGGGCATCGTGCCATTTTCGAAGCGGACCTTAGGAGATGGATGGGCTGCGCAAAATCTCTCCGTTGAAACATGCATTCATTCGAAGGATTTTGGCGGTTTCAATTCCCTGGGGGGCTTCTTGGGATCAGCCGTTTGGCGCCAGCCTACGGGCCCTTCGTGCTACGGGCTCTTCGCGGTTGCCGAGGCCCGAACGCTTGCGCGAATCGGCTGATGTCAAGCGTGTTTTTGATGCCCAACCGCTCCATGCTCATCGATGGCCCATCGCAGAATCGATTCGGCAGAAATTTAGGGGTGGCACGAGACGGCGATTTTGTGCAACCCAGGCGATGGCTGGAAACGGGCGTTGGCCGAAACCATCCACTCAGGTCAGATCTGACGCGTAAGAGATGTATCGAAACCAATGTTTCCTGGGAGAGCCAAACGCAGCGAAGCGACAGCTTGCCTTTGTGCGTTGACGGGATCGGATCACACTGAAGTGAAAGTGGTGATTCACCGCTCGACCTCCCCTCGCTGCGCTCGACCCTCCTGTCAGGAGGGTGACTTTCAAGAACTGCACGAACTTTCCGGGCGAGCGTGATTCACGCGGGTGTGCCGATGACCATCGGCGTCGGCGCGAAAAAAAAGGCCTTCCCTCTTCCATGAGGGTCGGCCCAGTTTTTGTCATTTTGCCTTCCGGGACGGCACATCCTGAGCCGAAATCCGGACGACAGATTATCAATGACAAAATTGGAAGTTACTTTCCCTGTCGCAAATCCGGGGTCTGACTTGCCGGCTGTCCCTCTCGGTGCCGTCTTCCAGGAATCAACAGCCTCCACATCCGGTGAGGCTGCTCCGAAGCCAACGCGTCCTTCGTCAACTTCAGATGATCGTCTTATGCGCCATCGCTCGCGGTGGGTAATGAAACGTGAAGGGGGCGTCCCGTTGGAGGCGCCGGAACTTCGCTGTCGGCAGGCCGTAGCGACCGCACCATGGCGAAGCGACAGTGGCTAAGCACCAATGGCTAAGGTTGGTAGCACAAAGCGAAATCAGATTTCGCAAACGTGTTTGTCGAGTCACGACAAAACGTCTCCCGTGCAAGTGGTGAAAAGTCAAAAAGCAAACGCCACGTCGCGAACAACTTTTCCACAACGCGAGCGTCAGAGAAATGTGGCGACCTTCGATTGGAATGTCAACAACAAAGTTTGACGTCTGTGCAGTGTAGTGAAGCAGAGTCGTTGAAAGTCTCGCGAATTACGAGACGAAACACATCGATTTTTTTTTCGAAGCGGATGCAACCGAATTGCGTTCGTGTTGATTCGTGTTGTGCGCGACACCGATTGAAATCCTAGCGACCACTTCCAGTTCAATGGCTTGCTCAAGAAGTCAGTGCGAAGCTACGTTGGATCGACTAACATTGCTCAAGGTGTCCGGTTTGCTTCGCGTTTCTCAGTCAACTTCATGCACGATCCCGCCGATGAATCGCCGATCCATCCACCCAACCGGTTCGGCATGGTTGCTTCGGATGATACCGATCGCCAAACCGATGCCGGCTCGTTCTGGGGGACCGACTATGTTCGCCGGATGCACGCCGAACTTGGGAAGGACGCCTGTCGTAAACTCGCCATCTTTGAGCTACCCGAAGGATTCTTGTTGTCGGTCGTCGTTCCGGTGTTCAATGAAAGCGGGACGGTCACTTCGGTGGTGGACCGTCTTCGCGCGACCGGCTTGCCGATGCAAATCATTTTGATCGATGACGGCAGCAAGGACGGAACGCTCGAAGCGATGTCGACACTCGAGCACGACCCTGACGTCATCGTGATCGCACACGAAAAGAACCGTGGCAAGGGCGCGGCGATTCGCAGCGGCTTTGCACAAGCCACCGGAGACATCGTGGTGATTCAAGACGCGGACCGTGAATACGATCCGTCTGATTTTCGCTACCTGTTGCAACCGTTGATTGCCGGGGAGGCCGACGTGGCGTACGGGACCCGTTACGGTCACTACGATCGCCAGCTTTCCCCCTGGTGGCACCAGACGGTCAACGGGTTGATCACGCTGTTGGCAAGCATCGCGATCGGCATTCGTCTGAGTGACGTGGAGACCTGTTACAAGATGGTCCCGCGGAAGCACCTGCAGAAGATCATGCCCGATCTGCAGGAGTGTCGATTCGGGATCGAGATTGAAGTGACCGCAAGGCTGGCACGACTGGGACTGCGTTTCACCGAGCGGCCGATCCGCTATCAGCACCGTTGGTACGACGAGGGCAAGAAGATTGGTTGGCGTGACGGGGTCGGGGCGTTGTGGTGCATCGTCAAATACGGCTTGTTTCGGCGTTAACGCCGTTGCACTGACAAGACGACGGG
Source organism: Stieleria sedimenti (assembly GCF_025060895.1). Classification (GTDB taxonomy): domain Bacteria; phylum Planctomycetota; class Planctomycetia; order Pirellulales; family Pirellulaceae; genus Stieleria; species Stieleria sedimenti. Next base: position 16,051 of record NZ_JANZKV010000174.1, on the reverse strand, counting down.
CGACCGCGGTCGTCGGCCAAGGATTTCGCGGAAGATGTGTCCCAGGGTTGCCCGCTGGGCTGAAAATCTGGTTAAAATCAGGTTCCATCCACTCGGCCTCCCTGCCACCCTGTCCCACCGAACGGTCCCTCCATGCCAGCCTTTCCGCTTTCCCTGGTCGCATCTGACGGCGATCAGCCGATCCGCCGTCTCGCCAAACACGTCCTCGCCTGCCTCTTCGGATTGACCCTCGTTTGCAGCGTCGCGCCCGTACACGCCGACGACTGGCCCGGCTTTCACGGCCTGGGGATTGCCGGAGTGCTTCCTGAGGCGAAGCTTCCCGAGGGCTGGGAGAAACAAGCATATCGGTGGACCGTCGATTTGCAGACGCGCGACGTCGGTTCGATGGCGATTCAAAACGGACGCGTTTATCTGCTCTCGATGTCTCCGGCCAAGCAGACGATTCGATTGATGTCGTTTAATCTGCAATCCGGCAAAGCCATTTGGTCGCGTGAGTTCCCGCAAGCGAAGAATCATCTGCACAACCGAAACACACTGGCCTCGAGCACGCCGGCGACCGATAGCCAATACGTCTACATCGCGCACAGCGACCGCCGGCACACGTGGCTGAGATGTTTGGACCATCAAGGCAACGAGATCTGGCAGCGTGACTTCGGCGTGGCGCAAAGCCAGCACGGGTTCGGCGTCTCACCCACCGTTCATGGCGACGTCGTGGTGCTGAATTTTTCACAACAGGCCGAACGGGTCGAAAGCGGCCAGCCCGGCACCAGTCGCATCATTGCAGTGAATCGTTCGACGGGTGAAACGATTTGGCAAACGCCCGTGACCTCGACGCGTGTTTGTTACGGCACGCCGGTGATCCGCGACGGCAAAGTGATCTGTGCCAACACCGGAGACGGCATTTATGCGCTGTCGCTTGAAACGGGCAAGATGCTTTGGCGACTGCCGGTCTTCAAGATGCGCTGCGTCAGTTCGCCGATCGTCGCGGGTGACTTGGCGATCGGATCCAGTGGCAGCGGCGGCGGCGGCAACCATCTGGTCGCCGTGCGGATGCCCGCAAACGATTCGGACACGCCACAAGAGGTTTACCGGATTGAAAAGGCCGCCCCTTACGTCCCGACCTCGATCGTGCACGACGGCATGCTGTTCTCCATCGACGACAAGGGCATCGCGTCCTGTTTTGATGTGGCCACCGGCGACGTCCAGTGGACCAGTCGTATCGGCGGGACCTTCAGCGCGTCGCCGATTCTCTTGGGGGACAAGGTCCTGGTCATCAATTTAAACGGCGAGGCGACGGTGTTTCGTGCGGCACGACAATTTGAAAAACTGAGCGAAATCAATCTGGGCGGACCGGTCGGGGCGACGCCTGCGTACGCCAACGGACGCTTGTTGCTGCGTGTCGGTACCGAACTCCGCTGCTTGTAGAAAATAGCGCGGCGCAATCACGTCCACGCGACGGCGGCATCAACAGATGCGTTCAAGAATCCAAGCAGCCTCCGTTTCTGCTAATCTGTTAGGAACACTTGTCTTTGGCGCGTTTTTCTCGAGTCAATTCCTTTTGCCGCATTGCAAACAGGACATCCGGCTTGTGCTCAGACGCTGCTTGATTTCCCCGGTGCATTTTATGAACGCCAAGTCCGCCCACCGCCGTCGCGGATCGACGCGGGTTGCCAATCCCATCGTTTCATGCGGACCGGCTCGACGCGTCCCGTTACTGCTGCTGATGCTCTGCGTACCGGCTCTGTCGGCGTGCTCGAAAGAGAAGCTCAAGGATCTTGCCGACTCGGTTCAAAAGGAAGGCAAGAACCTGGTCAAGGAGAGCAAGAAAATGACCGATGCGTTGGTTGAAACGGCCAAGGAGGAATTGCCGGAAACAGGCAGGATGGTGATCCAAACTGCCGAGCCGATCGAAATCGATCAAGCCGTCGTCACCATGCATGTGGTCGGCGACGGTCGCAAAAACTCGCTGCAAATCACAAGCTATCCGCCCGGCGCCGAACGCACCTCTGCCCCGGCCGTCTTTCTGCACTGCACCACAACCGTTGAAACGGTGGCTTTGCTCGCGGGAAAGTCGTTGCCGTGTAATCTGTTCATCGAACCCGAGCCGGGGGCGGCGATCGCGCGGAATGAAATCGGTCGCCCGGTCTCGGTCACTTTTGGATCGATGAACATGCAGGAAAAAACGATGGCGGCGACGATCGAGCCGTGCACGTTGATCGGTTCAGACGATCAGCCGTTGCAGATTGCCGGTGGTGAAATCCTGGCCGTCGTGGAGGGGAACTGAGCGATGAAACAGAAACACTCCCCCATCCCGCATTGGCAGCGAAGCGTTGGAACATTGATCCTCGCGGTTTGCCTGGCAGGCGGGTTCAACGCGGCCGCTCACGCCAACCCGAGCACCCAGGACCCCGAAAAGCCCCTCAAGGCGCACAACACGATTCAAGGTGCTGAAAAACAAATCCAGGCGATGTACGCCAAGTTCGCCGAGTGGGAGGAATTGGTGATCCGCAGCACCGAAGCGGCCAACGCGGGAAGACGCTTTCCGCATCAACAGCTTTCCAGGATTTACCCCGAAGTCTATCGCGGCATTTGGTACGCCGAACACCTCATGGCGATGGGCGAACCCGCCGGCGCGGACCTGAAGCAGAAATTTGCAATGCTCCGCAAGGCGATGCAAGTTTTCGCCCAACGGCTGATCGAGTTCCAGGCGAAAGAACTCGCGGTGCTGAAGAACCAGACCTCGAACCGACAGCAGACGATGGCGCGAGCCGCTGAACTGGCCGGCCAGGGAAAACTCGCCGAAGCCGAGCGGCAAATCCAACCGTTGCTCTTGAAACAGCTTTCGAGTGTTTTTTATCTCAACGGTTCCGTGGGCAGACCGTTTCAGAATGAAGTCAACATTCCCTACCAAGACATTCTGAATCGGCTCAATCGCGAGCGTCGCAAAGACTATCAAGCGAGAGCGACGGAAACGATCCAAACGTACGTCGACGCGGTTGACCTGTTGAAGTCCGAATCGGCTCGTCTGGCATCGGAGCTGAAACAATCGCCCACGGTCGCGCTGGCCGATGGCAAACGCGGCGATGCGGCCGAGGCGATCGAGCACATCACGAGGCTGTGGGGCAATGCGTCGGCCGCCGTCACTCGCAGCGTCGCAACGGCGTGGGCGTTCAGCGACGGGGATGTCCAAACGACGGCCCAGCCGTTTCAACAAATCATGGACCAAGTCGAAGCGACGGGCAACGCGGCGATCGTCAACGTCTTGAACTCCGCCGCCCAGTCGAGTCCCGCGGATCAGCTCACCGCGCTGTATCCGAACGTGCTTCGCGCCTTGTCCAAGCTTGACCGACGGCTGCTCGGTTCGCTGGACCCGAGCGTCGTGTCGGCCGTCGAGCAGTTGGCCGCCAAGCATGCCCCGCTGGCCGAACACGTCAAACGGTATTCCATCGCAACGGCGGAACCGACGCGTTGGATGCAACGCTATGCGTCACAGCAGATCGAACACGCCTCAAGCGGTTATCCCTTGGCGTCGAACCGCCTGAATCGCGACGAGACGCCGGAGACGACGGTGGCACCGGCGATCTACGGGCCGCAATCGACACGCGCGCGGGTGCTCACCCCCGGAGTCCTCTCTTCCCCTGCCAGCTGGATCGTCGGCGATGCAAAGTCGATGTTGGGCATGAAGATGAAAGACGAGTCGACCGTGCGGCTTTCGCCGACAGCCAAAGTGACGATCGTTCCGCAGGACCCTCGGCATTACACGAGTGTGCCGGCTTCATTTCCGATCGACGCGTACGTGGCGGAACTGCATGATTGTTTGCTACTCGATGATTCTCATGGGCCGTTGGACTTGTCCGCCGCAGACGCCCAGTCGTCCGCGGAGCTTCAAGAGTTTCGAAACGTCGGTGGGCGGATCTCTCGGCTGACGCTGGAGCCATTTGTTTCGCGTTTTGCGACGATGCCGGACCAGGCATCCGCGCTGGTGCCGCTGAACCGATTGCCCAGCATCGACGCTCGGGGCACGCCGATCGACAAGCTGATCTGGCGTGTCGATTTAGAACCGGACTGGGTCGCGCATCGAATGTTCGTCGCGCCGAACCCGGCGGCAGAGTGATCGTGGGCCCAAAGTTCAGTTTTTCTTTCGCTGCTTCCATTGCGGCTTGGCTTCGGGCTGCTGGTCCAATTTGTCGCGCAGCTGCGCGACGATCGCAGCCGATGTCGCGGCGATGTTCTCTGTTTCCAAGGGATCGACCTGGTAGTCATACAGTTCGATCTCGGCTTCTTCGCGTGGCCCTGCGACCACCTTCCACTCCACCATTCGATAACGGCTGTTTCGAATCGCACGTCCGAGTCGACCGCCGCGCGGATAGACGTGCGTCACAAAGTCCCGTGCGGTCGCGTCGGCGTTGCGGATGACATCCGCAAAACTCTGTCCATCCAACCCGGCCGGCGTCGGTAATCCCGCCAACTCGGTCAGTGTCGGATACAGGTCAACGGTTTCAATCATGGCCTGGGTCGCCGCGCCGCGGACACCGCCCGGCGCCGCAACGATGATCGGAATGCGTGCGGCTTGCTCATAATTGGTGTGCTTGCACCACATGCCGTGATCGCCCAGGTGCCAACCGTGATCCCCCCACAGTGCGACAATGGTTTCATCGGTGAGGTTCAACCGATCGAGGGCTTCGAGCAACTTGCCGATTTGCGCATCGGTGTAGCTGGTCGCGGCGTAGTAGCCATGAATCAAATGTCGCGTGGTGGCATCGTCGATCTCGCCCCGGGCCGGCATGTCGCTGTAGTTGCGAAGTTCACCAAACGTTGTCGATGCGTAACTGGGGGCGCCCCGCGGCGGTGTCTCGACCTTCGGCATTGGCAATTTGCGTTTGTCGTACAGATCCCAGTAACGCTGTGGTGCGATGAAGGGTAGGTGTGGCTTGAGGAATCCGACCGCCAAAAAGAACGGCTGATCGATTCGATGTTTGTAGACTTCCAACCGGTGGACTGCCTCTTCAGCGATCATGCCATCGGCGTAGGTCTCGTCGGAGACATCGGCGGATTCGGTTGCCGGGCCGCGCAGGCGTCCTTTTGCATCCCGCTTTCTCATCGCCAGATTCTTTTCCAGGACGTATGCGGGTGCCTTGGGACGCCACGACGTGACACTCCACGATTCGGCATCATCGCGATTGCCGTGGCCGGTGTGATAAATCTTGCCGAGTCCCTCGGCGAGATAGCCGTTGCGTTGAAAATGTTGGCTGACCGTGACGGCATTGGGTGCGGCATCGCGAAAATGCGTGGGCAAATCGTAAACGCCGATGGTTTGCGGCCGCAAACCGGTCATCAGCGAATTACGGCTCGGCGAGCAGACGGCTTGATTACAGTACGCCAGATCGAAACGCACACCCCGGGCTGCCAGGGCGTCGATATTCGGGGTGACGGCGACCGGATCTCCATAGCAACCGATCGTCGGTTTAAGATCGTCGACGCAAATCAGAAGTATATTGGGGGACTTGGACTCCACTCGGGGCGGCGCCCCGAGTGCAACAAGACACAGCAAACTGGTGACGCAGAATCGGTTGAACATCACGGCGGATCCAATACGGTGTGGTGGGTGTCGTCAGCTTTCGGCTTGCGTGGAAAACCAGGGGAACGCAAGCTGGAAGCTGACGCCACTTAGGCACTATACTATCCGTGAGCGGGAAACTGGCCCCACCCATATTGATCCGATGGATTTTTTAATGCGAGTTTGTTGTTGTGTTCTCCTCTCCATGCTGACCGGGCTCGCGTGGTGCAACGTGGCCGAATCCGCTGGTTCAGAGGAACAGACCGTTTCGTTCAACCACCAGATTCGACCGATTCTGTCGGACACCTGTTTTTTCTGTCACGGACCGGACGAAGAGGACCGGCAGGCGGATGTTCGCTTGGATATCGCGGGGCAAGTTGATTTGACAGAACTGGTCTCGCGCATCACCTCGGATGATCCGGAGACGGTGATGCCGCCGCCGGATTCAAATAAATCGCTTTCGCCAGAGCAAATCGCGTTGCTGACCCGCTGGGTGAAGTCTGGGGCCCGCTATGAGAAACACTGGTCGTTTGCTCCTCCCGCCGACGTCACTCCGCCGACGATTGCCGATGCGGACGATTCCAAAGACGAGATCGATCAGTTTGTGATCGCGAAACTCCGGGAACGCGGATTCACGCTCAACGATCCGGCGGACAAACGGACGCTGATTCGTCGGGTCACGATGGATTTGACCGGATTGCCTCCCACACGTTCGGAGATTCACGCGTTTCTCAATGACCCGTCTCCGCAAGCCTATGAGACCCTGGTGGACCGATTGCTGGAATCACCACACTATGGCGAACACATGGCGCGCTACTGGTTGGACCTGGTTCGTTTTGCCGACACCAATGGGTTGCATCACGATCACTATCGCGAAATGACCCCCTATCGCGACTGGGTGATTCGCGCCTTCAACCAAAACCTTTCCTTCGACAAATTCACCATCGCACAAATCGCGGGCGACCTCTACGAGCAACCGACGACGGACCAGTTGATCGCGTCCGGATTCAATCGACTGCACTTGATCATCGATCGCGGTACCGCCCTACCCGAAGAAAGTTTCATGCGGAATGTGGTGGACCGCGTGTCCGCCGTCGGGACCGCGTTCTTGGGGCTGACGCTGGAATGTGCTGTCTGTCATGACCACAAGTATGACCCGATCACGCAACGTGACTTCTATCAGTTCTATGCGTTCTTCAATAACTTTGACGGCGAACCGGAAACCGGTGGACGTCGCGGTCTGGACTTTAAACGGGGTCTACAACCGCCGTATTTGGAGTTGCCCAGCGAAAGTCAACGCGAGGAACTGACGCGATTGAATCAGCAGATCGCCGCTGTCCAAGCGAGTCTCAAGAAGCTTGAACGCAAGCAGAAGTCAAATGAACAGACGGAGCAGGCTGCCGAGTCCGGAGCGCAGGATCGCGTGGCGGAAGAAACACGAAAGCAACTGAGCGATCAACTGGCGCAACTGCAGGCGTCCCGGGAGCAGTTGATCGAGTCGATTCCTGCGACGCTGATCATGAAGGAGCGTGAGGAGGTCCGCCCGGCACACATTCTGGTTCGTGGCAATTACGACCAACCCGGTGAAGTGGTCAGCCGAGACACGCCCGGTTTTCTGCCACCGCTGGAATCAGACCAGCCGACCAAGACGCGGATGGATTTGGCCAAATGGCTGGTCGATCCGGACAACCCGTTGACGGCGCGGGTGGCCGTCAATCGATTCTGGCAACAATTGTTTGGCGTTGGAATCGTCAAAACATCGGAAGACTTCGGTGCCCAGGGTGAGCCACCCAGCCACCCGGAATTGCTGGACTACTTGACAAACCGATTCGTCGATTCGGGCTGGGACGTCAAAGCGTTGATGCGAAAGATTGTCCTCTCACAAACCTATCGCCAGAGTTCGGCCGCCCCGCAAGAACGATTCATCGCCGATCCGCAAAACCGTCTGCTGGCGCGTGGCTCGCGTTACCGCTATGACGCCGAAGTGATTCGCGATCAGGTGTTGGCGGTCAGCGGTTTGCTCAACCCGACGCTGTATGGAAAAAGCGTCAAGCCGCCGCAACCCGAAGGGCTGTGGAAGATCGTGGCCATGCCGTACTCGTATCCGCGCGTCTTCGAACCCGATGAAGGCGGAAAGATCTATCGGCGAAGTGTGTATTCGTTTTGGAAACGCGGCCTGCCGCCGCCGCAAATGACGATCTTTGACGCGCCGACGCGGGAGAGTTGCTCGGCCCGGCGGGAACGAACCAACACACCCCTGCAAGCGCTGGTCTTGATGAACGAACAACAATACTTCGTCGCGGCCAGGACGCTCGCCTCGCGGTTGCTGCAGACCGAAACGAGCGACCGACAGCGGATCGAATTTGCCTATGAAACGATCACGTCGAAGATCCCGAGTGACGACGCGTTGAATCGAATGATCGACGCACTGCAGCAATTCCGTGCGGTCTACCGCGACAATCCGGATGCCGCGCAAAAGATGATCTCGCAAGATGGTCCCGCCATTCTGCCAGCCGACGGTCCCGAACCGTCAAGCATCGACTTGGCGGCGATGACGATGCTGGTCCACTCGCTGTTGAACCTTGATGCCACAAAGACGAGAGAGTAAGCATGGACACGAATCAACCAACCGATCATCGGCGTGGGTTTCTCAAGGATTGCCTGTTGCATCACTGCGGCATGGGACTGGGTGCGACCGCGCTGGCGTCGTTGCTTTCACAGAATCACTCCAATGCCAATCCGGCCGCAAGTGACGCCGGAGAGCTCTCCGGCGGACTCCATTTTCCCGCCCGCGCCAAACGCGTGATCTTTTTGTTCATGGCCGGTGCGCCCAGCCAGATTGATTTGTTCGACCACAAGCCGGAACTCCACCATCAGTTCGGCAAACCGTTGCCGCCCAGCGTCAGCAATGGCCAGCGTGTGACGGCGATGACCAAGGGGAAAGAGCAACTCGTCGCGCCGTCCATGTTCTCGTTCGCCCCGCAGGGACAAAGCGGGCTTGTGATGAGCGAGCTCTTGCCGCACCTGTCCAAGGTCGCCGACGAATTGTGCATTGTGAAGTCGTTGAACACTGACGCGATCAATCACGACCCTGCCAAGACGCTTTTCTGCACCGGGTCGCAGATTCCCGGCAAAGCGAGTTTGGGATCCTGGCTCAGCTATGGGCTGGGACGCATGAATGAAAACCTGCCCGATTTTGTGGTGATGAATTCTGCATTCTGGACCGGCGGCACCGGCAACGTGCAAGCGCTTTACAGCCGACTCTGGGGATCCGGGTTTCTGCCATCGAAACATCAAGGCGTTTCGTTCCAACCGTCCGGCGACCCTGTGTTGTTCTTGTCCAACCCACCCGGTGTGATCCCGCCGAGCCGACAGCACATGCTGGATCTGGTCTCGGAGTTGAACCGACAACACCTAGACGAAGTCGGTGATCCGGAGATCAAGACCACGATCGCACAACAAGAGATGGCGTTTCGGATGCAAACGTCGGTCCCCGAATTGACCGATTTGAGTGACGAACCCGAACATGTGCTTGCCCAGTACGGTCCCGAAGTGCACAAAAGCGGGTCGTTCGCGCGAAACTGTTTGCTGGCGCGACGGATGGTCGAACGCGGGGTGCGGTTCGTGCAATTGTTTCACCGCGGCTGGGACCACCACGTCGGATTGCCGAAGAAATTGCGTGGCCAAGCATACGACGTGGACCAGGCGTCCGCAGGACTGATTGCGGATCTCAAACAACGCGGCTTGCTGGACGATACCTTGATCGTCTTCGGCGGCGAATTCGGACGCACCACCTTTTGCCAGGGTAAACTGACGCCGACCGATTACGGCCGCGACCACCATCCACGCTGCTTCAGTGCTTGGATGGCCGGCGGAGGCATCAAGGGCGGAATGGCGTACGGACAGACCGATGAGTTCAGTTACAACATCGTCGAAGATCCCGTCCACATCCGTGATTTGAATGCCACGATTCTGCACCAATTGGGCATCGACCACAGACGGCTGACATTCCCATTTCGTGGACTGGACCAACGGCTGACAGGCGTCGAGGAAGCACACGTGGTCAAGGATATCTTGATGTAGGGCGTTTGTGGAATCAGCAGCGGGATTTGGCAGCGGGGAAGGAGAGTGGCAAGACGATGGGGGCAGAATGATGGAGAAGGGGTGAAGGCAGAATGATTCGGGGCAGAATGATGGAGACAAGGAGACATGGAGCGCGATCGGAACTAGAGCACCGAGCCCCCGCTGCCCCCCATCGTCTTGCCCCCATCGTCTTGCCCCCATCGTCTTGCCCCCATCGTCTTGCCCCCATCGTCTTGCCCCCATCGTCTTGCCCCCATCGTCTTGCCCCCATCGTTTTGCCCCCATCGTTTTGCCACCCCATCATTCTGCCACCCCATCGTCTTGCCCCGTTCTCTCACCCTAAACCACTGACTGCTCAATGCGCATCGGAACCACGCTTCTCACTTCATTGACGCTGCTGTTGTTCCCGCTGGCGATCAGCTCCGCCGCAGACCGTCCCAACGTGCTGATGATCATGGTCGATGATCTCGGGTTTTCTGACGTCGGTTGCTATGGCAGCGAAATCGAGACGCCAAATTTGGATGCACTTGCTGACGGCGGACTTCGATTCTCCCAGTTCTACAACACCGCAAAATGCCACTCGTCGCGGGTGTCTCTGTTAAGCGGGCAGTACTGCATCGCGGCCGGTGACACGGCGCTCAGCCATGCCGTCACGAGCGCGGAGGTGCTTCGCGATTCCGGCTACTTCACCGCGATGACCGGAAAATGGCATCTGAAACAACAACCCACCGATTTCGGGTTTGACCGCTACTTCGGCCATCTCAGCGGAGCCTGCAATTATTTCCGCGGAGACAACACGTTTCGCTTCAACGGCGACAAATGGGAGGTTCCTCCGCAAGATTTTTACACCACGGTCGCAAACGTCGACTTTGCCTTAAAGTTCTTGGACGACGCGCGGGAAAGCGGCAAACCCTGGCATCTCTACGTCGCGTTCAACGCGCCCCACGCCCCGCTGCAGGCATTGCCGCAGGATTATGCGAAGTACCAGGGGCGTTATGAAGCCGGCTGGGATCGCATTCGCCAATCCAGAGTCGCCAAACAAGTTGGATTGGGATTGTTACCGGCCGACTGCCAACCGAGTCCTCGTCCCGAGCACATCCCCGCCTGGAGCAGCCTGTCCGAAGCCCGGAAACGTTTCGAAGCGAAGCGGATGACCACCCTGGCGGCGATGATCGATCGCGTGGATCAAGAGATTGGTCGACTGGTCGCGGATCTGAAGGACGCGGGCGAGTTGAACAACACCTTGATCTGGTTTGTTTCCGACAACGGTGCTTGTCCGTATGATCGCCGCAGCAACAAACTCGACGCGTTGCCGACCGATGGGACCGTCACGTGGAGTGATTCGACCGGTTGGGCATGGGCACGAAACAGTCCGTTCCGCTATTACAAGCAGAACCAGTTTGAAGGCGGGATTTGCACGCCGGCGATCGTGCATTGGCCGGCGGGCATCGAGCGTAGTGCCGGTTCGATCGTTCGTCAGCCGGCCCACTTGATCGACATCATGCCAACGTTTGCCGACGTGACCGATTCAACGATTCCGGCCGAATACCCGGGACGCTCCTTACGACCGGTGTCGGGGCAATCATTGCGGCCGCTGCTGAAGGGCGAAACAATCCGACGCGAGCAACCGTTGCATTTCCTGTTTGCCTCCGATCGTGGGCTTCGCCTGGGCGACTGGAAACTCGTCAGTTTTCGAAGTGAAGCGTGGGAACTGTACAACCTTGCGGATGATCGGACCGAACGAATCGACCTGGCCGAGCGGGAACCGGAGCGTGTGGAGTCGATGGTCCAACAGTGGACCCGAATGGCCCGCGAGCTGCTTCACGCCCCCGACAGAGCCTACGCACCCGTGGGGCCTGCAAAACTTCCCCATCGCCATCCCGAATGGACCAACTTCGATGCCGATCCGAGCGAATCTGGACGCGGCAATCAAGCGAAAACCAACACGCGGTCGCCGAACGCCGGAAACACGATCCGGGCGAGGAAGAACACCAAGCTGGAAATCGCTGGCGACGAGCTTCGGCTGGAATTTAGCGGCGAAGATTCGGGATTGGCTTTTGACCGGTTGCCCGAGACACTGCCCGCAGGCCCTTACAAATTGACGTTCCGGCTGCAACGTCGTGCCGATGGCGGTGGTGAAGTTTTTTACACCACCGACGCCAAGACGGGTTTGCCCAACGGAATGCACGTTGCGTTTGAGTTGGGTAGCGAGGGGCAATGGCACGACCACACGATCCGACTTGAAACCGAGCTGCGGATCCACAAACTGCGGCTGGACGTGGGGGAAGGATCCGGCACGGCGACCATCAAGGAGTTGCGATTGCTAAATGACGACGGCCAAGTCCTGTTGCGTTGGCCGGCCGAGACGCTGTAACACCTCCCTGGAATGCGTCGTGCTGAAGGACGCGTGACTAGGTCCACGACACGAAAATGGAGGTGAACCGGCAGAAGTCTCGACAACTTTTTCCAGAAACTTGGCAACTTCTGTCTCCTGGCCGCGATGATGGAGACATACCGGTCGAAGCGTTTCGTCGTGCCCTTATTGCCAGTGGATCTATGTCCGAACACTCCATCCCTCACAACCCGTTGCCCAAGGGTGATGGGAGCGTGCAAGAATACCGTTTCAGCAAGCAAGTCAGGCGGATTCGCACCCAATTTCTGTACGTCAACGGGATCAACACGCCGCCGGACGTCCACCAAAACATCGCGATCCTGATTTCATCGATCACCAACACGCCGGTCACTGGCGTCTACAACGCGACCGACGGGATGTTGGGGGATCTGAAGCAATGCGTCGGGGACTGGGTTCGTATTTTCGGCAGTCAAATCGGAGAGGAAGGTTTTTTTAGCGATCGCTTGAGCGAATCGGCGATCAACAAGATTGCCAGCACGAGCGTGGCGGGCCGCGTTTCGGCGCCGTACCTGCATGCCTTGCGGGAGGCCTGGATTGCGCCCAGTGAAGTCAAACCGGCCAAGAAAACGGTCGACGAAGTTCGCAAGGGACTACGTCGCAACGCTGCCGCATTGTCGCTGTTTGATGAAGTCACGCGCAACCTGAATCGTCCCAAAATTATTGTCGCGCATTCGCAAGGCAACCTGGTGACCAGTTTCGCGTTGTGGGCCGTTCAATCGCTCTACGGCACCAAAGGGATGAGCAACTTGCAGGTGCGATCGATCAGTTCACCCTCGCCGGCCTGGCCGCGGGGGATCAATCATCGCATCAAGGTGTATGGCCAGAAAGACGACTTGGTCACGTGGTGCGACCCGAAGAATTGGATCGGCGCGAGATCGGCTGGATTTTGGCGAATTTATTTCGGCGACAATCCGAAAGACATCCGTGGCGGGAACGCGATCGCCCCGCATGACGTGAAATACAATATTGAAAGGACTTCACTGGCCCAGCGTCTCCGCAGCGATGCGAAGTAACCGAATCTGTTTCAATCCTGCTTCCTCGAACGAGCGTTTTCACGATGGCTGATTTGCGCCTTCCCGGTCCTGTGGGGACGAGTGATACGACGCTGCCGAACGATTCGGGGACCAACCAGTGCCGGCTGATGCCGACGCCGGGAACCGTCGGGCGTGACGGAGGCGTGGAAGTGATGTCGCTGGACGATCGCTTCGTGAAAGTGTTGCATTTGACGGTCCCCAAATTGCCCGCCGAAATTCAGGAAGAGTTTGCGGCGATGCTGTCGCCGGCGAGCATCGGAATCATCGTCGGCGTGTTGGTGGTCTGGGCGGGGTCGCATTACTTCGGCATCGGATTCATCGCCGATGCATTGTTGTTGATCGTCGGGCTAGGATTTTTGGGGTGGCAGGTTTGGTCGGTCGGCAACGATTTCGTGGCCTTCGTGGAACTGACGTATTCGGCGCGAACCGAGGCGGACCTGGAAAAGGCGTCCAAGCATTTGGCGAACTTTTTGGCGGTGGTCGGCGTCGCGGCCTTTATGGCTCTGATCGCCAAGGGCGCCAAACGCTATGGCCCGAAGATCAAGAACATGCGAGGGATCATCAAAGCGGCGACCGCCTCCGACGCAGGGATGCCGCCGAATCATTTTCGCGCGTTCCTGCGCGCGGCCGCCAACCCGAGCCGGCCACGGATCATTCTGGTGCGTCAGACCAATCCGAAATCGGTTCGCTGGATCCAAAAAGGGTTCCCGGCGAAACCGAAAGAGATCAAGTTTAAGACCAGCAAACAAACCGGCATCGTGACCTGCAAAGATATCTCGGAGGTCGCCAAGGCTCAGAAAACGGTTCGCTCGGGTAGCAACAAGCAGTATTTCGTCGTCGACCGAAACCGCCGCACCGCGACCAACGGCAAAGGGGAAACGATCGACGTCAGCAATGCGGATTGGCCGGTCGAGCCGGGCCAGGTCGTCGACCCGCTGTCACAGAAACCGCTGGTCGGCGATTACGACTTGATGGGCGTGATCGATCCCAACGCGAAAGGGCGAAACATTGCCTTGGCCGTCGACAACACGGCCAACGCCCGCGCGGGCAAACCTGCCGGGACTCTGACCGACGACTTCACCAACACCGACATCAAAAAGGTCGCCGCGGACGTCAACAAACAACTCGACCAGGATCGGGTGTTGCACGGATCGCAAGAAGCCTTCGACAGCCTGGACAATCTGGCGGCCGATGAACTGGTCGTCGGCTTCTTCCCAGACGGCCAGGCGATGTCGTTCAACCGCGAAGGGCTCAAGACGTTCTACCAATCGATCGGGCGATCGACCTTGGACCTGAAAAAGTTCATGGATTGATCAATCGCTCCAGATCAAACGGGTCACCGTTCCATTTGCCCTCGTACTTGCCCCGCACGCACATCTCCCACCGCGAACGCATGTCAAGTTGTTGCAGCAAGTCCGGCGTCGGCGGTCCGCTGGTTTCGATCCCCTGATGAAAGCGGTTGCCCGATGCAAACGACTCGGCCAGGTCAGCCCAGTGCCGCTCCGCTTTCGCCGCATCGGGGACCATCACCTCCTGCTCGTCAAACTCTTCATCGTCGCCGTCGCCGCTCTCGTTCGTCATCACTGTGGCCCGCTGACCGGATGCGATGTCGACACCCAGGATTCGCGAGAACGCCAGCGAGGCTGCAACGGCGTCCTCAAGCTGATCGCCGTTGATGACTTGAATCAGGTCCGGCACGACGGCAGGGTGCGCGAACGAAGCGAGCAATTCAAAACGATTCGGGCCCAATTCAGCACGGCGACCTAAACCGCGTATCAACTCCAGGTCACTCGGCAGCCCCAGCACGGACAACATTTCCAGCGTGTCCCTCTGCTCAGGACTCGCTGCCTTCGCACATCCGCGGCAAAAGTCCAATAGCCATGGCTCTCTGGACCAGGCCGCCGCATGGATCGCAGTTCGGCGGACCTGCGGATCTTCATCTCGCACGCCGACTTGGAAGGGGATGTTGGTCTGTTCGCGCCCTCCAGCAAGCGGAGCCGATTCGCCGATGGTGACTACGAAGTGGGTTTGCCCGGCAATGACCCGATCGCCGGTTTGGAGCAACGTGGTGGATACCCTGACGCCGTTGACCGTCGTGCCCGAGGTGCTATCGAGATCGGTCAGTTGCCATCCGGATCGGTCATCGGCAAGCTGAAAGTGAATCGCAGAGAGTTGGGGGTCCGGAATCACGAAATCCGATTGCTCCGATCGACCGACCGTGATGGAGTGTCCGGATCGAAGCATCGATTTGCGACCGTGGGCGTGATCGGAAACGACTTCGATGACCGCCCCTGTGAAGCGACGCGGGGGAGGATTGCTGACATGAAACTCCGGTGTGCGTTCGGCGACACCGCCCGAATTCGCGGGCATCGCAGCACCGTCCGTCTCCGTCCGGCCGATCCGTTCGGTTTGACGCAGCACTTCGCTCATCGACACGGGCGGTGCCGGTGGTTGCGGTGGAGGCAGTGGCTGTTGTGGAGACAGTGGTGCGGCTGGCACTGGTGCAGATGCCGGTGGTAGCGGTTGCCCGGGAGAGTCGGTGGTGGATTCGGGTGGGTGCCGGTTGACTGACGATGGTTGACCGGTGATCGGCGGTGACAGTGAGGCGCGGCGTGTCATCGAAACCCGAAAGACGGTCGATCCGGCGCGGATCTCATTCCCGTCATCCAGCGGTCGCTGTAAAATCCGTTCGCCGTCGACCGTCGTCCCATTGGTGCTATTCAGATCGGTGACGAAACAACCATCCTGGTTCACGGAAACTTCAAAGTGCCGTGACGACATCGTGGTGTCATCGGGCAGAATCCAGTCTGCCGACTCGCCGCGGCCGACCACCAAAACCAGCGGGGCGCGTAACGCTTTCTTGCGGCCGGCGTAGGCACCTGCGATGATTTCCAGCACGATCTTCATCGCCAAACCCATTGCGGCAACGCTGTGAAGCATTTTTTCCATGTGTTTCTTGAGGTT
>NZ_JANZKV010000173.1 GCF_025060895.1 Stieleria sedimenti | reverse complement strand
GCCGCCCACGGTCGCTGCGACGCAGCGACCGGGAATCGCCTCAAGGCTAGACACCAACGGCTGCTGAATCCCTTGTTGCTTCAAGCTGACAAATCAATCGGCGTATCTGTGAAGCACGCCTCCCCTTGCGAACGATACTCGCGCTCGCGAGAGCCCAAAATTCTAGTTCAAAGCGTCGGAATAGCCTTTCGGGTGGCTTTGGTGCCACTTCCAGGCGGTTTCCACGATGCTTTTGACGTCGTTGTACTGGGTTTTCCAACCCAGCAACTCGGCCGCCAGACTCGCATCGGCAACCAACTCCGGCGGGTCGCCGGCGCGGCGGGGCCCCATCACTTCGGGGATCGGATGGCCGGTGACCTCGCGGCAGGCCTGGATGATTTCGCGGACGCTGGTGCCCCGGCCCGTCCCCAAGTTGACGCAGATGCCTTTGCCGGGCTGCAGTTTTTGCAACGCGACCAGGTGAGCCGCACCGAGATCGTCGACGTGGATGTAATCGCGGACGCAGGTGCCATCGGGTGTCGGGTAGTCGTCGCCGAACACGGTGATCGCGTCGCGTTGGCCGAGTGCCACTTGCAAGACGATCGGGATCAGGTGCGATTCGGGGGTATGGTCTTCGCCGATCGATCCGTCCGGCCGCGCGCCGGCGGCGTTGAAGTAGCGGAGTGCCGCGTAGCCGAACCCGTACGCCGCGGCGTAATCGGCGAGCGCCTGTTCAAAGACCAGCTTGGTAAACCCGTAGGGGTTGATGGGCTGCTGAAGCGTCGTTTCAACGATCGGAATCGTGTCGGGTTCGCCGTAGGTCGCCGTCGTGCTGCTGAAGACGATTTTCTTGACGTCGGCTTCGCGCATCGCGTCGAGCAATTCGATCGCCGCGACGACGTTGTTGCGATAGTAGAGCGCGGGATCATTGACCGATTCATTGACCAACGCAAAGGCGGCAAAGTGCATCACGGCATCGATCTGTTTGTCTTTCAACACGCCGATCAATTTCGCCCGGTCCGCCAATTCGCCTTCGACCAGCATGCCGTCCGGTACCGCCTGGCGGTGCCCTCGCGAGAGATTGTCGTAGACGGTGACCTGGTGGCCAGCTTCGGTGAGCAAACGAACGGCGTGCGAACCGATGTAACCGGCACCACCGACAACCAAAACATTCATGAAATCCACTTCAGGCATTAAGGGCAACGGATGTGGCGACGTGGTGTGCCGACCAAGAGATTACGGAAACCATACATCAATCTTCCCCCGAAACCGGATGAAATCAATCGGTGGCCAAACGACGAACCAAGTTGCAGTTGATGCAGGAGTCGGGGCCGCCCGAAAAACCGTCGCACTCGGCCGACACCATCCGCGAGGAATTTTTGAATTATCTGCGCGGCGAGTGCCACTTGGCCGACAACACGATCGAAGCCTACGGGCGGGATCTCAACCGTTTCATCGGCTGGGTCGGGAAGCGACGCCTGGATTCGATTCGCGTCGGTGACCTGACGCAGTTCATGGGGACCCTGTCCGAATCAGGCCTCGCGCCCGCTTCGGTGTCACGCGCGGTCGTCGCCATTCGCACGTTCTTCAAGTACCTGCAACTGGAGGGCACGGTCAGCGAAAACCCGGCGGAACTGCTGGCGGCCCAAAAAATGTGGCAGCGGATGCCGGGCGTGCTGTCGCAGCGGCAGGTCGATTTGTTCCTCCGCGCCCCGCGCCGATCGGACGCGTTTTGGCTCCGCGACATCGCGATGCTGGAAGTCTTGTACGCGACCGGATGCCGTGCCAGTGAAGTCTGTTCGCTGCGGATCCGCGATCTCTCGTTGGATCAGAAACATCTCAAGTGCACCGGCAAAGGCGGCAAGCAACGCATGGTTCCGATCGGCGGCCGAGCGATCGCGGCGATCGAACGTTATTGCGAAGACCTGCGTGGCGAACTGGCCGCGAAACCACCGCACCCGCCGGACGAACTATTTTTATCGCGCAGCGGACGAGCGCTCGATCGCATCCAACTGTGGCGTCTGGTCAAGCACTACGCCAAACGAGTCGGCATCGATTCGGCCATCAGCCCCCACTCGCTGCGCCACAGTTTTGCCACGCACTTGTTGGCCGGCGGTGCGGACCTCAGACAGGTGCAAGAGATGCTCGGCCACGCCAGCATCCAGACGACGCAAATCTACACCCACGTCGAGCATTCTAGACTCAAACGGGTGCACCAGCAGTACCATCCACGGGCCTGAACGACGCAGCCCCGGTGCCATCGGCTTTGACGCCAAGCGGGGTGTTTCTTGCTAGCGGTAGGGCGCGAGCCCTCCGGTCGTTCACGGTGTTCTTGAAGCGCGACCGGACGGCTCGCGCCATTCCGCTAACACCTCTAGAGCCGATGGAGACGGCACGGGGTGCAGCCCCCGGGAGTCAGTCACCGTTCCAATCGGGGTCCGCGATCTTGCGGTGCATTTCCCCCAGGCGTGCTTGGACACCCAACAGTCGTTGCCAGGAACTCAACTTCAAGGTGACCGATTGGCTGGACTCGTCGATCTTGGCGGTCTCCACCAATTTGCACAGACGGTGCTGCAGGAAATCCAAGATCTCGCAAAGTTGCGCTTTTTGACCCGGGCTCAAGTTGTCCGGGATCGAGGGGATTTCTCGGACCGACGCGATGTCCATTTGGAAGGGCGATTTTTCCTGACTCAATTCGAGTGCAACGGAACTCTCCGACGAAGACATCTCCCGCGACATGGTCGGGTTTTCACTTCCCAGTGCCGCCAAACGCGCCGCGATCTCTTCTTCGGATCCGACCAGCATCAGGCTTCGACCGACCGAAATCAGGTCACCGCTGCGAAGGATTTTGAGCGGATATTCCACTCCGTTGACCTTGGTCCCGTTGGTGCTGTCCAAATCTGTCAGGACCAATCGGTCGTTGTCACGCTGGATCTTGAAGTGGCAACGGCTGACACGCTCGTCGTTGAGTTGGATGTCATTGACTTCTTCTCGCCCCACCGTGAACGGTGGAGTGAGATCGCCAAAGACTTTGCCGCGATCGGCGCCGTGAAGAACTTTCAACGTCACACCCGACATGGGCAGACCCCGAGATGAAAAGGATCGAGAAAGAGGATTGTCGTGAGCCATCAATATATCTGGTTGTTTGACGTGCGTCTGCCAGAATTCTAGACCACCTGGGCGATCACGCATTTTAAATAGTCACTTTCCGGGCAACCGACGGCCAGCGGGTGATCCGGAGCCGGCCCTCGATTTTCCAGCACGATGATGTCCCGACGCTGACGGCGCCCCACATCCACCAGCATGTTCAAAAACTCGCTGCGTGAAACACGACCGCTGCAGCTGCACGTGACCAGGATCCCACCGGGGGGAATCAAGTCAACGGCCAAGCTGTTCAATCGCCGGTAGGCCCGCAAGGCCTGGTCGACCTGGTGACGCGAGCCGGCAAAACGTGGGGGATCCAGAACCACGGCGTCAAAGGTCTGCCCCTCGTCGCCGAGCCGCTTGAGGGCGTCAAAGCAATCTTCCTGCAAGAACGACATCCGATCGGCGACCCCATTTCGTTGTGCCGACTCCGTGGCCGCCGCAATCGCCGACGCACTCGAGTCAATGCCCACCACGTTTTCCGCACCCTGTCGCGCCGCCACCAAACCGAACCCGCCAGTGTAGCAGCACACATCTAAGACGCGTTTTCCACGCAAATAGCCCGCCGCCGCTTCATGATTGAGCCGCTGATCCAGGTAACCACCGGTTTTCTGGCCGCCGACCAGGTCGACCGTCAATTCGAGTCCGTTCTGGCGGTACTTGACCGGCTCGCTGAGGTCCACGCCCGCGATCGCCAGGGTGCCCGACTCCGGATCCAGTCCTTCATACTTGGCGGTTTTTTCGTCCACGCGGACCACGATCTGGCGGCACTGCGTCACCTGCTGCAGGTGATCGAGAATCGGCTGGCGCCACTTCATCAAGGCCCCGGCGGTAAACTGGACACCGAGACAATCGGAGTATCGGTCGACGATCAGACCGCTGATCAGATCCGATTCGCTGAAAATCAGCCGCTCGGCTTCGTCCGCGTCCGCCACCCGGGAAAGCCGACGCCGACCGATCGCCACGTCAATCCGCTCGATCCAAAGTGCATCGTCAATCGGCGTGGTGCTCTCATATGTGTACAAACGCACCCGCAAGCGGCTGTGCGGATTGACCAGTCCGCGGCCCAAAAAATTTCCGTCCATGTCCACTAACTCGACGATGTCACCGCGATCCAGATTGCCGCCGTCGCTGAACCGGTTGCCGTCGCTGATCAACGCGTGGGCATGCACCCACGGGTGTCGGGCGAGAAAAGGAAACTGTCGTCCCGGTTTGACACGGAGCTGTTGGGGGGTGGGTTGGGACACGGCAGGCCAGGGTACGAGTCGAAGGTATTGGTCAGAATCTTTGAAGAATGACCGATCGCTGCCTCGTTGCACAGGTTGGGGTGCAGCCAATCGCTTCCCCGGCCGATATATTGGTCGAAGAGCTGATTCTTGAGTGGTTCCCGTTACGAAAGGTTTTTGAACATGACTCATATCGTCGCCGAACCCTGCGTGGGTTGCAAATACACCGATTGTGTCGTCGTTTGCCCCGTAGAATGCTTCTATGAGGGCGAGCAAATGGTCTACATCCACCCCGAAGAGTGCATCGATTGCGAAGCCTGCGTGCCGGAATGTCCGGTCGAGGCGATCTTCCACGAAGACAATCTGCCCGAGGAGTGGAAGAGCTACATCGAATTGAATGCTCAAAAGTCTGAAGAGTGCGAGGTCATCACCGAAAAGAAAGAACCTCTGGCAGACGATTGATCGCGATTGGGGCGATCCGTGTTTGGTCTCAAGCCAAACAAAGAGCCTCGTCGGTGATCCACCGACGAGGCTTTTTTTGATGCAGCAGCGATTCGGCCTGTCGATTGAACGACAGGCCGGATGTCAACCGGCGGCCGGCAGAAACGTCTTCCAGCAATCGTAACGCGGGTCGTTGACCGAATGCGTGACGAGCGGGTTGAACCGTGGCTTGGCCGGTTTGGTTCGCAGTTTCATGCCCGCTTGTTTGGGCGTCCGGCCGCCCTTGCGGCTGTTGCAGCGCAAACAACACGCCACGATGTTTTCCCACGTCGTTGGTCCCCCCTGGCTCCGCGGCACGACGTGATCCAAGCTCAGCTTGTGCGTCGGATAGTCCTTGCCGCAGTACTGGCAGGTGTGTTCGTCGCGGGCAAACAGGTTCTTGCGATTGAAACGCACCGTCTGCATCGGCATCCGATCGAAACGAGTCAAGCGGGCGATCCGCGGAACTTGCATCTCAAACCCGACCGCTTGAATGAAGTCATCGCCGGGTTGCTTTTCGATCGCGTTGAGCTGACTCATTTCACACCAGCTGTCAAAGTCATAGCTGATGAACTGGCCCGCCTCGTGGCTGATCACTTCGGCACATTGGCGATACAACAACGTCAACGTTCGACGTACATCGACCACCCGAATGGCCATGTAAAATCGGTTCAAGATCAAAACGTGACTGTCCAGCAAACTCTGACTCATCTCTGCGAAATCCTTGCACTTGTTGCAGGCCTAGCGGCCGGCCGGGGTGACACGATCGGGATGATGTTGCGTGTTGCAATCCGCACTGTCTTCTGATGAACCACATCAGCACTCACATTCTAGTCAACCCGACAGTCTGGATGGGCCCCCAATTGAGCCTCAAACGCCCTCTGGAACGTCGACTTTTGCGAAACCTTCATCTCCGCCGGCGGCTTTCGACCCTCCAACGCCCGATCCGCCTGGCAGCGAGACACTTGGTGCCCCCCTCAGGGTTCGCAGTGAACCCGATTGACCCGGTCCGGCGATTTTTCGTAGGAAGTCAGGGCGACGAATTCACCGTTCCCGCTGGAAGCGGCCGGAGCTCTTGCTAGCGTGACTGCGATCGCCAGCGTCGCCGCGATCGCCAGCGTGACTGCTGCCAGCGTCACTGCCGCTTTCGATCGACTCGACCGCCCCCGTACTTCATGTCCCAACTTCGCCGCACCACTGATCGCCGGCGGCGCGTGCTGTACCATTCGCACGTGTCTCCCCACACCCCTTCCACCCCGGCGACGCGTCGCGCGGCGGCGGAATTGCGTGCCGCACGGCAGCCGGCCCAAGCATTCGGGTCACGCGTGCATCAACATCTCCGGGGACGTTGGTTTTCGTTGGTTCCGGTCTCGCGAATGGCGATGGGGATGACCGCGGCGATCGTGGTGGCGATCTCGATCGCGCTGACGGTGCTCCATCACGCGGCGTTCACGTGGCCCAGTCTTGCCTATCGCGCCGATCTCGCCCGCCCCCTGCTGATCCACCGGCCGGACAGTCTGGCCGCCTGGTGGACGACAATGCTGTTGCTGCTTTCGGCCGGTGCCACCCGTTTGATCTATGTGCTTCGCCGACACCGCCGCGACGACTATCGCGGCCACTATCAGTTGTGGCAATTGACGCTGGTGGTGTTGCTGTTGGCCAGCGTGCATGCGACCGTCGATCTGGTCGGTTGGCTGGGCGCGTCGCTGGATCTTCTGGTCGGCGACCGCGCGGTGCTGTCCGGGGCGAATTGGTTACGGATCGTGCTGGACGTCGGCGGCATCATCCTGGCCATGCGATTGATCGCCGAAGTCTCTCGTTGCCGCCCGGCGTTGATTGCCATGGCCCTCTCGGCCGTCCTGATCGGTTTTTCAGAACTCGCCCATTGGCAGATCGTGGTCGTCGATGGTGCCGCCAAGGCGACGCTGGTGATCGCCGCGCCGATGCTGACCTGGTCCTGCTTTCTCGTCGCCGCAACGCTATACCTGCGGTCCATGTACCGCCAGATCCGCAACATCCCCGCGGCCCCGTCGATCCGCGAACGTCTCGCCCAATGGGTCGCCGAGCATCGCAACCGTGATGAGGAAGATTTCCCGTCGGAGTTCTTTGAGCCGCAAGACACACCGCGTCCCGCGGTCGCCAGCGTCGCAACCCGGCGTGCCCGCGCGGTCGCCCCGGCTGCGAAATCCGACGTGGTTTCCCAGGACAACGATGTTTCCCAGGACAACGATGACAAAACAGACGTCGAGGCCGATGTCGAGGAAAACGATTCGGCGCGGCCGGACAAGCCGCGTTGGTTCGCCCGCTTGAGACTCCGCGGCGGCAAAAACCGATCCGATTCCGATTCAAACGGCCCCACTCCCGACGACTCGTCCCAGAGCGACGCTGCCGATGACGATCTCGACGCCCCTGATCAACCCAAACCCAAACGCCGGTGGTTCGGCCTTCGCGCGGCACGTTCGACCGAGCCGACCGATGACGCGGACGAATCGGCAGCCGAACCCGAAAACGATTCCGACGATCAACCGGACCGCGAACGCCCGGTGAAAAAGAAAGCCTGGTTCTCTCTGCGGCTGAAACCCCAACCGTTGGCTGACTCCGCGGACCAGGACGGCGACTCGGCCGAGCCGGTGACTGACGAGGACGCGGAGACCGAGACGCAGGAGAAGAACAAAGGATGGTTCGGCGGGCTGCTACGACGCAAGAACGTCAACGCCGAGGAGACGAACGACTCGGAGACCGACGCGACGAGCGGCAGCCCCAAACCCCAATCATCCGGTCGCGCTCCGGCTCGCGGTGCCGCTTCCCCATCACGCGGCTCGGGCCCGCTCAGCTCCGCCGCTCGGCAGCAACGCAGCGCGCAGGCCGCGGAACCGTCGCGCGGCAATCCAGCGCAGGCCTTCGATGACGACGTCGATCCCGATGACATCGATTGGGAATCGATGAGCAAAGCGGAACGGCGACGGATGCGAAAGCACCTCAAACGCACCGGCCGAGCGGCTTAGGATCGGGCAACGCGGCGCCGCCCTTCGTTTCAAACGCGGGCGCTGATATCGTGTCGCCATTCCCGTCCTCCCGTTCCCATTCAAATCCCATGATTCGAACCCGTTTTGCGCCCAGTCCGACCGGTTACTTGCACATCGGCGGTGTCCGTACGGCCCTCTTCAACTGGCTGTTGGCCAAACAATCCGGCGGGCAATTCATCCTGCGGATCGATGACACCGACGCGGGACGCAACGTGACCGAAGCCCTGCAGCCGATCCTGGATGGTTTCAAGTGGCTTGGCATCGACTGGGATGAAGGCCCGGAGGTGGGCGGCCCCAACGGTCCCTATTACCAATCCCAACGCATCGATCTTCACAAAGTCGCCGTGGCCCAGTTGCTCGCCAGCGGACATGCCTATCGCGATTATGCCTTGCCCGAAGAATTGAAGGCCGAGCGCGAAGCCGCCGAAAAACGCGGTGAACGTTTTTTCTACGATCGGCGTTGGATGGCTGCCGACGATGAAGCAGCCAAAGCCTATGAAGCGGAAGGTCGCCAAGCAACGATTCGCTTGAAGATGCCGCGTGAAGGCGACTGCGTGATCGAGGACCTGGTCCGCGGCACGGTGACCGTGGCTTGGGAGACCGAACAAGACCACGTGATCGCCCGGACCGATGGCAGCCCGCTGTACCACTTGGCCAGCGTCATCGACGACCATGCCTTCGGGATCACACACGTCGTCCGCGCCGAAGAACACCTGCCCAACACGCCGCGGCAAATCTTCATCCTCGAATCGCTCGGCTACCCGCGTCCGCAATACGCCCACCTGCCGTACGTGGCCGAACCGGGCGGGACGGCCAAATTGAGCAAACGCAAGCTGAACAAGTATCTCAAGAACAAAGACTTTGCGAACTTGCTCGAACACGGCAATCGGATCGCCCAACGCTGCAATCTGGAGACCGATGACGAGACCTTCAACCCGGTCATCGTCGACTTTTATCGCGACATCGGTTTCACCGCCGACGCGTTGTTGAACTATCTGTTGTTGCTGGGCTGGTCGCTGGACGGTGAACGGGAAAAATTCTCCGTCGACGAGATGATCGAACTGTTCTCGTTGGCCCGCGTCACCAAGTCACCGGCTTCGTTTGACCCGCAGAAGCTGATGGCGTTCCAGGCCGATCACTTCGCCTCGCTGTCGGCCGAGGCCCGATTGCAGGCGGTGGCTCCATTCGCGATCGCCGCGGGGCTGGTCGAATCAAAGGATGACCCGAAACTCGCCGCCGTCGTCGCCGCCGCCGGGGATCGACTGAAGGTCGCCGGGGACATCATCGACTTCGATTACTGCTTCACCGATGCAATCGAATATGACCCCAAAGCCTTCGCCAAACGGATCACCAAGCCGGCAGACGCCTGCGACCTGTTGGCGGGTTTTCGCGAGGTGGTGTTGGCGGCCGAATCGTTCGACGCCGCGGCGGCGGAAGCCCTGCTCAAAGGCTACTGTGAAACCGCCGAAATCCAGATCGGCCAGATCATTCACGCCGTCCGAGTCGCCGTGACGGGAACCGCCGTCGGATTTGGCGTGTTTGATACACTGGCGATTCTCGGTAAAGACAAGGTGGCTCGGCGGATCGAAAACGCGTGCAAAAAAGCCGCAGAAGCTTGATTCAGTTCTCGAAATGGCGCAGGTTACAGGATCAGGTCAACCAACAAGCGACCGGATCCCTGTCAGGCCTGCACCACTCCGTCGCGTCACTGAGAATGGATTGTAGGCCTGTAAGCTCGCGGGAACGGCTGATTTCCTAGCAGAAACAGCTGGTTCGCCGCGAGCGTTTGGGCCTCCCCCGCGTACGTTTCCCCGTCGAAATTCCATGAAAAACTACATCCTTTCCGCCCTCCTCCTGCTCCCGCTCGCCGGATGCAGCCGACAGCCATCCGAATACACGGCGGAATTCGAGCCGAATCTGGTCCATGCGATGAAGTACCAGATCAAAGAAGGCATTCCGATGGAGCAGGCCATGAAGGATGCCAGCTGGATCGTCGACGGCATGTTTGGAACCCCGGACGAGCCGACCTTGCCCGAAGCCCTGCAAGACGAAGACTTCGCCGACTTGATCTCGCTGGACCGAATCAAGAACGCAGCCGGCCCGATCGCCGAAGGCAGCGGGCTGTATCGCAAGCATTGTGTGACCTGCCACGGGGTCACGGGCAATGGACGCGGCGAAGCCTCGGCCGCGCAGGATCCGTATCCGCGAGACTATCGGCATGGGATTTTTAAGTTCAAGTCAACCAAGCGAGGTTCCAAGCCGATCCGCGAAGACCTCGCCCGCTCGATTCGCAACGGAATTGCAGGCACGGGCATGGTTAAAATTCCCGATTTGAAGGAACAGGACATCCAAGCGCTCGTCGACTACGTGATCTATCTGTCGATCCGCGGGGAACTGGAGCGGACGCTGATCGACGACGCGATCTTTGAATTGGATCTGGAAGGCGGGGATCGGATCATCGATCGCCAGCTCGGAGAAACCTTGGCCGCCGGCGGTCGCGAGCAAATCGAGAAACAGATCGAAGCGTGGGAAAAGGCCGGCGAACCCGAGGACGATCCGACCGCGGCACTCGCCGAGCGATTGGAAAATTTCGACGAGTCGATGGAAATTGCGGTCGAGATGCTCGAAGATATCGCATTTGATTGGCTGGACGCCGAAGAAGACGTGGTCGAAGTCCCCGAGCCGCCGGCCGACATCCCCGTGGCCGACAATCACGCCGAGTTCGTCAAGCTCTCCGAGGGCGATCAAGCCGAAACGCTGGCCGCGTCGATCAAACGGGGGCAAGAAATTTTCACCGGAAAGGTCGCTTCGTGCAGCAAGTGTCACGGCGAAAAGGGTTACGGCGATGGCCAGAACAAAGACTACGACGACTGGACCAAAGACTGGACGACACGGGCCGGGCTGAAACCCGAAGACACCGAATCGCTGATCCCCTTGATGGCCCGGGGAGCGATGCCACCGAAGAACGCATTGCCGCGTAATTTCTCCGAAGGCGTGTTTCGCGGCGGAGAAGCCGCCGAAGATCTGTATCGTCGGATCCTGCAAGGTATCGAAGGCACCCCGATGCCGGCCTCCACCTTTGTCCCCGGCGAGTACGAAAAAGACGACATCTGGCATTTGATCAACTTCGTCCGCTCGGTCAGAAAGCCCGAACCGGAGACCACCGAAGCAATCTAGTGCTTTGTCAGCTTTAATCTTTCGGGTTGCGTTTGTCGAGCGGAAAAGGGGCCAGGTACCCAATGGTGAGCCGCCGGCCGTAAGGCCTCGGGCGGGCGCCGGAATGCCCGGCCGCTTACGCGTCACGGCTCACAAAATCGACAGGCCGCTCGCGTCGAACAGAAATCAGCCGGGAAAGGCTGCCGCCGGTCCAGACCGTCGCATCCTGGCGTTGCGTTTCCGGCAGATTTGTTGTTTGATCCTGGCAGTGGACGTGCGCACGAACCCGAACGGGTCGTGGCACGTCGTCTTCCCGTAGAACTGCTTTATCATCCAACGCAAAGCCGACGCCATGACCGACAGCTCCAGCGAGACCAGTGCCGATTCGTCACGCCCGACCAAACACTTTATCGAGCAGGCGATCGACGCGGATTTGGCCTCCGGCAAGGCGAAAGGCGTGGTCACCCGGTTCCCTCCCGAACCGAACGGCTACCTGCACATCGGCCACGCCAAGAGCATCTGCCTCAACTTCGGGCTGGCCAAAACCTACGACGGCACCTGCAACCTGCGGTTCGACGACACCAACCCGTCCAAGGAAGAAACCGAGTACGTCGAATCGATCATGGACGACGTCCGTTGGCTGGGCTTCCAATGGGACTCCTTGCACTACGCCAGCGACTACTTCGGGCAACTCTATGACTGGGCCGAAAAGCTGATTCAAGAGGGACTCGCCTACGTCTGTGACCTGAACGCCGAACAGACGCGGGAATACCGGGGCACGCTGACCGAACCGGGAAAGAACAGCCCCTACCGTGACCGCAGCGCCGATGAAAACCTGGAACTGTTTCGCAAGATGAAAGCGGGCGAGTTCCCGGACGGAAGCCGAACCTTGCGCGCGAAAATCGAGATGGCGTCGCCGAATCTGAATTTGCGCGATCCGGTGATGTATCGCATCATGCGCGCCCACCACCATCGCACCGGCGACGACTGGTGCATCTACCCGATGTACGACTGGGCCCACGGACAAAGCGACTCGATCGAAGGGATCACGTTCTCGATCTGCACGCTGGAATTTGAAAACCATCGACCGCTTTACAACTGGTATTGCCAATCACTGGGCATCCATCACCCGCGGCAAATTGAATTCGCACGGTTGAACATGACGTACACCGTGATGAGCAAACGCAAGCTGCTGCAACTGGTCAAGGAAGACCACGTCAATGGCTGGGACGATCCCCGCATGCCGACGATCAGTGGCCTTCGCCGCCGTGGCTACACCCCCGAGTCGATTCGCAAGTTTGCGGCCGATATCGGCGTGGCGAAATTCAACAGCACGATCGATGTCGTGCGTCTGGAGAACGCCGTCCGAGAACATCTCAATCGTGTCGCGCCGCGACGCATGGTCGTGTTCGATCCGATCAAATTGACGATCACCAATTGGCCCGAAGGAAAGGTCGAACGGGTCGACGCGATCAACAACCCCGAGGACGAGGCTGCCGGAACCCGATCGGTTCCGTTCAGCGGGACGCTTTACATCGGTGCGGATGATTTCCGTGAAGAGGCACCGCGCAAGTTCTTCCGACTGAAGAAAGGTGGCGCGGTCCGGCTGCGAAGCGGCTACATCATCGATTGCCACGATGTCGTTAAAGATGACGACGGGAACGTGATCGAAGTCCTGTGCACCTACGATCCGGAAACGAAATCAGGCCAAGACAGCTCCGGACGCAAGGTCAAGGGCACGATCCATTGGGTCAGTGCCGATCACGCGATTCCCGTCGAAGTCCGCAACTATGACCGCCTGTTCGCGGTCGAAAACCCCGACCAAACCGCCGAAGGACAAACGTTCTTGGACCACTTGAATCCGGACTCGCTGTCGGTGACCGAAGGGTTTGCCGAACCGGAGATCCGAACCGCCGCGGCGGGGGACCGGTTTCAATTCGAACGACTGGGCTACTACGTCGTCGATCCAGACTCTACGGACAAACAACTGGTCTTCAACCGAATCGTCCCGCTCCGCGACAGTTGGGGTAACATGGTGGCCAAGGGAAAAACCAATTAATCGCCGATAGCGTAGGCCGTGATGTGGGATGACTTTGATCAAGCGTTAACCGAACTCCGTCGCCGCGGGCGGATGCGTCAGTTGCAGCCGCGGCGGCTGGACGGTGTCCACTTGGTCGACGAAGCGGGCCGGCGATTGATCAACTTTGGCTCCAACGACTATCTGGGCTTGGCCTCGTTCGTGGCGTCCAACTCGATGCACGTTGAGTCGGTCGGTGCCCAGGCCAGCGGGTTGGTTTGTGGCTGGACTGATCGCCATCAGCTGCTCGCCGACACGATCGCCCGCTTCGAACAGACTGAGGCGGCGATCGTCTTCCCGACCGGATTCGCCGCCTGTTCGGGCACGGTGTCAGCGGTTTGCAGACAGGGCGACTTGATCCTTAGCGACGCATTGAACCATGCGTCGCTGATCGACGGTTGTCGGTTGTCCAAAGCCGAACGAATCGTTTACCCCCACCGCGACGTCGATGCGGTCGCCCGGTTACTGGCCGAGCACCGCAGTGCGTATCGCCGCGTTTGGATCGTGACGGACTCGGTGTTCAGCATGGATGGACACGTCGCGCCGCTCGGCGAACTGTGCGAGCTGGCCGCCGGGCACGACGCGACCCTGATCGTTGACGAGGCGCACGGGACCGGCATTTTGGGCGATCATGTTTCGGGGGCCTGCGAAGCCTTGGGCGTGAAAGATGCCGTCCCGATTCGAATCGGAACACTCAGCAAAGCGCTGGGCGGCCAGGGCGGGTTCGTCGCCTGCCCCCGCGCCGTTGCGGATTATTTGGTCAACCACAGTCGTCCGTTGATCTACAGCACCGCGTTGTCGATGCCCGCGGTCGAATCGGCGCTGGCGGCATTGTCGCATCCCCAGGAGATGCGCCGCCGCCGTGATCGGGTTTGTGCGCTGGCCCGAAACATCCGCGCGCAACTGGGACTCCGTTGCACCGCGATCGAATCCGGGATTCCGATCGTCCCGATTCCGATCGGAACGGACACCGATGCCGTTGCGGCGTCGCGGCGGTTGTATGAATTGGGGATGTTTGTGCCGGCGATTCGACCGCCGACGGTCCCCGAAGGCCAAGCACGACTACGTCTATCGCTCTCAGCCGACCACAGCGACGAGATGGTGAGCCGTCTGATCGAGGGTTTGCCGTCTTTCTGATTGACGGACACTTTTCACAGTTTTGCTTGACTCTCTCGCGGAGTGACCAACCCTTCACCAGAACACTCCGGTGCTTTCGCTGTCGTCAACGGCGATCTCTCGGAGCGTTTTTCCCGCGGTAGGTCCATCTCGTGATGGAGCTATCGGGAGAGGCGTGCGGCCGGAAATCGGCGCTCGCGAACAGGCAAGCCGGCCGTGAGGCCGTGCACGCAAAGTGACGGATCTCGATGGAGATGGCCGCACTACCGAACGAACCAACCCCACGCCTTTGCCCGCGACCGACCGTTGCCGGCATGCCGGAGTCAATTGATGACTGTAACGCAACCGACCGCCGGTGTCACCGCCCGCCGCGGCGTCTCTTCCAGCCAGTCGGATCAAACGATTTTGGTTGCCGACGATAGCCGCACCGTCTTGCGTCTGCTCGATCGAACACTTCGTGACGCCGGCTACAACGTCGCCTTGACCGAAGACGGCCGCCAAGCCGTGGAAGTGGCGACGGAAACCAAACCCGACTTGATCATCCTGGACATCAACATGCCGGTGCTGGACGGCTATGGCGTCTGCCACGAGTTGCTCGCCGATGAAACCTGGGACCGCTCGACGCCCGTGATCTTTTTGACCAGCGCCGATGCACCCCACCTGGAAACACTCGGCAGCCAACTGGGCGCGTTCCTGTCCAAACCGACCGAACCCGACTTGCTGCTCGAAACCGTCCAATCGTTGCTGCGACGCACCGTGTGACGACGACCCGACGATCCGATCTGACTCCACTTGTCTCCTTGTTCCCGTGCGCTGGCAATGTCCCAAACCCCACAATTCACGACCGATGACGATCTCGATCTGAGCTTGGAAACACTTGATCAGTGGGAAACCGAGCTGGATCAATTCGCCGCCGGGATCATGAAACGCTTGTCACAGGCGAGCGGAAAAACGATCGACGTCAGTCGCCTGATCCCCCAGTCCCAACAGGCTGCGGCACCACGGGCTGCGGCACCACAAACCGATCCGGTCGACGCGGACGACGAGCACGAGGCGATGCAACTGCTGAAGTCCTTGCGTGAAATGACCCAGTAACCCAGTTCACTTTCAGCCCCAAGAAGTTTCGATGGAAAGCGTGATTTCCCATCAATCGAGAATCGCCAACCTGAGCGACAAACACTGCATCTTCCGATCTGGCGATGTGATGTTTTCGGTCCCGGCGACGACGGTGCGTGAAGTGACGATCATGCCGACGATCGTTCCGGTTCCGCTGAGCCATCCTTCGTTGGCGGGGATCGGGAATCTCCGCAGCGAATTCCTGCCGGTGATCGATCTGGAACCGCTGATCGGCAACCAGGCTCGGCTCTCGGCCGACAGCGGACAGCTGTTGGTGATGCAATGCCCGCTCGGATCGTGGGCCATCGCGATCGACAAAGTGATCGCGATCGACGGCATCGAAACCCACATCGATGCCGGACAACGCAATGAAAACACCATGTCGGTCTTGATGGGCACGGCGACCTATGACGGAAAAGTCATCAGCGTCTTAGACGTCAACGGGTTGCAGCGAATCGCACAACAGACACTGGAGGACCAATGGCATGGTTCCCAGTGTGTCTTTCCTTCTACCGTCTCAACCCCAACGTCCGCGTCAAAGTGGAACGCCGTATGAAAACCAACATCACATTTTTGGCCACGCACTCGTTGGTCGCGGTCGTCGCGACGGCCGCTGCGATGGCGGGATCATCCCTGTCGAGCGGTTCCCAGTGGGTCGTTGTCCTGATCGCCGCAATGACCGCCGCCGGTGCAGCGTCACTGCTGTTGACGCACAAGGTCGGCCATGGAATCCGGCAACTGAAAAAGATGCTGGTCGAACGTCAGCAGACGATCGTCTCCAGCGGGATTCGCGAGCTCGACGAACTCGGGTCCACCGTCCTGCAGACCTCGCAACGGTACGACGAAATCGAAGTGGCCAGTCGGCAGAATGCACGCGAACTGCAATCCATGCTGTCCCGACTTTCCCGACGCGAAGGTTATGACTCGGCCGACATGAGTGAGTTTAAGAACGTGCTCGGTGGCGTCGGCCGATCACTCAGCGAGCTGATGGCACAAGTCGAAAAAGACGTCGTCGAGATCGGCAGATGCAACGCCGACGTTCACAGCGGCAAACAGTCCGAAGCGACCTACCGAACCACCGCGTTGTTGCAAAACCTGACCAACGGCATCGAACGGATTTCCGATCGCTGTGCCCAACTACAGCAACAAATCGGGTCGGCCGAAAAGGCGGTCGCCAAAGCGATCGAAAAGACCAATGTGCTGACCGAAGGCGTGCATCGCATCCGCAGCTGCAGCGAAACGAGCAAGAAAAAACTGCGATCACTCGGAGATCCGACACGCCAAATCGGCAACATCGTCGGCACGATCACCGACATCGCCGCCCGCACCGAAATGCTGGCCCTGAACGCGTCGATCGAATCGATCCGGGCCGGCGAACACGGGCGTGGCTTTGCCGTGGTGGCCGACGAAGTGAGGAAATTGGCCGAGCAGACGGCACACTCTGCCCGGGAGATCGGTGTGCTCGCCGAATCCTTGGAAATGCAAACCACCGATTCGCTCTCCGTGCTCAGCCGAGAACAAAACGAAGTCGAATCCGACATCGCCGTCGTCGAAGCCATCCGCGACACGCTGAACGAACTTTCGCAAGTCACCGCGGCAGGCATGTTCGTCGTCTCGGATCTTTCGCAACAGGGCGACCAACAGCAGAACCTGGTTCAAGGACTCGCCGGAGGCATCGACTCGATCGCCAGTGCCCATCAGGCCGATCGGAAACGCGCCGACCATGCGTCCTGGGCGATCAAGTCGCTGGCCAAAACGGCCATCGACCTCGATTCCAATATCCATCGGCTCCGAGGTTGCACCAATCCGAATCTGGATCTCAATCCAAGCGAACGACGACAGTTGCTCGAATTGGCCAATCAAAACCGCGCCGACGCGACGCCCGACGCCGCCAGCCGACACGAAAACGTCCGCGTTGCGGAGGAAGTGAAATGAGCACCCAAGACGCTTCCTCGGGCGCGTTCAGCGAACATCTCTTTTCCTGTGAACCCGGTCCTACCGGCGCCCCCGCTGCCCCCGAATCGGACGCAACACGTCGCATGGCCGACTTTGCCAACGCCGTCGAGCTGCTCCATGAACTGACCCACGCCGGTCTGGAAGATGTCGATGCGTGTTTGCAGGACACCGTCGAGAAATTGGGCGAACTGGCCGACACCGTCGATCGTTCACTTTCGGATTTTAACGATGACGATCCCGATGTTTTGAACCTGGTCGATTTTGTCGTCGAGAGCTGTAACTCGGTCCGCAGCGTGGCGCTCGGTGAACAAGCCGACGAGGTGGACCAGGAGCAATTGGAATTGCTCAAAGAAGCGATCGAACTGAGACTCGATTCATGCGATGCGTCGGGCGAGTTTGTCAACGAGGACGAGTCGGCTTGCGAAGGCGAAGGTGATTGGGACGGGGCCGATGCAAACGCCACTCCGGAGTCCGACGTCATTGCGCCCAGCCAAGCCGAAATCGCGGCGTTGCTGAGCAGCCTGAGTGCCCAGACTCGGGGAATCGCCCCGGAAGACGGTGCTTGGCAAGACGCCCCGGCAACGAACCCGGAATTCAGTTCCGACCGACGGGAACAACCGAACGATCCAGAAACCAACTCGCCCGCGGCGTCGACGGCACACGACGCGATCAAAGTCGGCGGCAGCGCGATCGCCATGCCCGCTGTGGACGAGATCGACATCGACGACGAACTGCGTGAAGCCTTCATGGACGATGCGACCCGCGGATTGGAATCGATGGAGCAAGCGCTGCTTGACCTGGAATCCGGACCCGGCGACGACGGCCCTGTGAAAACCATCAGCCGCGAACTTCACACCATCAAGGGAGCGTCGGCGAGCATCGGAATGTCCAACTTGGCCGACTACATCCACGAAGTCGAGGAGTTGATTCGTCAGACGCAAGACGCCGGCCATGCGGTCACCCCCGAACTGTTGCTGCCGCATGTGGATCTGATTCGCGCTCGCGTCGATGGCGACGAGACGGCCCCGGATGATTCACGGTACGCCCCCAACGACGCCTCCACCGCACCCCAACCCGTCGCGGCAAATTCTGCCGTGGCATCCACCGCCCCGTCGTCGTCCACCGCTCAGTCGCTCTCAACCACACAGCCCGCTGCGCGGCCGCCGAAGAAGAACGCGCTTTCGGACAGTCACGGCGACGACGAAACCGTACGGGTCAAAGCGTCACAGCTCAATCGGCTGATGGACATGCTGAGTGAACTGGTGATGCTGCGAAATCAGCGCGACACCGAAATCTCGGAACTCAAAGGGATTCACGACGAGCTGATCCACAGCGTCACCCGCATTCGGATGCTGAGCCACGAAGGCGAAGCGCTGTTGGCCGGTGACAGCCTTGCCAATCCCGTCCTGGCCGAAGACGGCGTGTCCTTCTCCCATCTCAACGAAGTCGCCAATGACGTGCTGGAATCGGCCCAGCGATTGCGCGACTGTTACCGCCCCGTCGCCGACGGGAACCAAGCGGTCTCGCAATTCATCCGCAACTTTCGACTGGAGCTGGTTCAGCTGAGAAGGATGCCGGTTTCCGGGCTGTTCCGCAGACTGCATCGCGCGATCAGCGACGCGGCACGTACCGAACACAAACAAGTGCGTGTGGAGTTGGTCGGAGAGAACACCGGGATCGAGCGGTCGCTGCAGGAACGGATTTTTGAACCGTTGCTGCACATCGTTCGAAACTCGGTCAGCCATGGAATCGAATCGGCCCAAGACCGTGTCGCGGCGGGCAAAACACCGCAAGGCATCGTGAGACTTCACGCCCACTCGGGGCCGGACCTGTTGGTCATCGAAGTCAGTGATGACGGCCGCGGTTTGGACTTTGATGCGATTCGCAGACGGGGCATCGAGCGGGGTTTGATCGATGGCGACAAATCGGTCAGCCATGCCGAACTCTCACGACTGATTTTCAATCCCGGGTTTTCGACGCGTGAATCGGCCAACCAGCTCTCCGGACGTGGTGTCGGGATGGATGTCGTTGCGTCGACGCTGGAACGGATGCGGGGCTGGGTCGAAGTCGAATCGGAACACGGTTCGGGATCGACGATCCGCTTGTCGCTGCCGCTGCCTTCGATGATTCAGCACGCGATGGTGTTCCGCAGTGGCGGTCAGCTGTTCGCCTTGCCGGCTCAATCGGTTCGCCGCACCGGTGAATTTGACCCCAGCTACTCACCGATTGATCTGAACGAAATCCTGTCCTTGCGGCATCACGATCCGGCTGCCCAGAGCGACCATTCACGTCGCGCCATCATCGAACTGGCCAGCGGGTCGGCGACCGTCGATGGCGAATCGGGCGGCGACTTTGCGTTGCTGGTCGACCGAGTCCTCGGACCCGAGGAAGTCGTCGTTCGACCGATGCCGCCGATGCTGAAGTCACATCCGTTGTGCATCGGAGCGACACTTTCTGGGATGGGCGAAGTGGTGCTGCTGTTGGACCCTCGCGGACTGGCCGAGGCATCCAAGGGCGCCCGCCAAGTCGTTCAACCCCTGCCCTCGGAAGAACGGGCCTGCGGCAAAGAGCTGCCCAAGGTGCTCGTCGTCGACGATTCAAAAAGTGCCAGGCTTCGCGTGACGCGGGCACTGGCCAAGTATCCCGTCACCGTTGTCCAAGTCGAAGACGGACAGGCTGCGATTGAGATGCTGTCCAAAGAAACGTTCGCCACCGTTTTCAGCGACATCGACATGCCGCGGATGAGCGGTCTGGAGTTGCTGCAAACGATCAAGGGTGAACCTCGATTGGCATCCATCCCCGTCATCGTGATCAGCAGCCGCAGTCTCGAGACGGCCGGCAAGCAGGCCCGTCTCTTGGGCGCCATCGAATACATCCAAAAACCACTCACGCCCGAACGACTCGACGCCGTCGTCGCCCCTTTCGATTGGGCCCAACCTTACCCGGACCACCTTTAGATCTTTCGCCCGCGGCTCGTTGCCCCAATCAAAGCCCCTTTTCAAATCACTTCCGTTTCCCGTCACAGAGGAATCAGTTTCATGGCCGAAAAAAAAGTCCTGGTCATTGATGACAGTGCGACCATCCGCAAGCTGGTCGATACACACCTAAGCCCGGCCGGTTACGCCGTCACTCTGGCCCCCACGGCGGAGGACGGCTTGCAACTGGCCGAAGAGATCCGGCCCGATCTGATTCTGTTGGACCACCAACTGCCGGGAACGACGGGCTTTGAAGTCTGCCAACAACTGGCGGCCTCCTCGACGTTAAAGATGATCCCCGTCGTGGTCAGTTCGACGCTCCGAAAGAAAGCGTATGTGGAGTACGCCGACCTGGACAACGTGGTCGACATGTTGCCCAAACCCTATACCGAAAACCTGCTCCGCACGACCGTCGAAAACGCGATCGAAACCGCGACGATGATTGTCGAATCCCAGACCAAGGGATCGGCGGTGCCGGAGATCATCGGAGACACGTCCGAGCCCGATCTGGCCGGCCGCTTCGCCGTGTTCGGCATTCGCGAGGTCGTCGATTTCCTCAACAACGGCCACAAGCAAGGCGTGCTCGAGATCGAAGCCGAGCGCCTGCGGTTGTGGATCTACCTGGATCGGGGACGCGTCCAAGGCATCAGTGCGACCGGGCTGCAACCCGAAGAAACGCAACTGGTCGTCGAGCGGTTGCCCGAGTCGTTGCAAAGCCTGGCCGAAGTCCTGCGTCTGACGATCGCCGGACGCGGAACGGCAGAGTTCGACGGGTTTGTGCAGTTGATGGACAAGCGAGTCCTGGACCCACGATTGACGGCCAAGCTGTTGCGTTTCCAAGCGGCCATGCTGATCGGACTGGTGATGAAGCGACCGTTGAAAGGCTATCAGTTCCGCGCGACCTCGAGCTTCCCGTCACTGCAACGCGATTTGCCCCTGGAAGTCAGCTTGATGGGACTGCTGGTCGAACACGCACTGTACTGCGATCTCTCGGAGATCCAGAGCGATGATTCCGCGCTGCGATACGTCCGACGCGCCATCCGGGGCCAGAACTTGGACCGTGCCGGGCTGTCCGCCAAACACATGAAGATCATGAACCTGCTGAGCGAACCTCGTTCGGTCGACGAATTGCAACAACGACTCGGCTGGGATCACGAGGAAGTCCGCCGGGTGTTGTCAGGCTTCGTCGCGGCCGACATCCTCGAAGTCCGGCGGGACGAAAGCGAAGGGAAATTCGTTGCCTACGAGACCAATGCGATTGCCGCCGCACAACTCCGCAGCGGGCTCAAACAGGCTTCCGGCAAATACGTCGGCAAGATCGTTCGCGATACGTTGACATTGCAGTTGCTGGTCAAACGAACCAAGCCGGACGCGGTGTTCTTCGCCGTCGACACGCCGCAAAGCTGCGACGCCATTCGCGAAGCTTACACCTCGGCACAAGAAGCCTTCGGAAACTCGCGAAAGATCGTGTTGGCTCCCGCGAAGGTCGTCGATGACCCCAACGTTCCGTGGCACAAACTGCTCGGTTTCACTCCGGATCGATTGCTGCATTCGCCCTACACCTGCGACACCTTGACCGAAACGATGGACGAACTGGACTCCATTCCGGTCGCAGAACCGCAGCCTGATGGCTCGCAGCAAGAGACGCTTGGTGCCGCGACCGACCCGACGTTGGCCTCCAACGGTTTGGACACCCCTGTTGCGGAGACCCTGTCATGATTCGATCAACCGAAGCAACCCTGACCGGTTTTAAAATCCGAGTCCTTCGACAGAGTGCCTCGCCGATCGACCACGCCCTCGAAGAGGGACGAAGCGTCTTTGTCGGCAGCGGCAATTCGTGCGGCATCAAGGTCAGTGGCGAAGACGTCGCCGAGATCCATTGCCTCGTCGACGTCGATGACGACGTCGTCTCCATCCAAGACTGGGCGTCCAAGTCGGGTACCAAAGTCAATGGAACGCTGATCGATGACAAGACGGCGATCCAAGTCGGAGACTCCATCGTCGTCGGTTCCATCAAGCTTGAATTGGTCGGTGGACCGAGCGGACCGAGTCAAGCCGACAAACAAAACGCCCTCGACCTGGCCGACAAGGCCGCCGCGGAAGCACGAGAAGAATCAGTGGGGATGGAAAACTTGGGCTACGAAGACGTGCAAGACGATGGAACAACCGTCGCCGATCCGACGCCCGCCGCGCGGCCGCCGATCGGCAGACTCAGCGACGCGTTGGCCGAGACCACTGCGGAACCGATCTCCGCCCACGACACCCATGTCGCCGAAGAACCCGCGACCGAGACGTCGGACTTGGATGCATCAATCGCCCAACCACCCGAAGCGTCGGCGGAACACAAAATCGACGAACCGGAATCCGGCGAGGGTGCGATCGTGGACGACTTCGCTTCGAACCATCTCACCGCCGAAGATCTCGATTGGGATCCCTCCACCTTTGACGACGATCAGGTGGATGCCGAGATCGTTCAGCTGCTCAAGTCAGAAATCGAAGACCTCCGCATCCAGTTGGCCGAACGCGACGAGCAATTGGCCGCGATGGAAGGGCTCGGCGCAGAAGACGCTGAACACACCACGTCAAACCAAGCCAGATCCATCGACCAAGACTTCGGCAGCGACGAACTGGTCGGACGTGTCGACGACTTGCTCGCCGAATTGGCCGAACACGACGAACGTGTCTCGATGCTGCAAGAATTGCTGCAGACCGCTGAAATCCAGAACCAGGCGGAACGGGAAGAACGCAGCTGTTTGGAAAACTGGGTCGGTGAAATCGAACAACGGATCGGCGAGCGAGAATCGGAATGGAAAGCCGAGCAGGACGCCCTCCGTGATCGACTCAACGCGGCGAGCCAGGAACGTGATCGGTTCCAGCAACAGCTGCACACCGCCGCCAAACGCTACGGACAAGCTTCGGTCGCTGACGTGGCCCCGGATGAAACGCTGCAGAAGCTGCAAAAGCAAAATGCGGAGTTGCAGACCGCACTGGAGGAATCGCAAAAGCAATGCGTCAGCCTGAATCGTCAGATTGAGCGGATGCAAAACGAAGAACCGGAATCGCTGCAGGAACTGCGTGCCGAATTGGCCCGGGAGAAAGCATCGGTTTCACGCATGCGATTCCAGCTCTCCAAGCAGCTCCAGGAAATCGACGGCGACGCCGCCACGAAAGAGCAGCCGGACCGCGAGTTTGCCTTCAAGCTGCAAGCACTGCGACAGCATTTGCGGGAGATTCACGAGGAAGAGAAGGTCGAGCGGGAACAGAAAGGAGAGTCTTTGCTGGGCCGCATCTCCAATCTCTGGAAACGCGTCGGTGACGAGTACTAAGACGCTCGGGAAGACTTCGTCGTAATCATTTTAAACCCTGAATCGATATGACCGACCGAAACGACATGATTGCTCCGTCGCCCCTGAGCGGCGGAAGTGACTCGCCAGGAACGGGCGTCTCCCCGGTGACCGCACCGTTGGACGGCTCGCAAGCCGAAGCGATCGGTTCCATCGTCTTTGACGTGGAACATT
Source organism: Stieleria sedimenti (assembly GCF_025060895.1). GTDB lineage: Bacteria > Planctomycetota > Planctomycetia > Pirellulales > Pirellulaceae > Stieleria > Stieleria sedimenti. The sequence goes on along the minus strand of NZ_JANZKV010000173.1, from coordinate 3,619 downwards.
TCGCGCGAGGTTGGATCGGTCGCATTCGCAGACTCATTCATCGGTCGTCCCAGTTGATCGAGCGTGAATCGCTACTGGCCGGTGCGATCGCGCGGTTGGATCAACAGAAGACCGAATGGGGCAAACGGACCGCGGCCAAGGAAGAAGGCCTGCGGGATCAGTCCAAACGGCTGACCGAAGCCTGGCTGGAAGTCGAGTCCGAACGCAGAAAGGCGATTCAAGGTGCACGCGCCGCGGCGACCGCGGCGAACAAGTCGGGTATCGGTCCCGTCGTTCCCTCGGTCCACCCTGGCGTTTCAACCGGCACGATTCCGACAGCCGCCGGGCTTCCCCAGCCGCCGAGCGCCGGCTCTCCTCCGATCGCTCCGACGGCGGAACCGCCGCGCGATCCGAACCTGCCGTCACCAGCGGCGATTCAACGGCAACTGCCGGCGGGCCCCCCGCCGGTCAACGTCAACGTTCCCGTCTGCGATCCAAACACAGCGTCGCCCGCGGATGGTCGCGGGGGATCCCCCGTGATGCCGGTCGGCAACGCGCCCATCCTGCCCGGCCAACCCGCCTCCGGTTGCCGAGGATATCCCACTCAAGATCGCGACCAGCAGGCCGCACTCGAGCATGCCGAAGCCGCCCGGCAACAGAAGATTGAAGAATTCAAACGCATGCAACGTGCGATCCGATCAAACCGAAGCCATTCGAACTAACCGTTGGAGACCATCGTGCCCTTTGCCACCTTTTTCAGCCGGCCGCTGAGTGCGTTTCGCGCTTCGTTCTCGGGCGCGAAGCCCGATGCTGCAGCCGCCGCGCCACCGACCTTGGATTTCCCCGGCGCACCGCCCGACATCCGCCAGCTGGTGCGTGAGCGACAGTATGCTCACATCGTCCGCCCGGCCGACGGGATTGCGTTCGACCCCGTCTCGTTGAGGTACGCCTGGCAAGCGATCGATCACGACATGGCTTATGTGCCAGGCGGCGACGTGACACTGTGTGGTGAATACGCCACGACGTCCGAGGAAGGATTCGTGCTCGTTCCACAGGTCGTCGGAACCAGCCAAACCGATTCGATCTACCTGGACCGTTGGTGCGTGACGAATGCCGACTTTCACCGCTTTGTCCAAGCCGGCGGGTACGAAAACGTCTCGCTGTGGCCCGAACAGATCCTGGCATCGGTGCTCAAATTCGTCGACAAAACAGGACAACCCGGCCCCGCGTTTTGGGAAAACGGCCGACCCGCCAAAGCGACAGCGGCTCATCCGGTCGTCGGGGTCTCCTGGTACGAAGCCAACGCCTACGCCCAATGGGTGGGAAAACGCTTACCGACCAGCGCCGAATGGCAGCGGGCCGGGACCTGGGGATCGACCGGTAGCGATTCGCTGAAGGAATCGAAATATCCCTGGGGCAATTCCTTTGATCCGCAATTTGCCAACACCTGGGCATCAGGCCGACACCAAACGGTCTCGGTCCATGAGTGCCAGGGCGGCAACACACCCAACGGCATTCGGCAATTGATCGGGAACGTCTGGGAGTGGATGAACACCCAGTACTTGTTGGCCGCGACCGAAGAGATCACCGTCCACATGACCGACCCGATGGCGGAGGTCCGCGGCGGTGCCTTCGACAGTTACTTCCATTCACACACGACGTGTCAAAGTCGCAGCGCCCAGACGCTGCTTGCCCGCAAGAACAACGTCGGCTTTCGATGTTGTTTCTCCGCCGAAGGGCTCGATCCGCACGGTGACGATGAAATGCAATCGGCCGACGCCTGACGCGGTGATGACTCCTGACTCGGTAATGATTCCTGACCCCGATACGCGCCTCGATGACGAAAGAAAACAATGAGTAAGGCAGAAGGCTACAACGCGGCATTGTGTTACCAAGACGCGCCTCCGTGCGTCTGTTGCGACGCCCAAATGACCAGCATGGATGACTATTGCGATGAGTGCCAGACGCCGGCTGAAATCACGCGTTCGGTTTCCCGACGACATGCCAAGCCGCATTTCATTTCGGTGGTCGGCCCCAGCAACGCCGGCAAGACGGTCTATCTGGGGCTGCTGTTGGACATGCTTTGTGGTGGTGCCAAGAATCTCAAAGGTGTTCCCAACGGGGCATTTTCCATCAAGCTTCAAGAACAGGTCGTCTCGGCCCTGGAGGAACGACGCTTTCCGGAAAAGACGCCCAACGAATCCGACCTCTGGAAATGGTTGCACTGCGTCGTCACCGATTCTTCGCAACGCAAAGAGAAACAGGTGGACTTTGTCGCACCGGATTTCGCCGGTGAAGCCATCGCGACCGAACTGGAGCAACCGGGGACCTACGCCGCCGTCAGCCACATCGTTCAGCGAACGTCGGCGTTCTTGTTGCTGTGCGATTCGGCCGAGGTCCGCGACAACGGTGCCCGCGAGGACCTGTTTGCGATGAAACTCGGCTCGTACATCTCGCAGCAACAATCGCTTTCCGAGTTGGGGAAATCGCGTGATCTGACGCCGGCGGTGGCGATCGTGTTTACCAAATCGGACACCTGCCCCGAGGCGGCGGCGGACCCTCACCGATTCATGGCCAACAACATGCCCCGCTTCATCGATTACTGCCAACACAACTTTCCGCGTCACGCGGTCTTCAGTGCCAGCGTCGTCGGTTCATCGGCGTTGCTGAGCAATGATGTCGGTGGTGTGGCACGGGTGCCGTTTCACATCCAGCCCCGCGGCGTGATTGAACCCTTGCACTGGGCCATCCAGAACAGCTAATCGAAATGCAAGTCGAACAGATCAGCTACGGCTCGCTCAAGCGTCGTCGGATGAAGGGATACCAGATCATCGGGAAGTCTCCCGGTGTGGATGCAACCGTGTCGAGCGAGTTTTGCAAATGGGCCCCCTCACACAACTCGCTCGAGGTCGCCTCCGATGCCGCCGCTCAGGACGCCTGGGGGCTGAGCTTCTTCCCCCTTTCGGATTACTTCTATGCCGTCGCGCGGAGCGTGCACGGCGGTCCGGAATACAGCGGACGAGGCGGGCTGGCGGTGGTGACCAACGCGCTGGTGATGAGCCGCAAGCAGCTTGTCGCCTATGAATTTCATGCCGTCGATACCGCGCGCACGGCTCTCGCGTTGGGCAACCTGATCTTGCAGATGGACCGAGATGAAACGCTGCCCACGGTCACGTTGACCGGGCGGCCCTTGTCGCTGCAACCGCCGACGAGTGACTTCACCGATTCCAAACCTGCTCTGTTGCCGGGACACGCCGTCAACTGGATCGCCCGCGAAACGGTCAGCCTGCTTCGTGACAACCGCAAGGTCATGATCGTCGGCAAATGCGATCCGCTGCCGATCTTGACGCTGATGCTGGACCAATTGAGTCCCACCGAACGCAGTGAAACGAGTTTCGCCTGCGGCCTGAAACCCAGCAGCCGACGTGACTTTCGTGTTCAGTTCACACAGGACCCGATGGCGCCGAAACTGCAGAAAGAACTGGACCGGTCCGGCATCGCCCCGATCGACGTTGCCCGCGTGTTGGTCGAGACCAAGTAACCACTCCACGTGGCGAGGTTTGCCAGGCCACTCCGTCGAGCCGCCCGACATGGCTGGCGAGGAGCCGACGGGGTTAAAAGCAATACCGCTAAGTTAACA
>NZ_JANZKV010000172.1 GCF_025060895.1 Stieleria sedimenti | reverse complement strand
CGCATCGCTCGGTTTCCAGTATTGACTGGGAAACAGTGAGGGCTGCAGCGGACGGCGAGCCGCGCACTCCGGGCTAGAGCCCAATACCGCTAAGTTAAGCGTCGTTTCTTCAGATGAGGGCCCGTAGGCTCGCGCCAAACGGCTGATATTCGTTTGACATCAGCCGGTTCGCGCCAGCGTCCGGGCCCCCTCATTCATGTTAACTTAGCGGTATTGGGCTTTAGCCGTCAGCTCGACGCCTCCCCCCGCTTCATCGGCCAAGCTGAAGCGTAATTGTCGATTCACTGTCTCGTTGGGGTTCCGACGAATAAAATCTGCCTCCCCCTAGCGGAATCCTTCATTTTTTGACCACCAAATTTTTTGACCACCATCGTCTTGCCCGCCCCGTGCATCTTACACTCCAATCGCAGCCGTTCGGAGTCGTCGTCTTCTCATCGGACTAAAACACCGGTTGAACGAGGCGTTTTCTAGTCTTCGTTGCTAACGTTTCGCTACTCCGCCTGGACGTTGTAGCAGAACAACAGTCCTTGGTCGCGGATGTAGAGTTTTCCATTGGCGACAATCGGGTGCGCCCAGGCCTTTGCGCTGCTGCGATCGGGTTGCCCGAATCGACCGCGTTCCAGTAGCCCGTCGCGCGATGGCTCGATGAGCAGCATCTCTCCGTCGTCTTCGCCGCGCAGGTAAAGCCGTCCGTCGGCCAGCAGCAAGGAACCCTTAGGCCCCTGACGATCTCGCCACAGCAAGTCGCCGGTTTGAAAGTCCAGGCAGGTCATGACCCCGCCCCCGTTTCCTCCGTTCGCTCCGTACAGACATCCATCCACCACGATCATTCCGCCATGGTGGTTTTGCATTCTGGTCGTGAAGTAGACTTCCTCCGCAGTGATCCCTCCCCCTGCGCCTTTGACCAACTTCACGGCACCGCCACCGGCACCGTAGGCGGACGCCGCGAACAGCAAACCGTCTTGATAGATCGGTGTGGAACAGTTGATCCCCATGGCGTTGGCCGGCGCCTCGTATTGCCAAAGCAGCGTGCCATCGGCAGCCGAGACGCCGATGAGTGACTTGGCGGTCAGTTGAACGTATTGTCGTTGGCCTTCGAAATCGATCGCGATCGCCGAGGAGTACGCCGCGCCCGAGCGAGCACCGCCGCGTCCGCCGAAGCCGCCGCGTCCACCGCCGAAGCCGCCTCGGCCGCCGCCGAAGCCGCCGCCGGGACGGCCGCCGGCAAAATTGAAGGTGCCCGGATTGGTTTGACCATCGGCGAAACCTTGATCGGCCAACCAGACCTGCCCCTTGGCATCGGTCCAAGGCGTTGACCGACCGGCGTTGATGCGGATGGTCTCGGTCGTCGTCGCCCCATCGCCTTGCGGAACAATTTCAATCGCTTTGATGGCAGGATTCTCAACCTGTCGCGTGAACGTGATGTTCAGTTCGCCATCGGTCACTTCGACCGGAACCGATTCGACATAGGCCTTTCGTGGCCCGCCAGCCTTCGCCCAAATGTCAAAGTCTTTGAACGGCTTTCCCTCGACATTGAAGGTGAAGACGCGTTGGCCGGCATCGGTAATGCCGTTGTACGTCTCGGCAAAATAGAGCTTGGCGAGGTAGTTTCCGCTGGGAACCTTGTAAGCGAAACCGGTCATTCCCCAACGCTCGCTCTGGAATAACTCCGCATTCTCTGCTCCGGTGATTTCCGGAGCGGATCCGCGTTGGGGGGGTACCTCACGACTTGGAGGTTCCGGGCGACTCGGACGATCACTCTGTGCGTCTGCCGGTGCCTCTGCGGGTTCATCGGGCATTTGGCTTTTCCAATTCGTCTCTCCCGTCAACTTATTGAGCGCGACGATCATCGCATCGGGGGCACCCGGTGTGCAGACGACTTGATCGCCATCGACGAGTGGTGATTCGCGGTAACTCCACATCGGCAAGACACCGCCGAAATCATCGACGAGACTTCGTTGCCAAAGGACGCGGCCATCCTCCGCATTCAGACAGGCGACGCGTCCGCTCATGCCGATCACGTACAACCGATCGCCGTCTACCGACGGAGTGCATCCGGGACCTTCTTTCGACTGGGGCACGCGCTGTTCAATCGCGTCACCCAACGACGTGAACCAGATTTCCTGGCCGTCGTTTTCGGAGCGTGCCCATGCGATTTCCTTGCCGTCCCGATTGCTCATCCCGAAGAGCTTGCCGTCGGCGACGGCCGGTGCGCTGTCACCGCCTCCCAGTCCGTCGACTCGCCACGCCAACGGCGGACCGCCATCGGGCCATTGCTGCATCAGTCCCCCTTCTTTCGAGATCGCATTTCGATCCGGTCCCTGCCATTGCGGCCAATCGGCGGCGAAACCGATGACAGCGGAGCCAAGGAAGAACAGACTGGCGAGATACAATTTGATCATTGATTCAATTTCCGGGGAAGAGCGAAAGAGGTCGGGGGAATGGTTCGTTTGGCCCCGCAGGGTTCATCCGAGCATCGCGGAATCCAAAACGATCCAGCGAAATGCGACGAGCGTGCAGATCAAGCACCCCCACCACGATGCATGTTGTGCGCCTTTGTATTGACGCAGGAAAAACAACACCGTCAGACTGACCAGTACGCTGATCACCTTGAAGGCGGTCAGGGAGTCGCCATTGAGCAAGATTTGGTTTCCAAGCGGATTCATTTCGTGAAAATGAGTCTCCGTCGATTTGATCGTCGTCCAAAACAGGTCGATCACCGAGAGCAGACTGATCAGCACCAGCGATTCAACGACCGAACGAGTCGCATCGGGCGATGCATCGATATGAGTCCAGCGATGGCGGCGTGGCGGTGAAGTGGTCAGCAGATGCCCAAAACTGAAAGCGGCGATCATCATCGCGGCAACGGTAAAGACGTAAGATGTCCACGCGGCCCGGTTGGTGGAAGCAATCTCAGAGGCGGCACTGGCATCGGATTCGGCATTATCGGCTAGAAAGGAGTCCATCACTTCTTTCAACCGTCGAGTCGTTTCAATAGACGGTGCGTCATCACTCCAAAGGGAACTTCGCAATTGCAGGCCGTCGAACTGACCGAGGGCAAAGGTCTCGAAGCGTCCAATCTCAGAGCGGCTCAGTTCTCCATTGCCGTCTTCGTCGAGCCTCGGGAACAGAAATCGGTGGGTCTGCGGCAACTCAAGTTCCGTCAGCCCAAGGCTGTTGTCCGAGTCGCGGTTGATGAACCAATGCATCAGTCCACCGGCCGGCGGAGCGGAATGGTTTCGGCCGAATCCATCACGCCTCCATTCGAACCGGTCACCGGCAACTCCCCGGTCGCGGAGCCACATGGGGCCGGCGGAATCGCTGGACGTGATCGATGCGTCGCCGACGGAAATCGACAGCGGGTGCTGCGCCTGTGCCGTGATGCTGATGAAAGCGAACAGTAGAAACGATTTGCATAAGTTCATGATCAGATCTCTTTCCGCGGCACCCTAAATTTAAGAGTAGCCGGAGCACTAGGACTCAGGCTTCTACTTGATTAATGCGTAAACCACACGAGCTCGGGGCCAGACAAATCGGTGCAGAAAAAAAGACGTGGCAACGACGCAGAGACCGACGGCGCTGCTCACCCCGAAATTCGCTCATCGGCAAAGCGTTCCATCTGCTGCATCCGGGGGTCGTTCGCCGGTGTGTGCCCCTTCACGACGATACTCGCCTCGCGGTGATGCAGCAGGAATTCGATCCAATCGATCCATGGGATCATCGGCGAGCCTTTGGACTGGCTGACGCTTTCATCGAGCAATCGGTCCAGCAGCGTCTGTGACTGCTCGAATGAACGAACGGCATCTTCCGCGTTGCCCGTTCTGTGGTGAGCGATCGCGAGGAGCGGATGGGCGATTCCGCGTCCGAACCAGGGCGCCTGATTCGATTCCTGTAGCCGCTGGAGCGCGCGTTGATGATTTCCGGCTCGCAAATGCGCCCAGCCGGCGACGTAGAGGTTCACCCCATAGAACATCTCGGCGTATTTCCGTCTTCTTCGATCCGGTTCGCGGTTTGCCTCGGAGTCGTCCGGGTTGGGCATGGCAGCGAGCATCAGCTCGACACGATCGGCTAACTCTGCGGCCGCAGATTCGGTGACGTCACCGACCAATTGCCCTCGAATGGTCACGGCCATGGGATCGTCGTTTTCAACGCGTCGCAATTCGTTACTCAGTCTTTTGTAAGCGGCGGATTCTCCGGCAAAGAACAACAATTGCGGCACACCGGACAGTTCAGCCTGTTCGATCGGGCACCCGATTTCGACCGCTTTTGCAAAATCAGCCGCGGCGGCATCCCAGCGGCCGAGTTTTGCATTCAACCCGCCTCGCTCCAGCCAGACCAGGAAATATTTCGGCAAAATGCCCGTCGCTTCGGTGTATGCCTGGTAGGCCTCCGACCAGCGTTGGGCGTCGGCATTGGCGCGCCCCGACGCCAGCAGAACGGTGGTCGAATTGAGCCGATCGTTGAAGCGTTCCAATTCGAGCCGAGCGGCGTTGGCAACCTGCTCGGCCGCACGTGCTTCTTCCAACGCGATCTCTTTTTCATCGCGTTCCTTGATCGCCGCATGGGCCTGCCAGACACTGACCGCGGTTCCCAGAAGCAAGGCGCAGGCGACGATCGATGCGGTCGAGAGGCCGACTTTGTTTCGCCGCGCGAACTTGGAGAATCGGTACCAGGTCGAAGGCGGACGTGCTTCGACCGGTTGGTCGTTGAGGAATCGCGAGACGTCTTCGGCCATCGCGCCGGCGGTCGAGTATCTTCGGTTCCGATCCTTGTCCATCGCCTTCATCACGATCCAATCCAGATCGCGTTTCATCGCCGACGAGAGCGTTGCCGGGTCGAGCCGTCGATTGACGGCGATTGTGCTCGCCAGTTCGTTATTCAGCGTGCTCAGGCGAGTGCTAGGACGCGGCGGATCCTCGTCGCGAATGATTCGTCTAAGCTCGTCAAACCCCGCGCTCTGCAGCCGGTCCGGGGCAAACGGCGTCGAACCGGTCAGCACTTCATAGAGCAACACGCCGAGCGAATAAATGTCGCTCCGGGTGTCAACATCGTCGGTACTCATCGCCGCCTGTTCGGGACTCATGTAGGCCGGTGTGCCGACCATGGAGGCGAACCGCGTGTAAATCGTTTTGACGGTCAAGCTCTGGCCGATCGCCTTGGCCACGCCGAAATCGATGACCTTTGCCAGCGGCTGACCATCCTGAAGTGTCACCAGAATATTGGACGGTTTCAGGTCGCGATGGATGATGCCTTTCTGGTGGGCGTGCTGGACGGCGTGGCAGATTGTGACAAACAGCTTGAGCCGCTCCGACATGTTCAACTGCTGGTGGTCGCAGAACTCATTGAGCGGGACGCCACGCACCAATTCCATGACGAAATAGGGTTGCGCCGTCTCCGTGACGCCGGCTTCGAACACACGGGCGATGTTGGGATGGTCCATCAAAGCGATCGCCTGCCGCTCGGCCTCGAACCGAGCCAGGACTTCGCGGGACTCCATGCCCGGCTTGATGATTTTGAGCGCAACCCGCCGTCGGACCGGTGCCTGCTGTTGAGCCACAAAGACCAATCCAAATCCGCCTTCGCCGATTCGCTCCATCAACTTGTAGGGGCCAACCATCGCCCCCGGGAAAAAGCGTGTTGTAGCAACACCGGCATCATCACTGACCAGATCCGTCGGCATCCAGGCGGCCCCGACCGGACGGTCGACGGGGTTTTTCTCCCGATCGTTCTCGCGAAGCAGGGCGCAAACGGCGGTCAAGAGCTGCTCGTCGCCGCCACACGCACGCTCGACATACGCGGCCCGCTCGGCCGGCGATTCAATCTCGAGGGCGTGAAAGAAGATCGACTTTTCGGTGACAACGGGCATGATGTTTCGACCAACGGTGGTGAATTCGGCGCAGGTATTTGTGTGAAAGCCAACTCCCACGAAATACAATGCGAATTCCGGCATCAGCCGGGGCCACCCATTTCAGATTCCCTCGCCCAAATTCAATTCGCGACCGAGCCATGCCCGGGCGAATGCCCAATTTCGTTTGACCGATCGCGGGGACATCCCGAGCGCTTTGGCCGACTCATCGACCGACAGCCCGGCGAAGTATCGCAATTGAACCAGCTTGGCCATTTCCGGTTCACATTCGGCGAGCTTGGTCAGGGCGGCATCCAGATCCAGCAATTCATCGACGTCGGCGGAGTCGACAATCGCATCGACTTCCGCGATCTCCAGCCGCTCGCGGTCACCGCCACGTTTGTGGCTCTGACGTCGGCGAGCGTTATCGATCAGAATGCGGCGCATGGCCTCGGCCGCCGCTGCAAAGAAGTGGCCACGATTGTCCCATTGCCGGACATCCTCGGCACCCACCAGACGCACATACGCTTCGTGAACGAGCGCTGTCGGCTGCAACGTCTGCCCCGCCGCTTCCTTGTCCATTTTGTGCCCGGCCAGTCGCCGCAGTTCGGCATACACCAGCGGCAACAATTCGCCTGCCGCCGCGGCATCACCGGCTTCGATTTGATTCAGGATTCGAGTAACGTCGGACACAAGAAGCGTATGGAAGAAAGTCAAGGCGGTCGCACGTCAATCGTCGACGTCCGCGATTGTATCGGCAGGTGTCGATTCTATCCCACTTTTATCGGGTGCGTTGCTGATGCATTCGCGTCTAGCAAGATCACGTTGATTTCGGAACATCGATTCAATCAAGGGACACTCCTGCGAATGACGCAGAACCATGCCCGCGGTCCGCCCTCGCTGAACGGCGAATGCTGCGGATCACGGCGGGTTTCGAAGCGGGCTTGCCGGATCGATTCCACCTGCCAGTCGTTTGCGAAGGCGGCGTGGATTTCGTCTTCTGAAATTCGCCGCGGTCCGTCGCCCGGCGGTTCCAGATCGCTGAAACAGATCAGGAACAATCTGCCGCCCGGTTTGACGACCTGCGCCAGAGCGTCGACATAGCGTGCGCGGTCCTGGTCCGAAAAAACGTGGAACAAGCCGCAGTCAATCGCCGAATCAAAGACATCGCCCAGCTCGTCCACGCGTAGCGCGTCCATCACCCGAAAGGCCGCCGGCAGTCCACGCTGGAGCGCCTTTCGCTTCGCCTGGGCGATGGGGAGTTCAAGAAAGTCGATGCCGGTGGTCTGGTGGCCCCGCTCGGCAAAGAAGAGCGAATTTCCTCCGGTTCCGCAGCCGACATCGAGCAGTCTGCCGGTGATCTGTTCGGCAGCCTCGACGAAGACCGGTTGCGGTTTGCCGATATCCCACGGAGCACTGCCGTCATAGGCTTGCTGAAAGTGCTCTTTGTTGTGAACGTTCTGCGACATCGGCCATTTCGTTCGAGTACGGTTCTTGCGAGTCCGGTTGTTTCGTTGAGTGAGCCGTGACGCGTCAGCGGCCGGGCATTCTGGCGTTGCCCAGGGCCTTCGAACCCGCGGCTCACTGTTGCCCCCACAGATCCGGCTCAAATCGACAGACGGTCGGCGGCTTCCGCGACCACCCTAAGATTTATTTTGGACAAACAATTAGAATCACCTCCCAGTTACTATCGTAACGTCTCTCACCAGCATCGCGTCTCGCCCAGGTCGAATGTGAACGAATCGAATCCGCACCGATTGCCGATTGCCTGCCTCCGGTCGGGGGCGTTTTGTTGCTTCGCCGGTTGGACTTGGGTGCATTTTTATTGGGAAGGCCCCTATGGTGTGTTGCTGTGGCAGGACGCCACGTACGACCTCGCCACACGGCTGGGACTCTCTTGGGACGAATTCGTCGGCACGGGGGCCGATGACGGTTTCGTGCAAAAATGGATTGCCCGGATCTGGTGGCTGTACCTGGCATGCACCCTCTTGACGCTCACGGTTCGCAAAACATCGTGGGTGCAGATGACCGGACTGGTACTCGGTAGCGGGCTATTGACGTTGCTCAGTTACGCCAGCTACGTCGCCGCACAACGTCAACTGCCGATGTTCATCGAACACGGGGGCCAGATGTTGATTCCGACGATTCTGGTGATGGCACTCGCCCTTGGCGCCGGCCACCGGGTCACGGTGACGACGGCGATCATCGGATTGATCATGACGTTTGCCGGTCACGGCTGTTATGCGATCGGATTTTGGCCGACGCCGGGAAATTTTTATGCCATGACGACGTTGATCCTGGGCGTTGAGTATCCCACCGCACAGTTTTTGCTGCGCGCGGCCGGCATTCTTGATTTTGCCGTCTGCGTCGGAATCTGCATTCCCTACCTACGTCGCGCGACCGCGGTGTACGCGACCGCTTGGGGATTCCTGACCGCCATCGCACGCCCCGTCGCAGGCATGTCCTGGGGACTCAACTACTGGGGGGCCGATCAATTCCTGCACGAAACCGCGCTCAGGGCGCCGCACTTCGCCATTCCCCTGTTTCTGTTCTGCCTGTGGCGCAAACCGGGCGAGAAGGAAGCTCTCCAAGCTCGGCAGCCGGTCACCGCTGAGTTACACTAGATCCCGAATTCCCCCGATCGATAGGAAAACGAATGAATCGACAACCATACAAACGAGCCGGGCTCTGCTGCCTGGCAATCCTTCTGGCCGTGGCTCCGGCAACCGCCCAACAAAATGCCCAACGACGACCGCGCCGCGCCGTCCTGGAGATCCCCGAGGTCGAACGCAGCGAGGTGATTTGTTTTGCGCTCTACACGGTTCACGACAACACGCTCAAACTGACCGCCCAACTCTATCCGCTTCAGTCCGGTGAGAGCCGAACCGTGCGGCTGGAAATCGAAAAGGACGGCAACTGGGTGGAAGTCGCTCGAACGAGTGTCGTCGAACCCGGTTGGACGGCGCCCTTTCGAGTCGAAAACTGGGACGACACCCAAGCGTCTAACTACCGGGTTTTGCATGGAGCCGAAGCGAACTACGAAGGCGTCATACGCAAGAACCCCGTCGACAAGGACGAAATCGTCGTCGCCGGCTTTACCGGCAACTCGATCCAACCGGCCCATGGCGGCGACATCTCACGACAGGACCTGATCGACAATGTTCAACAAATCGATGCCGACGTGCTGTTCTTTTCCGGCGACCAGGTTTACGACCACAATAAACACCTCGCCGCCTGGTTGAAATTCGGACGCGACTTCGGCGCCATCATCAAGGACCGTCCGACGCTTTGCCTGCCCGACGACCATGACGTCGGCCAGCCCAACTTGTGGGGCGAAAGCGGAAAGATCTCCACGATCAGCGGCAACGCCGATGGCGGTTATCGCCAGCCGGGAATCTATGTCCAAGAAGTCGAACGCGCTCAGACCAGCCACTTCCCCGATCCGGTGGACCCGCGAAAAATTGGCCAAGGAATCGGCGTCTACTTCACCAATTTGAATTGGGGCAACATCGACTTCGCCATTCTGGAAGACCGCAAATTCAAAACCGGTCCGGCCGGCCGAGTGCCCAAACAGGGACCGCGCCCCGACCACATTCGCAATCCCGAGTACGATCCCGCCAGCGTCGATGTCGACGGTGCGATCCTGCTGGGTCAGCGACAACTGGATTTCCTCGACGACTGGGCCCAGGACTGGCGCGACGCGAGCATGAAAGTTGCCCTGTCGCAAACCATCTTCTGCGGTGGTGCACACATCCACGGCAGCGCCAACGGTCGATTGCATGCCGACATGGACTCCAACGGCTGGCCACAAACCGGACGAAACCGCGCCTTGAAGGCACTCCGCAAAGCCTTTGCGTTTCACTACGCCGGCGATCAACACTTGGCCACGATCTTTCATCATGGCATCGACGAACATCGCGACGCCATCTGGTCGTTTTGTGTTCCCTCGATCGCCAACCTGTATCTCCGCTGGTGGGAACCGCTGGAACCCGGTCAGAACCGCGAGCCGGGCAGCCCGGACTACACGGGTGACCATCTCGATGGCTTTGCCAACAAGGTCACTAACTACGCGGCAGCCAACCCCGAGAAGACGCCAGCTGGCAACGTGCTGAACACACGATCGGCCGGATTCGGCATCGTCCGTCTGAACACCAAAACCCGTCAGATCACGATGGAATGTTGGCCGCGGAATGTTGACGTGACCGATCCGTCGGCCAAGCAGTATCCCGGCTGGCCACGTACGATTTCGCAATTCGACAACTACAATCCGCCGTCTTGGGGAAAACTCGGGGAGCTGACCTTTGACGTCGATTCACCCGTCGTGCAGCTCGTCGATCGCGACAGCGACGAGATCCTTTACACGGTTCGCATTGCCGGAAAGAGATTTGTCCCGGCAGCCCCCAAGGACAAAACCTTCAACATCAAGGCTGGCAAAGACGCACCCGAAACGATCGTCGTCCAAGACGCCAAGGTGGGTGGTGCGGCGCAGTCGGTCAGCTTGAAGTAGTCACGCGACGGTACGACGACCTTTCCAGGCCGTCGAGGAGAGTCCTACGGACGACGGCCCGGAAGGGAAACGCTATAAAGTATTCTTTCCCTCTGCTAGACGAGGCTTTAGCTCGAAAGGTGTTCGCGGAACGGCGGAAGCCCAATACCGCTAACAACAACACCTCGCTTAACGCCAAAGTAGGAGGCACTGGGCCGGTGTCCGGACACCCCAACCTCCGCTTCACTTCTCGCTCAGCGGCACATCACGGAACTGCCGGTGACAGGCCTTGCAGTTGGCAGAGATCGCTGCCGCGTGGCGCCGCACAGCCTCGGGCGGTGGCGCGTCGGCCGCAGGAGAAGTCGCCGCCCAGCCGCGCAAGGCATCTTCGAGTGCCTCGGCGGCTTGCTCGGACTCACGCAAGGATTGCCGAAACAGGTCCGATTCCTTCAACACGTCCTCGCTGCGGAGCAATTCTGTGAAGTGCTCTCGCATCAACAACGCCTGATGAGCGGGAGACAGGTCGGGATGGTCTGCCGGTGACCGCCAACCCGCCTCCGCGATCAGTTTCAAATGGTGATGCGTGTGCCCCATCGCCACCATGGCTTCAGCCATCGGCGGGACCTCGACGGACTCCGGAAAATCCACGCTCAGTTCGTCCAGCAAAGCGGATTCCAGCGGCGTGACGACGCGTGCCGATTCGTACAGTCCGCGATAGTGATGACTGGTTCCGGCGAGTTGCAAAATCGCCAAACTCTCGGATTTCGGGATCAACCCCGCCGCCACACAGGCGACACTCGCCGCCGCGGGGCTGCGATGCTTTCCGTGGTGACAGTGAATGTAGATCTTTCCTTCGAACCCTCGAACGGCTTTCGCCAGTTCCTTCACACGCTCGTCGGGAATGCCATCGTATCCATGCGGCAGATGGATGTACCGCAGTCCGTACTTTTTCGCGGTCTCCACGTCGGGCTTCATGCCATCGACGCTGATCACGGTCGTTACCCCGAGCGACTGCAACGCCTCAAAGGCTTTCTCTCCATCGGGTAACCCGCCGGAAATCACCTTCGGATGCACCTGGATCGGATTCGGCAGATGTGGTGCATCGATTCGTCGTGGTGAGGCTTTCCGTTGGGCGTCCGGCGATGCGATCGCAGTCCTACCCGGATCGTTGCTGCCGACCTGATCGCCCCGCTGCGAACAACCTGGGAGCATCACCAGACCAACGGTACACCAGCCAAATGCACAAAAGCTCACTGCGATCGAATGCCGGGCAGACAAACGCGGTGCAATGGTCCGGTGCATCAGTAAACGTCTCGATGGAAGGTCATTCGGGCGGTACGGCACCGATTGTATCCCGGGATCCTACCTTGCGTCAGCCGGACCGGCATATCGTTTGCAGTTCCCACATCTCGTAGCAAGGAACGAAATAGAAGTGGGATAGGCTTCCAGCCCGTCGACGCCGAGCGGGGTGTTTTTATTAGCGGTAGGGCGCGAGCCCTCCGGTCTTTCACGGTGTTTTTGAAGCGTGACCGGACGGCTCGCGGGCTGTCGATTTAGTTGGGATCTGCTGAGTCTATGGTGAGCTGCTGGCCGTAACGCCTCGGGCGGGCGTCGGAATGCCCGGCCGCTTACGCGTCGCGGCTCACAAAAACGACAGCCGGCTCGCGCCGTTCCGCTAACACCTTGAGAGGCAAAGTAAGTGACATCGGGCTCGTGCCCTACCGCTCAAGTCTGCTTCACAGTGTTGCGGCCCAACGACCTGCTGACCGACCAACCTGGTAGAAAAGAGCGCAACGATGACCGCCTTCAACATCACGCAGCAACTGATCAAAAAACATTTGGTTTCCGGTTCGCTCGATCCGGGATCGGAGATCGGCTTGCGGATCGATCAAACACTGACGCAGGACGCGACCGGGACGTTGGTGATGCTGGAACTCGAGGCGATGGACTTGGACCATGCCAAAACGGATTGCTCGGTTCAATATGTCGATCACAACCTTTTGCAAGAAGACCACAAGAATCCCGACGACCATCTGTTTTTGGAAAGCGCCGCCAAACGATTCGGATTGTGGTTCAGTCGTCCCGGCAATGGCGTCTCACATCCGCTCCATCAAGAGCGTTTTGGCAAACCCGGTGCGACGCTATTGGGATCTGATTCGCATACTTGTGCCGCCGGCGCGATCGGCATGTTAGCCATGGGCGCCGGCGGATTGGAAGTCGCCATGGCGATCGCGGGTGAACCGTTCTACGTCAAGATGCCGCGAATCTGGAACGTGCGTCTGGAAGGCGAATTGCCAGACTGGGTGAGCGCCAAAGACGTCATTCTGGAAATGCTACGACGTCACGATGTCAAGGGTGGCGTGGGGTGGATCCTCGAGTACAGCGGCGACGGACTGGGCGGGTTGTCGGCGATGGATCGACATGTGATCGCCAACATGGGCGCGGAGTTGGGCGCGACCGCAAGTGTGTTTCCGTCCGATCAGGTGACGCGAGAGTTTTTGAGATCACAAGGACGCGAGCAGGATTGGCAGGAGTTGCGGGCCTCCTCGGACGCCATCTACGACCGCAAAGAGACCATTGACCTGTCGCAACTCGAACCCTTGATCGCGCTACCGACCAGCCCTGGAAACGTGGTTCCGGTTCGCGAAGTCGCCGGCGAACCGGTTTACCAGGCGTACGTCGGTTCCAGTGCCAACCCTGGCTACCGCGACTTCGCCATCGTGGCCGAGATCGTGAAAGGACAACGGGTTGCCGAGGGCGTTTCACTGGACATCAACCCGACCTCTCGTCAGATCCTTCAAAACTTGGCCCGCGATGGCCATGTTCTGACGTTGCTGCAGTCGGGGGCACGGCTGCACCAAGCCGGATGCAACGGTTGCATCGGGATGGGCCAAGCGCCGGCGACGGGGCGGATTAGCTTGCGGACCGTCCCGCGCAACTTCGCCGGCCGCAGCGGCACACGAGAAGACGCGGTGCACCTGTGCAGCCCCGAAACCGCCGCCGTGTCGGCATTGGCGGGCAGGATCACCGACCCACGCGATGCGCAGCGACCCTATCCGAAAATCGAAGAACCTTCCGCGCCGATCATCGACACCGGTCAAATCGCTCCGCCCCCATCCATTTCCCGCCAGGCAAAGCCCGACTTGGCAAAAGGCCCCAACATCAAGTCGCTGCCAAACTCCCAACCGCTTCCCGATCGCCTGGCCGTGAAAGTGCTGCTCGCGGTCGGCGACAATATTTCGACCGACGAAATCATGCCCGCCGGTGCGCGTGTGCTGCCGTTCCGCAGCAACATTCCTCGCATCGCTGAATTTGTTTACATCGAGGTTGACCCCACGTACGTCGGCCGAGCCAAAGACCATGACGGCGCACACGCAATCATCGGCGGTATAAATTACGGCCAAGGTTCCAGCCGTGAACATGCCGCGATTGCTCCCCAATTCCTTGGACTACGATTGGTGATCGCGGAGAGCTTCGCGCGGATCCACTGGCAAAACCTCGTCAATTTCGGCATCCTGCCGCTGACCGTTGAAAACACGCGTGAACACATCGCGGCCGACGACGATCTTGTCATTGAATCCCCCGCCGAACAACTTCGGTCGGGGCAGCACATCACGATCGAGAACACGACTCGATCCACCAGCCTGATCGGCGATCACAGCCTATCGCCGCGGCAGTTGGAAGTGCTCCGTGCCGGCGGACTGATCCCCTGGATGCGATCGCATTGAATCATTGAGGGACGGTTTGCCGACGGCCGGGCACACGATTTGCGGTCCAGCCAGATGGAAACGACCGGCGCAGCGACGGTGCACGCTGTGAAAGACCGGAGGGCTCGCGCCCTCCCGCCCAACGCGGCTTCCTTGTCTGAGTCGCGGCCCCCATGATTCCCCGCTCGTTCGTCGAGACGAAACGTTTGTCGTCGACAGCGCGGCAATGGCCGATTTCCTTGCAACTTGGTTCCCATTCAGCCAGCCACCATGACCTTCTTACTGCTCGGCGACATTTCGCAATCGACGCTCGATCCGGCTGGGGTCGGGGCCGAGCGAATTGCTGAACTGTTCCACTGGATGCTCAGCGGCGGCGTGTTGATCTGGTTGATCGTCGTCGGCTTGGCGGTTTATTCCGTCACCGTGCCTGGACGACACCGACCCCGGCTGACCAAGACTCTGGTCATCGGCGGTGGTGCCGTGTTTCCCACTTTGGTGCTGACATCCCTGTTGTGTTACGCGCTGGCGATGTTACCCGCCTTGCATCAACCTGCGCCGAAAACCGGTTTGACGATCGACGTCAGCGGGGTGCGCTGGTGGTGGCGAATCGGTTACCGAACCGGCGAGAACGAGCGTGTCGAGACGGCCAACGAGGTTCGCTTGCCGGTCGATCAGGCGGTCGAGTTCAAGTTACATAGCGAAGACGTGATTCATTCGTTCTGGATTCCTGCCCTGGGAGGAAAGGTCGACATGATTCCCGGCCGAGAAACCCGTTTGAAACTACATCCCAATCGCGTCGGAAGATTTCGGGGCGTGTGCGCCGAATACTGCGGCACCGCCCACGCGCAGATGGCATTCGATGTGATCGTGATGCAGCAGGCCGATTTCGATCAATGGCTGCGGGACCAACAACAAGACGCCCGCGAACCGGCGGGCGAGGCAGCCGTTCGGGGACGCGAACTGTTCCGCCGCAAAGGCTGCGGCGCCTGTCACACCATCCGCGGAACGGATGCGGGTGGGAGAGTCGGCCCCGATTTGACGCATTTCGGCGGCCGGCTCAGCCTGGGGGCGGGAATCAAGACCAATGACGCGGACAACCTGCGGCGTTGGATCAGCCGTACCCACGATGTCAAACCAGGTGTGCAAATGCCCGCGTTCAAATCGCTCAGCGATCGGGAACTGGATTCGATTGTCGCTTACCTGGAGCAACTGAATTGAACGCGGACGCACCTAGCAACCCATCCGGCGACGACCGACTCGATGCCAACGCGAAACGCTTGCTGGACGCATGGCGTACGCCGACACGTTGGCGGTATTGGTCGGCAGTCAACAACTCGGAAGTCGGCTTCTGGTACGTGGTCGCCTCGTTCACCTTCTTTCTGTTCGGCGGAATCCTGGCGCTGTTGATGCGGATCCAATTGGCGATCCCTGATAACGATTTCTTGACAGCCGATCAGTACAACCAGGTCTTCACGATGCACGGCAGCGTGATGATGTTCCTGTTCGCGGTGCCGATTCTAGAAGCGATTTCCATTCTGCTATTGCCCGAAATGCTCGGCGCACGCGACCTGCCCTTCCCGCGGCTGTCCGCGTACGGATTTTGGTGTTTCGTGATCGGGGGCGTCTTTGTCTGTGGATCGATCTTTTTCGGCGTGGCGCCGGAGGGCGGTTGGTTCATGTATCCGCCGATGACGACCGAATACCAGACTGGTGTGGGCGTCGACATTTGGCTGCTGGGACTTTCCTTCATCGAAGTGGCGTCGATCGCAGCGGCCGTCGAATTGATCGTGGGTGTCTTGAAGTGTCGCCCACCGGGCATGCAGTTGAACCTGATTCCGCTGTACGCGTGGTACATTTTGGTCGTCGCCGTGATGATCTTGTTTGCGTTTCCGCCCTTGATCGCAGGCGATCTGCTGATGGAACTTCAGCGGTCGCTCGATTGGCCCTTCTTCGACGCATCGCGTGGCGGCGACCCGCTGTTGTGGCAACACCTGTTCTGGATTTTCGGTCACCCCGAAGTCTACATCGTGTTTCTGCCGTCCATCGCGTTGATCGCGATGATCGTACCGACCTTCGCCCGCACGCCCATGGTCGGTTACGGCTGGATCGTATTGGCGGCGGTCGGGACGGGGTTTCTGAGTTTCGGCTTGTGGGTGCACCACATGTTCACGACCGGGTTGCCGGCGATTTCGATCGGCATTTTTTCGGCCGCCTCCCAGGCGGTCGCGATACCGACCGGGATCCAGCTTTTTTGTTTCATCGCCACGCTGCTGATCGGACGCGTCACCAAATCGGTCTGTTTGCTGTTCACGCTGGGCGGCCTGGCGACCTTTGTCATCGGCGGTTTGACGGGCGTCATGGTCGCCGTCGCCCCGTTCGATTATCAAGCCCATGACACGTACTTTATCGTCGGACACCTGCACTACGTCCTGATCGGCGGGACCATCTTTCCGATCGTCGCCGGCGTCTACTACTACTATCCCGCCGTCACCGGAAAACAACTTTCCGAAAAACTGGGGCGGTATGCGTTTTGGTTGATGTTGGTCGGATTCAACGTCAGTTTCTTCCCCATGCACCTGAGCGGTTTGCTGGGGATGCCACGCCGCGTCTACACCTACCCGGCGGAATTGGGATTGGGGACGTTGAATCTGATTTCGACGGTGGGTGCCTTCGTGCTGGCGATCGGTTTTGTCGTTTTTCTCTTTGACGTGCTTCGTTCCAAAAAGAACCAACCACTTGCGCCGAGAAACATCTGGAACGCGGGCACGCTGGAATGGTTAGCAGAGGTACCCGACAAGCCTTGGGGGGTGCGCAGCATTCCGATCGTCACCAGTCGCTATCCGCTTTGGGATCAACCGGGTTTTGTCGATGATGTCGACGCAGGCCACTTTTACCTGCCCGATGCGGAAGAGGGGTTGCGAGAGACGCTGGTGACGTCGGTGGTCGATGCCGATCCGATCCAATGCCTGCGGGTTCCGGGGCCGACATTCCTGACGCACTTCGCAGCGATCTTTACCGGCGGCGTGTTCATTTTGTCGACGTACCACTGGTACACCGCCGCAACGATCAGCGGCGTGCTTGCGTTCATCACAATTCTGGTCTGGCTCTGGACCGGCACCGCTCCGATTCCAGAAAAACAGGAAAAGGACGTGGGACGTGGTCTGACGTTGCCGATTTACGTTTCGGGATCCCAAGCGGTCGGCTGGTGGGCGATGTTCATCACCATGCTCGGTGACATGACCGCGTTCATTTCGCTGATCTTCGGCTACTTTTTTTACTGGACCGCCCACGACGATTTTCCGCCCAATGGATCGAGTGGCCCCGGGTGGATCTGGCCCATGGTCGCCGTGCTGACGATTCTGCTTGCCTACTCGGCGACGTTGGCCGCGCGACGGTGGAACCGCCAGGATCACGCGACGAGGTTTTATGGGGCGATCGCTTGCGGAGTCGTCCTGAGCATCGTCGGCGGTCTGGCACTGCTGTACGGTCCGTTGACGCATCAAATGGATCCGACCGCCCACGTCTATCCGGCAATCGTCTGGGTCTTGACGATCTGGACTGCGCTGCATGTGGTGCTCGGGGTCGTGATGCACCTGTATTGTGCCGCCAGACGCGCCGCCGGCCGGATGACGGCGCGCTGTGACGCCGACATCGTCAACGTGACGCTCTACTGGCACTTTCTGTTGTTGACCACGGCGATTACAGTCTTGGTGATCGCCGGATTTCCGCTGGTGGCGAAGTGATGGCGATGACCGAGACGAGCAATCGCAACGAGATCAACAAAACGGATCATGTCACATCGATCTGGTGGATCGTTGTCGCGCCCACGGTCTGGGCGGTGCATTTTTTGGCAAGCTATTTGACCGCCGCGATCTTTTGCGCCAAGGTCGCGGATTCCGATCGCTCGGCCGGTGAAGTTCAGTTGGCCGTGATGGCATACACCGTGGTGGCGATCGTGATCATCGCCGGGGTCGGCTGGGCCGGGCATCGTCGGCAGCGCGACGGCCATGGTCGCAGCCCACATGACGAAGCAACTGCCGCCGATCTACGTCGCCTGATCGGCCTGTCGACATTTCTGTTGTCACTATTGAGCGCCGTCGCGACGATTTTCACCGCCCTGGTGTTCTACTTCGTGGGGACCTGCCACTGATGCGTTTGCTGATCTGGAATCTCGGTTGGGTCATCTTGACTGCGGCATGGATGGGACCACTTCCCGACATGGCCCGGCACTCGTTTGCTGCGCACATGACACTCCACATGCTGGTCGTTGCGATCGTCGCGCCGATGCTTTCGATCGCCGCCGCCGGGCGTCGCTACGACCCCGTCCGATTTTGCCCAGGATTCTTTGCACCGGTTCCCGCATCGGTCGGGGAATTGATCATCGTGTGGGCCTGGCACGGACCGGGGCTTCACCATTGGGCCAGACACGACACGCTCGGATTCGTCGTGGAACAATCGATGTTTTTGGCCGCCGGCACGTGGGTTTGGCTGTCGGCATTCGGGGGCACGCAACCCCGCACCCGTCAGCGCAGTGCCGCCGGAGTGGTCGGATTGCTGCTCACTTCGATGCACATGACCTTACTCGGCGCGCTGCTGGCCTTGTCGCCGCGTTTGCTGTTTCATCACCCACACGGCTCGAGCGGCTTGACACCGCTGGAAGATCAACATCTTGGCGGCGCAGTGATGTTGGTCGTCGGCGGCATGGTATACCTGGCGGGCGGTCTGGTGCTGACGGCAGATCTCTTGCGGAATCGTTCGGCGGCACTGACATCCCAGCGGAGTGAATCAGCCGCACGCCCATCGACAGTGGAGGCATCAGCATGAAGGACTTTTTGAAAAAGCTTGCGCTGCTCGGCTTGGTTTTGGCAGTGATCGGTCTACTCGTGTTGGTTTCTGGCATCGTGCCCGTCAAGGCCAGCAGCGGGCATTGGCCGATCACCCGTTGGATTCTCGGTTTTGCCAGTGATCGCTCAGTCGCTTTCCACAGCAACGGAACGGAGGTTCCGCCGCTGGACGATCCCGGTATGCTGACGTTGGGCGCCGGCATCTACCAGTCCAATTGCAAATGGTGCCACGGTCGCCCGGGCTTGCCGTCGCCCCCGGTACCAGCTGCGATGACTCCCGCGCCACCGTACTTGCCCGACGTGCTGCACGAATTAGAACCGTCCGAGATGTTTTACATCGTGAAACACGGAATCAAGTTTACCGGTATGCCCGCCTGGCCGACCCGTCAACGCGACGACGAGATCTGGCCGTTGGTGGCGTTTCTGAAACAGTTCAGCGAGATGAGCGTCGCGGAATACCAGGACTTGGTCCACGTCGAAGAGAATGCCGACGCGCCTGAAATCGTGACGGAAGCCTGCACGGTTTGTCATGCAGCCGATGGGATGGGCCGCGGCAATGCACGCGTACCGATCCTCGCCGGCCAAAACGAGGTCTACTTGCAGGAGTCGCTGCAAGCGTTTGCCGAGGGCGATCGACATAGCGGAGTGATGGAACCGATCTCCGCGCGGCTGAGCCAGCCGGAAATCGTCGCGGCGGCAAAGTGGTATGCTGGGCAAGAGTTAACGCCAACGGATCGATCTGATTTGGACGACGAAGCAATCCGAGCGGGACGCGATCTGATTTCGCAGCAGGACGACACGCTGAAAGTGGCGGCCTGTTCGGAGTGCCACGGTGAGTGGAATGATCCGTCCTACCCTGTTTTGGCAGGGCAACCCGCCGAGTTCTTGAATCGTCAGCTGACGTTATTCCGGAAGCGATCACGAGGAGGCGCCGGCAACGGCAATCTGATGCACAAAATCGCCGATGCCATCGATGAAGAACAATCGCAACAGATCGCCAGCTACTTCGCGTCACTTGCCCGCAACCCGACGGGGGAAGACGAATGATGTTCACCTTGAGTCCTTCCGTAGGCCGGCTTCGCCGTCAAAACAACACCCACAATGGACTCACACGATGAGGAGTCGTGTGGGGGACGCCATCGCATTTCCATGCTGAATCTTTCGCTATCCATCGGCGGCAGCGTCACGGTATTTCTGATCGCGGCGGTTGTCATTGGGTTCGCGGGCACGAAGATGGCCGGCTTGGCCGACCGTTTGGCAGATCGCACCGGACTCGGGGAAGCCATTACCGGCACCGTGTTCTTGGGCTTGATCACTGCACTCCCGGGCTTGGCCGCATCCGTACGCTTGGCTGCGGGATCCTGGTGGCCGAAACGGCAGGAGAACTGGTGGCGGCGACGGGCATCTCCGAGTCCATCGTTGGCGGTCTGTTCATGGCCGCGGCGACTTCGTTGCCCGAATTGATCACCTGTGTCGCGGCGGTGCGTCGCGGCGCGCTCACGCTGGCGGTCAGCGACATCGTCGGCGGCAACTTTTTTGACGTGCTGTTCGTCGCCGCAGCGGATCTCTGCTTCCTTCAGGGCTCACTCTTGCACGGCACCGGCGTCGGCATGCGGGAGTCGTTCCTCACCAGTCTGACGCTGTTGCTGAACATCACCCTGTTGATCGGATTGATTTATCGGCAAAAACACGGTCCGGGCAACATCGGATTCGAGAGCGTCTTGATGCTCGTGATTTACGCGGCGGGATTCTTGACGGTGGCACTGGCGATGTAGTTGCCTTAGCGGTTGATCCACCGTGTGACCGCATCGGCGATCTTGGTGGCGGAGATGCCTTCGGCGTCGAGCAGCTCGTCCGGTGATCCGCTGAGCGGACGTTTGCGGACTCCGATACAGTTCACCGGGGTGGAGTGATCTGACAAACTCGTCAACACCGCCTCGCCGAGTCCGCCCTCGGGAAAATGGTCTTCGACCGTAAAGACCACCCGAGTCTGGTCCGCCGCCTGCCGCACCGTCGCATGATCGAGCGGTTTGATCGAATAGAGATCGATCACGCGAGTTGCAATGCCACAGTCTCGCAGCACCGCGTGTGCCGCCAGACATTCATGTAGTGTGATGCCTGCTCCGATCAGCGTCACTTGGTCCGCTTCGCTCTCCCGCAGCACCTTGCTTCCTCCGATCGCGAACGTCTCACTGGCATCGTAGATGACGGGCAGCTTGCCTCGCGTGGCCCTCAGGTAGGCGATGCCGTCGTGGTCGGCCATCAGATCAACGAGTGCCTCGGTCGATGTGGCGTCGCTAGGATACAGCACCAGAGCGTCTTGAATCGTTCGAAACATCGCGATGTCTTCCAGCCCCATTTGCGACGGCCCGTCTTGCCCGATCGAAACGCCGCAATGCGATCCGACGAACTTGATGTGGGCGTCCGAGTAAGGTGCCATGCGTATTTGATCGAACGCACGGGTCAAGAATGCTGCGAAGGTGGAAACAAACGGAGTCTTGCCCCGCACGGCCATCCCGGTTGCGGCACCGACCATGTTCTGTTCGGCAACAAACATCTGGAAAAACCGATCCGGATATTCGTCACGAAACCGTTTGGAACGCGTCGAGTTACAAACTTCGCCATCGAGTGAGACCAGACGCGGATATTTACCCGCCAGACGAACCAACGCGTTACCGAACGCATCGCGCGTGGCCACTTGATCACCCGGCGAATAGTCGACCGAGCCGGCTTCGAGGGATGCAGCCGGGTCGGGTTGATACAAAATCGGCGGGGCCAGTTCGCCTCGGATCGATTGGTCTGGATCACCCAACTGCGACAAAACCTGTTCGTACGACTCCTCGTCGAGCGGTTTGCCGTGATGCCCGTTTTCATCTTCCCATGACGGAATCCCCTTGCCCTTGATGGTTCGCGCGATCAACATCGTCGGCTTGCCAGACGGCTCCTGCGAATCGTCCAGCGTTGCATACGCTTGTCGCACCTGTTCGTGGTCGTGCCCGTCTTCGACGAGCACGCACCGCCAACCGAACGACTCGATCCGATCGCGATAGGCGCGCAGGTCGTGTCCGAACATCGTTTCACCACGTTGTCCCAACCGATTGACATCCAAGACGCCGATTAAGTTGTCCAGTTGATAATGGGCGGCCAACTGAATCGCTTCCCACTGTGACCCCTCGGCCATTTCGCTATCGCCCAACAGAACGAATGTACGGCTGGGCGAATGGTCCAAATACTTGGCCGTCAACGCCATGCCCAACCCGATCGAAAGCCCCTGACCGAGCGACCCGGTCGCTGCTTCGGTCAAGTGGAACCGTGAAGTGGGATGGCCTTCCAAACGGCTACCAAACGTCCGGTAGCTCATCAAATCCGCCGGGTCGATCTGTCCCGCCGCCGCCCACAACGAATAGAAAAGCGGCGATGCGTGCCCCTTGGAAAAGATCAAACGGTCGTTGGCGGGATGGTCAGGTTGCTCGGGGTTGAATCGAAACGTCCCCCCGAACAACAAGTCCACCATCAGTTCGACCGCCGACAGGGAAGACGTCGGATGGCCCGAACCGGCCTCCGACGTGCAGCGGACAATCCAGCGTCGAATTTGTTGCGACAGTGCATTGAGATGTTCGGTTGGTGATCCGATTGCGGTCGACATGTTGATCTCCCTACGTCTTGATTTCTCTTGAGTTTTCGTGCGTGTTAAGTTTTCGTCCCATGCGACATTCGGCGCGAGATTGAGCTTCAGTCGCCTCGCCGCGATTTCGATCAGCTGATCTCCGCGAGGTCGTGCAGACACAAGACTGGCGACGTCACCGTTCCAAGAGTCGCCGACGGTACAACTTGCAAATCACGCGCCGACTGCGAACGCGATGCTTCGCCGTACCGAACTCAACCTGTTTGGAACGTGAATTGCACCTTCGAAAACGGTTTCTATCAATTTCGAGGGATTCAATGTTTCTAAAAGAAAATCAATCCGAAGACCTGGTCCGGATCAGCCACATCGACCAACTCCTCAGCCCGCTGGAATCAGAGGTTCTGGCCCGGCGGCAAGCCGGCGAGGAAGAGCAGGACGAATGCCAATTCGCCAAATCCGATTTGGTGTTCCCCTCCGGTGAACCCCTGCCACGATGCTGGATCGATCAGAAGTATCAGATCCGCTGACGCGTTCGCACCGAATGTGATCCGATGATCGCGCCGATTTCGGAACATCGATGCGATCTACAGACCGGAGAGCACCACGCAACGAGCGGAAAGCACGTGACGTGACCACGCCAATCCGAACCGGGGCAGTTGCCGGGGGACCGTGCCTCACCGGTATCGCGGAACCACCCTTGGCGATCGACGGGCCGCAGTCCATACTTGCACAGTGTTCCTCTGTGCCGCCTCAAGCGTTTCGAACTTCAGCGCCCGCACAAGCGAGTCGCCGATCACGCGCCGAGACAGCCACCTTCTGCGAATCGAACGGCGGCCGGTCGAATGATCAACGAAGCATCAACAGCTCCCCGATCTGCGTATTCTCGTTTGCTGATCCTTTCCTTTGCGGGACTGCTGCTGTTGGCGTCGACCTATTGCGTGCAGTTGTTTTTGCGCGTCGACAGCGCAACTCGAACGAACAATCGCCGGGTCCCATCGGTCGGTCGATTGGTGGATCTTCGCAGCAGAACCCATGGTGCCGTTCAAGAGTGTTTTGCGTACGTCATCTCTGGCGACGAGGCCGAGAAACGGGATTTCAAAAGTTGGACCGAGGACTTTGAACAGATCTCTCAGTCTTTTCTTCATCAGTCGGCGTTAGATGAAGCATCGCGAATGCAATTCGATCGCGTCCTGAAGCATCAACGTGACATCGCCGACAGCGGTAAACGCATGATCGATGGGTACGACCAAACCGGCGTGGTCGATCCGAATGACTTTCACGCCTTGGAACATGACGTTGATCAATTCGGCCAGGTCATCTCGGTACTGCAAAATCAACTTGAGATTGATTTGGCGAAATCGCAACTGGAGACCGCATTGGTGTGGAACCGAACCAGGGCGGAGAGCATCGTGCTGGGGGTCGTGTTTGCCGTTGTGTCGTCGACGCTGCTCGTGTTGCTGCTCCGCCGTTTTCACGCCTACGACCAACTGCGTGACGAGGCGATGACCAGCATCTTGGAAAGCAACCGTCGGTTCCGCTTGATTTTTGATTCCGAACCCCAGTGCGTCAAACTGGTCGATCGCGAGGGGCGTCTGGTGGATATCAACCCTGCCGGACTTCGGATGCTGGAAGCGGATCGTGAAGAGGTCCTGGGGAAATGCATCTTCGATGTGATTGTCGGCGAAGATCGCGAACGTTTCGTCGAAGCGACGCAAGCGGTCCTGCGCGGGGAATCGAACAGTCTGGAATTTGAGATCGTCGGCCTGAACGGCCAGCATCGCTTCATGACGACTCGCCAAGTCCCGATTCGATACGGATCCGACGAATCAATCCATGTCTTAAGCATTACCCAAGACATCACCGAGAAACGGCGCATCGAAAAACAGTTGAAGGACCATCGCGACAAGCTGGCGCACGCCAGCCGGGTGAATCTGCTGGGCGAATTGGTTTCCTCCATCGCCCACGAATTGAATCAGCCGCTGTCGGCGGCGACCAACTACGCGTTTGTCCTGGAAAAACTTGCTTCGGAATCCCCCGTACAGACCGCAGCGATCCGTGAACATGCCGGACAGGTTCGCGGCCAGGCGCAACGTGCCGCCGAGATCGTCCGCGGCGTCCGACGTCTCCTCAAACCCAGCCCGGGTGACAACCAGGCAACCGACATCCATCAGCTGATCGAAAGTTCATTGGGCATCATGGGACCAGACCTTCGCGCCCATGGCGTTGATCTCGACACTCGCTTGCACGCCGAATCTCTGACCGTTTTTGGCCATCAAGTGCAGCTCCAACAAGTCCTCATGAATCTGTTCCAAAACGCGATTCAGGCGATGGATCAGGTGGAACAAAACCGGCGGACGCTGACCATTGGCACCACGTCGACACCCGACAAGATCGAGATCCGCGTGAAAGACACCGGAAACGGAATCGAGTCCGACGACACACAGGATGTTTTTCGTACATTTTTCACGACGAAACCGGAAGGGATGGGCATGGGCTTGGCCGTTGCACGTTCTATCGTTGAAGCCCATCAGGGATCACTCGTCGTTGAACAATCCACCAGTCGCGGGACGGTCTTTCTCGTAGTGCTGCCACGAAGCGGAGAATCCGCCGATGAATGTTGCGAAAGCAAGAGTTTGCATTGTTGATGATGACCCCGCCGTCCAAGACTCCGTCAGGGCGCTGCTGGCAGCCTTCGGATTTGAAACCCATTGCGTCGCAAGTGCCGAAGATTTTTTAGTCGGGAACTTTAGCGGCTCCATCGACGGCATGGTGCTGGATCTGCGACTGCCCAAAATGAGCGGAATCGATCTGCTGACTCAACTCACCGAACAAGGAACTGCCGTCCCGACCGTTGTGATCAGCGGACACCGTGACGAAGACGTGCTGGCTCAACTGGCGAGCTTCCAGGCGGTGATCTTTCTGATGAAACCCTTTGCACCGGACCGGCTGGTCGACTTCCTCAGCGAGCACTGCACGAGCAAGGGAAACGGCTGATCCGATGGTTCGAACCACGGCTAAGCAACGCCTGGTGGGCCCCCGTCGATCCCGACGCGCCACGTCGCGATGTGCGCAAATCATCGATGGACGCGTGCGCACGAACAAGAAGACTCGCGCCCAAGCGACTACGATGACCCGCACAGGCAGCCGAGGGTCGGGTGAAACGCATCAAAAATCTCTGTTTCACTCGCTCGCCGAGGACCTGCGTCCCCATCAGCCATTGGCCCCCACTGCGAGCGATCTCCCATGATGCCGAGACAAGGATTCCCGGTCACGCTTTTTTCACTGATTGCAAGTGCTGCGATCGGACTCGGTCCACTGCCGGCACAATCGACCGACGATTCGGCGTGGGTCTGGGAAGCAGAACCACGGCTGAAAGCGATTTACGAAAAGGGTCAATTTCGGGCGAAGGACTTTGAGGGCAAATGGTTGCCCGACAGTTCGGGATACACCGTTCGTCAACGGGATCCGAGTTCCGACCAATCGCAGTTGCTGCGGTATAACGTCCAGACGGGTGAACGCGAGGTAGTTGAATCGCCGACGACGCCGCAACCGGCCCGCCGGGGATTGACGTCACCCGATGGCAACGATCGCCTGGAATTTCGAGATCAGGATCTGTTCGTCCGCGATCTGAAAACCGATCAGCGAACCCGATTGACGCAACGTTCGTCCGATCGAGACATTTCGTTTCGTGATCCCCAATGGAGCCCCGACGGGAAACGCGTGGTATTCATCGAGTCGGACGCGACCGACGTCAGAATGCGTCCGATGCTGGTGCCAGACGATCCCTCCTATCCGAGCGTCCGACACCGGCGTTTTGCTCGCGTCGGTGAAAAAATCAACGCCCTCCGCGTCGGCGTCGTCGAAATCGATGGAGGCGAACTGAAATGGTTGCCGATCGAATCCAGCCCGGACGGCTTTTATCTTGGGCAGGTCGATTGGGCAGGGAATTCGGAGGAAGTGCTGGTCGAAAAGAAGAGCCGTTTTCGCGACGAACGAGTCTTCTTGCTGGCAAGCGTCGATGGCCCGATGAAAGAGATCTTTCGCGAAACCAATTCCGCTTGGGCGGTGGGCAGCCAGGGAAAGAATTCGGGGCTGACATGGGTTCGAGACGGCCAGGCGTTCATCGTCATCAGCGAAAAAGACGGCTGGCGCCACGCATTCCTCTATTCGCGCGACGGCAAAGCATTGGCACTGCTGACACCCGGCGAGTACGACATCATTGATCGGGCCGTCGTCGATGAACCGGGCGGTTGGTATTACTTCTACGCCGCACCGGACGATGGGCCGAGAAAGTACTTGTACCGAGTCCCCCTCGACGGATCGGGAACGCTGGAGCGGATCACACCCGCGAATCAACCGGGGACGCACGACTACGATTTTTCTCCCGATGCCAAGTGGGCCTTTCACACCTATTCCACCATCGACCAGCCGCCGGTCGTCGACTTGGTCGAATTGGAAGGACACAAGGTAGTGCGCGTGCTGGAGGACAACCGCGAACTGCGCGATCGGGCCGAGACGCTCCTGACACCTCCGACTGAATTCATCCGGCTGGAAATCGATGGCGGTGTCTCGATGGATGCCTGGATGATCAAGCCGAAGAAGTTTGATGCATCCAAAAAGTATCCTGTCTTCATTTACGTCTACGGTGAGCCGTATGCGCAGACGGTGCTGGACCAGTGGGGCGCCGCTCAAAATCACTTTCATCGAGTCATTGCCGACCTCGGCTACCTGGTCGTCTCGATCGACAATCGCGGCACCCCTGCGCCCAAAGGCGCGGCATGGCGACGGTCGATCTTTGGCAGCTTGGGACCACTTTCAACCGAAGATCAAGCGGCGGGACTGAAAGAACTCGGCCGCACACGACCGTATGTCGATCTGTCGCGCGTCGGAATTTGGGGATGGAGCGGCGGAGGGTCTAACACCTTGAACGCCATGTTTCGCAAGCCCGACGATTACCACGTCGGAATCGCCGTCGTCCCCAAGCCCCAACCACACCTGTACAACGCATGGTTCCAGGAAATCTACATGCGCACCCGCGAGGTCAACCCGGACGGCTACGAGCGATCGGCTCCCCTCCATTTCGCCGAAGGCCTCAAGGGCGACCTGCTGATCGTCACGGGCTCCGGCGAGACGAACACGCACATTCAGATCATCGAAGGGCTGGTGGATCGGTTGATCGAACTCGGCAAACGCTTCGACTACATGGTCTACCCCAATCGTGACCATGGCCTTCGTGAAGGAAAGGGATCGGAATTGCATGTCCGAATGCTCATCGCCAGATACCTGGTCGAACACCTTCCCCGCGGCCCGCGGTAGTGGCTGAACCGATGCACGGCACGATGCCAGCACCAACCGTCTCAAGACGCCCTAAGTTTAATCGTTGACGCACCACTGTCGTCGAACGGTGTATACTCCGGGTGGACATGCCCTAGCCACGTAGCGGCATGGAAAACGGCGGCAAGAGAAGCAGAGACGATCAGTGAGCGAGACCAAGAATTCTGCTCGTGGAGAGCGGACCAGCGGCGAGACCGGCGGCGACGAACAGAAAACCGACGAACAGAGGACAACAGCGAACACCGCCACCGGCAAACCGAACGCTGTGAAGCGTTTATTTGCGGTGTTTTCCAAGCGTTTACCGGCGGGACGCAAGCCCTCCGCGTCCCCATCGTCACCCGAACACCCCAGCGTTGACTCCCGACGGCTAGAAGAAAAGGCTTTACCGCCTAGCGGCACACCTCGGCGGCAATCCCGTGCTCGATGGATCGCATCGGCGGTCGTGCTTTCGATGCTGGTAGCGGCCAACTGGCCGTTTCAGTATTCTGTCAGTTATTCGACCCAGGCGACGTGGTCCGAGTTGCCATTCGACTTCGGCTTTCGAACCGAAGACGGGCTGCAAGCCATCGACCCGGTCGAAGCAGGATGGCCGTTTCGCTACTACATTCGCCATCCATTTCCTAATGGTCCCGATCAAGTTCAATGGTACGGCGGCGCGCTGGCCTGGAATCTGGCGATCGCCCTCGTGTTTTTGGCCATCATTTGGTTCTACTTACGGCCATCGGTGAGGAAGTCTAATCGCGTTTCGCTGGCCGATTTGTTGTTTGTCGTCACGCTGATCGCCTCGGCGATGGGCTATTGGCGATGGCTGATCCGACAGTCCGAAGCCGATCAAGTCGTTGCCGATCAACTCGCAACGAGCGGGCAGGTCCTGCGGCAGTCGTACATGCCGGCGATTTTGACCGACTGGGTCCCCGAGTCGGCACGAACGATCTGGCTGAGGACAACCGCTGTTGATCTCCAAGAGCCGTCAGACGAACAACTGCAGTGGATGTGCAAGTTGCCCTACCTGCGAGCGCTGCGGATCGGTGGTGGCCAGTACGACCAGAAACCGTTGAGCCGCCTGCCCTCGATGCGATATCTGCAAGATCTTCGCGTCGCCGGTACCGAATTGGATGCGGAAACCGTTTTCGCATTGTCTGAATGTTCGCTGCTTCGACAACTCAACATTTCGCACACCAATCTTGCGGAGGACGCGCTTCAACGTTTCGCCAAACTTCCGCAACTCTCACGGCTGATGGCCATGGAAACGGTGATCCCGTTCCAGGCTTGGCAAAATTGCGAGCTGAAGAACCAACTGGAAATACTGGTCCTCTCTCGACCGAAAACGGGGACCGCTGGTGAAATCCGGCTCGAATCTTGGCCCCAACTGCGACGCCTCGCGTTTCAATCACTGGACGAACCACTCAACCCGAGCCTGTTTGAGATCTCGGTGCACGACATGCCCGAGCTGGAGTACTTCGGTTTCGATTCGTTTCAATTGGTCGACCTTGATCTACAACGTCTGCCAAAACTAGCAAACATCAAAGTGCAATACCACAACCTGCAAACCCGAATGGCTGACAATGACCAGATGCCGGTTGAAGCGTGGGTTCGCAACTGTACGTTGAAAGAGATTCCTCTGATCGAGTCCTTCTCGTTTTACGTTCGCGACTTTGAAACCATCCAAGTCGAAGGCTGCGACGCGATGGAGCATCTGGCCGGAACCAGCATGATCGTCCCCGGAGTCGGGGATCCGGACTATGACCCAACGATCAGCTCTGAGTGCAGCCAACGAGTGATCGACCAGTTCGGAAAGTTAAACGGGCCGTCGCTTTTGAGATTGCGAGGATGTGATCTTCGCAAGGTCGATTTTTCACCCCTGACAGAAAACCCCGCGATCGCATCACTGGACTTTCAATACTGCGCGCTGGCGAAACAGGCGGCCGATCAGATCGCAAAGCTTTCGGCAACGAGCATCGACGTGCGAAACGCCGAGGTCGGTGTCGGGTTTGTCAACTCCATCTCCGCCCAAGTCGCAGACCTCAAATCGTTGCTGATCAATTCGAACATCAACGCGCTCAGGGTTGAAAATCAACCCGAACTTGAAATGATCGTTTTTGACCAGCACAAGAAATCACAAATCACTGCATTGCGATTGATCAATGTACCGGAACTTCGGACTCCCCTGGTCCTCAGTCCGGTCGGAAATTACCTGCATGTGGAGGCCGCGCCTCAGCTTCCCGGTTTGGCGGTTCTGAGCCCGCTTTCGAAAATCCGAATCAGTGGTGTCGCCGGATTGGAGTGGTTTATCGGAGGCGGCGAGGGGATGACTGACGAAAACGTCTCGGAGGTGTTGAAAGCGCGGGCGTTGACGAAGTTGACGATCGCTTATCCATCCGCATCATCGAAGGTGCTCAACGACGTCTCTCATCTTCGATCGCTCGAGCAGCTAGCCCTTCCGGGGGCGGATCTCGACAACGACGTGTTTCAACAGTGGGACATCCCCGCGACTCTGACTGAATTGGATCTCAGAGATTGTGGACTTTCGGCCGCGACGACGTCTCGGATCATCAGTCGTGGAGGCTGGACACAACTGCTGCTGGGCGGAAACGAGATCGACATGAGTTCATTGCCCGAACTCAGAAAGAGCCCGGGGCTCACCGCCGTCAGCCTCGGCGGCGTCACCATCAATCAATCGGTGATTGACGCCATGGGACCGCTTGACTATCTGAGCCAAGTGAAACTTGTCGGTGCGACCATTGAACCAGGCGGACTGTCGGCGATCATTGACAAATCCGATTTCTTGAACGAACTCGATCTCACCGGCGCGACCGCTGACTGGTCGGAAATCGTACCGGCGCTCCGAACCCACCCGTCACTCATGTTTCGACTGTCGCCGGTCGACGCGACGGTGGCATTGATCACCAAACTGACCGCCGAGAATCGGCTGATCATGGAACGTGATGCCTACGAAACATGGTTCCAGCCGCAAGAACGGAAACTACTGGGCTATGACCCGAGGGGGTTTGCGGTCTACGCAGATCCAGATGACGAGGAGGGGCCAAGCGAATTCGAGCGTCCCGACTGGGCACCCGATTTTTTCCGCCCTGCTCCCAAGATTAACTCCCCAGCCGGGACCGTCCTTGTCCCCAACGCTCCGGTCGGGCCGGGAGCCCGTTCCGTACTCGGTCAATTGCTCCGTTCGATCAACTCCGCGGGTGCATCCGTCGACGACACCGACAATTTAGAAGACGTGGAAGAACAATGAAGTGTCCATTGAAACTCTGCCTGTTGGCAATCGCCGTGATCTCATTGACAGGCTGTGAACCGGTGCCAACGGAGCAACACTTTTCCGTTCCGGCGGGCGAAACGCTTGTCGCCGCGCCCGCTGTTGCGAACCAATACCGCTGGCCGGTGATTGAAGACCAATGGCAAGCCACCAAACCGACCGACTGTGGGTTCCTGCGCCAAATCAAGCCGGGAGCGATTGGCGAAATCGCCGATCAGATTCTCAAAAAGAATCAGAAGCGGATGGAAGACGCCAAGTCCAGCCCGCAGCCGCCGCCGTGGATGGTCGCATCGACTGGCCTCAGCGGCGAGGCGTTGACAATGGCAAGAATTGCCCTCGATGAAGTGGACGAACAGCCGATGCTCCGCGAAAGCGTTGCGATGCCGGCGGACGTTTCCAACCCGACGGTCTGGCTGGACAACACGGGACGGCACTTGGTCGTCGGCGGCGACAACGGACTTTGGATTTCAAGATTGCCGTGGCGACCCTGGTGGGCGTTGCCAGGTATGCCGCCGACGGAACGCGACGAACCTGGTGATGCGGGCAAGTATCAACACCTTGCATTACCCATGTCAGCTGAAAACGCAATCCATGTCGAGTTTTTCGGGCAGCACGCGGACGGCTCGGACTCTCAACTGATCGTTGCCGCCGGAAAACAACTTCACCGGGTCGATTGCACAACGGCCTCCATTGCCACAACGCTGGCCTTCGACGAGGACATCCTACATCTCAGCGTGGCAGCGGAAACAGGTCATGCCGCGGTCGTTGACCACGCGGGCGATCTGTACTTGACCGACCCGGAATTGGCCACGGCGACGAAGATCGGCAAGGTCGACGTGAGCCTTCCGATGCCAGCGATTTCCCCCGATGCGACCCGAATCGCGGCTTGGCACGATCCCCAAAACGGCCGCGTGTTCAAACTCAATGGTGGAGTGTTGGACTACGATTTCGACGTTCCGCTCAACGATCCCGGCGAACCGTTGATGGTGCGTTGTTTGCATGACGATGACTTGTGGATCGAGAAGAATGCGTGTCATCGACGTCCCAACGACCCGAACGCGTCGGGAAATGATCACCAGAGTTTGCGGGCATCGATCTACTGGGACATCGTGGACGTCATCGACCTTCACCATTCCTACTCACGGCGCATACAACTCTGTCTCGCTGACCGCCCGCTGCCCGACGGCGGCACCGAGCGTGTGATGTACGACACCATTCTTGGTGATCGCTCGTTTGGGCGGCCGATGCCGATGAAACGTTTCGGCGATCGAAAACTTGTGGTCGCCGCTTCCGGACGCGTCGTCGCGCTGCATGACGGTCAGACCATTGACCTTTACGCCCGCCTCGTGTTCCCCCCGCAAGGTGTAAACGAACTTGGGCGGCTGGCGAGTAGTTGGGCATGGCAGAATCAGTTCGATCATTTAGAAGCGTTGCACTCCGTGATTCGAGCTCTCCCCGAAAAGCGATTCAATCGAACCAACGAGCAACTCTATCAGATGCTCTCTGAGGGAATTGCCATGAAATGGTTCTTCAAGGAACAGTCACTGAGGAACGATCAAGTCACCGAAGCAGACGTCGAGGTGACAAAAGAACGTTTGGCGGGCTTCGCCGAGTGGGCTGATCGTCAGTCACCGCTCGCACTGACAGCAAAAATGAAATACTGCTACACGAAAGCCTGGGATGCCAGGGGCAGCGGCTGGTCCGGTTCCGTGACGGAGAACGGCTGGCAAACGTTTCAATCGCAAAACAAGATGGCGATGGAAGCGTGGAACAAGTTGCAACAGACCGACGATATCCCCGCCGTTGCTTACCAATACTTCATCGACCTGGCTCGCGACGCGTCATTCAGCTACGACGATACCTATGACGAGATTCGTGAATATCTTGAACGATTCCCGCACGATGACATGCTGCATCTGCAAGTGATGATCTGGCGACTGGAACGCTGGGGTGGGACACGCGGATCCGGCTCCGCCTACGCTGCCGCGGTCGCCCAGGCAATCGGACCACCGATGGGGGATTTTATCTATTCAAGATGCATCCAATGGGTTGATAAAGTGTTCCTGCGGGCGTTCTTTCGATATGCGCATGTTGATGGAAACCGCGTGCTCGCCGGCGTCCGGCAAGGCTTGGAGATGGAATATTTTCAAGAGCAGAGCACCCTGGACGCAATGATGTTGGTGGCAGGTTCACACAGTCGATTGGACACACCCGGGCCCAATTCGACGTACACCAAGAATGCACTTCGACTCTGTGAAGACTTGGCCGAGTACTACCGTTGCAGGTATCCGATGCTGACCAACGAAAAGGCGACGCTCACGGGAAATGACGAAATCAACCGATTGAAATCGTATCTGCCGGAGTGATTCGCTTGGCGTCGTGGATTCTGCCCCTGCGGTGATCCATTTGCCCCACCCATCGTTCGCCCCCACACGCAATCGAACCGGACTCGAAGCCGATGATCGTTGACGCACCAACGTTGCGATGAGACAATGTCGCAGTGATGCCACCGTCTACGACTACGAGCTTCCGAGATGACCGTTGAAAAGATTCCGCCCAATAGCGAAGGTTTTCATCCCCTACCTGACTTCCTGATGCACAATCACTGACACTCGCCCCATGAACGACACTCCCCCACCGCTTCGCCACGCGGATCTGCTGGAACTGAAACGCTGGAACACGCCCACGATTTACAACGGCTGGGAACAGATCACTTCTCGCGATGCGGGTCGAGAGTGTTTTAATCTTGAAGAAACCCACGACTTCATGCCACAGATGGGGCCCATGATCGGTTACGCCGTGACGGTCGTGATCGAGCCGGGTAACCCCGATCACAAGACGGCAGATACCGGTGCTTGGAGTGAATACCGACGGTACGTGGCGTCGATACCGGGACCCAAGATCGTGGTCGTGCAGGATCTGGACAAACCGGCGACCTTCGGTGCCTTTTGGGGTGAAGTGAACAGCAACATCCATCGAGCCCTCGGCTGTGTCGGTGCGATCGTGGACGGTTCCATTCGTGACGTCGATGAAATGACCAACGCAGGCTTCAAAGCGTTGGCTCGCAGATTGAGCGTCGGTCATGCGTACAGCACTCCGGTTCGATGGGGCTGCGAAGTCGAAGTGTTCGGCACGCCGATCACACCAGGAACGTTGATTCACGCCGACAAGCACGGGTTTCTTGCCGTGCCGATGGAGGACACGCCTGGGCTTTTGGACGCCGCCCGCAGCATGGACTCCTTCGAATGCCAAACCATGATTCCGACCGCCCGTAGCGCGGCCGGTCAATCAATGGAAGAACTCCTGACTGAAATCGATGATGCCTGCGCCCGATTTGGTGATTCGGTAAAACAGAAATTCTCAGGCAAGTCGGATGAATGGGCATGAACCGACAAAGCATCTTCGTTGTTGTCGTCGCAGCACTGGCGTCGATCGTTTCCTCATCCGATGTCTGTGCCGACGAACCCGCGTCATCAGCGTTTGACGTCGATCGCGGTGGCGTCGTGATGACTTTCGACGACCGAAATTTCGACGATTGGGTCAATGCGATCCCGTTGTTTGACCGGTTCGGTGTCAACGCAACGTTCTTTATCAACGGCAAGATTGACGAACAGGCTGTCAAGGCAATCCGCCAGCTTAAAAGCCACGGTCACGCGATCGGTTCCCACAGCGTGCATCATTTGAAAGCCGTCGAGTACTGCCAGGATCATTCACCCGAAGTCTTTCTTCGCAACGAAATTCGTCCGCAACTCGAAGCGTTTCAAGCTGCGGAAGTCACTCCGACGTCGTTCGCCTATCCCATGAGCCGCAACGACGCCGTCACCGACGAGACACTGTTAACGGTGTTTCGACATCTGCGGACAGGAAAAAACGTGGGCGACGGGCAACGCGTCTGTGATGTCGATGCATTCTTTGTTCCAGCCAGCCGGATTCACCAGCACGGTTGCCTGATCGCAAAGGGTATCGACTACGCTCCCACTCGCCCCGATCGCACCTTTGAACAGATCGACGCAGCATTGACCCGCGCGGCAGAGAACAACGAAATCCTCGTGTTCTATGCGCATCGCATCTGTGCGACGAAACCCGACGGAGGCCACTTTGTGACTCCCGAAGCACTGACTCAAATCTTTAGCAAAGCGGAGGAGCTGAAACTGCCGTTTTACACGTTCGACCAACTGCCGTAGCCGACACACACGAATCAAGTGACCTTTCGACCAGAAAACCAGAATGCAAATGCAGTGGATCGACAAACAGCGATTGCGGCGAGAAACACTTGCCGGCACGTTTCTCAACCTCGGCTCCGCGACGGCCGTTGAGATTGCCGCCGGCGTCGGTTTTGATTGGCTGCTGATTGATCTTGAACATGGCTCCGGTTCGCTGGCCGATCTGCGCGGGATGCTGTTGGCCTGCCGCGCCGGCAATGCCGCGCCTGTCGTGCGTCTTCGTTCGGTCGACCCCGACACGGTCAAATTCGTGATGGACAGCGGCGCCGCTGGGGTCATGTTCCCCTTTGTCAGTTCGGCCGACGAAGCTCGAAAAGCGGTGCGTTGCATGAAGTACCCGCCGCTGGGTCGCCGCGGCGTGGCCGGTGTGATCCGCGCGACCGACTACGGCCGGAACTGGCAGCAGTACTTTGAGGAGGCGAACGACAAGAGCCTCGTTATCGTCCAAATCGAAACGCCCGAAGCGGTAGCGGCGGCCGAGGAGATCGCGGCAGTAGAGGGCGTCGACGTGTTGTTCGTCGGCCCGCTGGATCTTTCGGTCAACCTGGGACATCCCGCCGACTTCGGCCACCCCGATGTCGCAAACGCTTTTCAATACGTCGTCGACTGCTGTGAAAGGCAGGGCAAGTCAGCGGGAATCCTGACCAAAAACGGATTCATCCGGCAACACAAAGAACAGGGATTCCGGCTGCTCGCTTTCGGCTCCGATTCGGGCGCCATCCTCAGCGGCATGCAAAATGACTTGACGGAACTTCGTTCCTGAGCCCCACGCGTTTGGCGTTTGAGTCGCGTTTCACGGTGCCATTGCCCCCCAACGAATCGCTTTTCGTTCGCGACGTTGACGATCGTCCCCAACGCTGCGGTTGGTCCAACCTCGTGGACTGAAGGGTCCCGCGATCGATAGGACCAATAGGACAGATGGGACCCATACGTCCTATGTGTCCTAGTGGTCCCATTGCACGATCGTTGCCCCGGCGGGAAAGCATCAAGCAACACCGCGGGCGATTCGGTCGCATCGACCTCCGCGTCGAACGCCTTCGGCCGAGCGAAAACTTTTTTTACAAGGCACCGCAATGATTGAAACAAAACCACTGACGGTTCGCTTGGAAATCTGAACGAGGTGTGTTTCGCCCCTTCCTGCTGGCCGCAGCCACACGACGGTCGAATCACGGGGCTGGCCCCCTCTGAACTCCACGCAAACCAAACGGACGAGACGACAATGGCAACGATTCAAGAACCGGCGAGAAAAGCGCCCTGGCCACCCGCTCCCACGACCGGCCATCAACCGGTCCCCTACCAAGTAGGCCAGAAGGAAGGCGAAACCTTCGCCTCCATTGCAAAGGACCATGGACTCGACGCCAAAGAACTGATCCGGTTCAACTTTGGCACGCTGAAGTCAGCCGAGATCAACTGGTATCTGGTCAATTACGTCCAGTGCCCCCGCCCTTCGCGTGGGCAAAAGTACGTTCATTTTCGCGGGGCAACCTACGATGCGGCGAAGAAGTCCGGGATGATCTTTTTGCCCACCGGTGCTCCCCAGCCCCAGGGAAACGAGTTCGGGAACAAGGTGGTCGAACTGTACAACAGCCTGAGCGAAAGTGAGAAGTATCCCAACGGGCTGTGCTACCAAATCGCCTACAACCGCGTCAAAGCTGCTGCGATCCAGGTGGGCGTTGCCTTGCCATCGCTGTCCAGTCGCACGTCGTTTGGCCGATTGTGGGGCTCGTTCATCAACACCAAGACCAACAGTTGGTTCAATCTTCCCGAAAAATATCGTGGCAAAGGCGCTGCGGGAGCGATGGCGTATGCGAAGCTTGGCACGCTCGTCGAGCAGCAGGGAATCTGGGCCGGCAACCTGAAGCCGGGTGCCGTGATCCAAACCTGGAGCACCAAGTCTAACTACGAACTCGTCCGCGATAACAAACGTCCTCGCGGGATCGGACACTCCTTTATCTTCCTCCGCTATGCGACCTCCGGGGGCAACATCGATGGCATGCACATCGCCGACCAGGGTTACCAGGGGCGTCGCGTGTTGTCGCGAGGCCACTGGGGTTATTGGGTCGGAGCCAATCTGGTCAAAGGCGGATGAAAACACGAGTCACTGAAGGGCCGCAGGCAAAACGATGGTTGCACTTGCGGCGTGAGAAAGGCTTGGAGGGGAAAAACTGATTCGCCAGCTGAAGTTGGCAGAAAAATCAGGGGCAGAAAAATGGGGGGGCGGCTGGGAGTGTTATTGTGGGGCCGATGTCGGGTCTCGTCGGATTAACTCGATTGAACGGATGCTGGCGACGACCGACGTTATGTGAGGTTGCCGAAAACAGAATCGATCGTTGGCGATCAGAACAAGCGAGTGCCAAAACGGGCTTTGAACTCAATATTGTCATCACGATCTTGAGTTTCGTCATCACTGTCGTAATCAAAGATCTCGTCGAAACGTAAATCTCGTCGGTACTTTACAAACTTACTGTTGTCCCGACCGAGGACGGTTCCGTCGCCGTCAATGTCGCCAAACAAGCGATGGAACTCATCGATGGCGGACACGCCGGGCGCGTCGCCGTTGGCATCGATGCCGAATTCCGATCCGTCGACCATCAGGGTGTAGAGGCCGTCGACCAACATCGGAGAAAGCTCCGGCTGCGAGGCCGAGATCGCTTCGATCAAAGTCGTCCCTGCGAATCCAAGGACGACGACCTGTTTTCCATTTACCAGTTCGGAATTGAGTACCTCAAGCTGGACGCGCGATCCGGTCGATGACTCCACGACAAAACCGTCCCCTTGGACGGGACCTGGAGCGATGTTGACCGCCCCCGCAAATGTCACCTGAATTTTGCGAAGGATCGAGCGTTGCCCCGTCGAATCGGGAGTGTAATCAAGTTCCGATTGGACGTCTTCGTTGAAGTAAACAACGCTCTCAACGGGAACAGAGGCCAGTCCCAAGTCATCGTTCAAAATGGTACCGAGTCCGCTGCCGTCGCTTATCGTCACATCGCGGCCTGATGATTGGACATTTCTCAACAGGACGAGGAACGTCTCATCCGGCTCGGCGAAGACATCCCCGACCACGCTGACGTTAAACGATTCAGTGATCGATGTGTTGCCATCGAACTGCAGCGTGCCACTTTGGTTCAGGTAGTCGTTGTCTGAAGTCGTCGCGGAACCGTCAGCCGTGGCGTAGTCGACAGAAACGGGGACATCCACCGAATTGTTCAGCGTCACGGTAAATCTCGTGATGACCTGCCCACGATTGCCTTCGAAAACCATCGAGTCATCGATTGAAAACGCGGCGGAGTCGTCGTTGAAAATTTCGCCTGTCGCCGAGTCGGGGCTACCTACCAGGTATTGCCCACCTGGCGCCGGTGCGACTGAAAGTACAACGGTTTCATCTAACTCCACTATGTCGTCCTGATTCGGTGTGACAACAACGGTCACAGCCTCTACTCCAGCTGGGAAGGAGATCGATCCGCTATGAGTCATCGAATAATCGACACCCGGTGTTGCAGAACCCGTCGTCGCAAAATCAACTGAAAGGGCAGGTGTTTCCGAAGAAACGTTGTCTCGAGTCACTGTAAAGGTGATTGTTTCAGCACCGTCCTCCGTGACTGCGGCTGCAGGCCCCAGAATAGAAATCTGACTGATGTCGTCGTTCAAGATCAAGGATGACGCAGATGATGTGGCAGGATCAAGGGAATAGGCGACATTGGAAAGAATCGTGACCGTGATGTCCTCGTCTGGCTCGACAATTGAGTCC
Organism: Stieleria sedimenti; assembly: GCF_025060895.1. Taxonomy (GTDB): domain Bacteria; phylum Planctomycetota; class Planctomycetia; order Pirellulales; family Pirellulaceae; genus Stieleria; species Stieleria sedimenti. Next base: position 77,944 of record NZ_JANZKV010000172.1, on the reverse strand, counting down.
GCCGCCACGGTGTATTGTATGGACGCCGAAGGAACCCCGGCGGCCAGGGTAATGCTACCTGTGGACAATCCGTTGTAGTCCGTTCCTGCCGACGCAGAGCCGGCGACTTCGTAGTGGATCGTCACAGGAACTGTCAGATCACCGGTCCGCAAGAATGAAACTTCACGCGTCCCATACTGGTCTTCTACGAATTCAGGAACCATTTCGACGCCCACCTTTGGAAGTGAATCGTCATTCACGATCGTCCCGACCAGCGAACTCGGCGCCCCAACGATGTAGGCAGCGTCGGGAAGAAGTGACAGGATGACCGTTTCGTCTGGCTCGATAGCGGAATCCTGTTGCGGATCAATGGTGACCGACGCAGTGTTCTCACCGACGGCAAACGTGATCTCACCCACCGCGCTGGGGACGTAGTCCACACCGGATTCCGCGGTTCCCGTGGTCGAAAACTTGACCGTCAGCTCGGGACTCGTCAAATCAACGCTGTCGCGAACAAAGACGAAATTCATCGTACCGGCAGCATCTTCGTTGATTGCGTTTGGCCCAAGCGACATGCTAATCGTGCTGAAGTCATCATCCGTGATGGTCCCGACAGCTGATCCATTCGTGCCGATGATGTAATCACCCTCGAGAATCGTCAATTGCACGGTTTCAGAGAATTCAACCAATTCATCGTCGACCGGCTGAACTTCAACCGTGGTTTGGAATTGTCCCGCGGCGAATGAAAGTAAGCCATCGTGCGAGACAGAAAAATCTACACCAGGTGTTGCGGGACCCGATATTCCATAACCAATGGTCAGTGGCAGGCTCGCGTCATCGCGGGAGAACGTATAGATCAGCGGCGAATTCCCGTTCTCCCCGACCTCATTCGGAGCGACGGCAACCGATACCATAGGCAGATCGTCATTATTGATGGTGGCGATCCCCTGATTGTCTCTGATTAGAACGGTACGGTTCGAAGCAGAGAGATTGGCCAGATCGACGACGAAGGTCTCATTCAACTCGACCTTGGTATCGCCATTGATGGTGACGTTGATCGTTTGAGTCTCACCGGCGGTTCCGACGAAGTTCAGCGTGCCACTTCCCGCCACGTAGTCACCATCGCCCGTCGTGGCGGTCCCGTCGGCGGTGGTGAAGTCAACCGACAAGCCCGTGTCGACGGCCGAGTCCAGCGTGACGGTGAACGTCAAGTCGGTGGTGCCCGAGTCGCCTTCGGTGATCGCAACATCCCCGATCGACAAGGAAGCGGAGTCATCATTGCGGATCGTGCCGGTTGCCTGTGCGTCGGAGATGGTCACGTTGCGACCGGATGCCGCCAAGTTCGACAGATCGACGACAAAGGTCTCGTTCAACTCGACTTTCGTGTCGCCATTGATCGTGATGTTGATCGTCTGAGTTTCACCTGCGGTTCCGACGAAGTTCAGCGTGCCATTGGCGCCGACATAGTCACCATCTGCCGTCGTTGCGGTGCCATCCGCGGTGGCGAAGTCAACCGACACGCCCGTGTCAACGGCTGAGTCCAGCGTGACGGTGAACGTCAAGTCGGTGGTGCCCGAGTCGCCTTCGGTGATCGCAACATCCCCGATCGACAAGGAAGCGCCGTCGTCATTGCGGATCGTGCCGGTTGCCTGCGCGTCGGAGATGGTCACGTTGCGACCGGACGCCGCCAAGTTCGAAAGATCGACGACGAAGGTCTCGTTCAACTCGACTTTCGTGTCGCCATTGATCGTGACGTTGAACGTTTGAGTTTCACCGGCGGTCCCGGCGAAGTTCAGCGTGCCATTGGCGCCGACATAGTCACCATCTGCAGTCGTAGCGGTGCCATCCGCTGTAGCGAAATCAACCGACACGCCCGTGTCAACGGCCGAGTCCAGTGTGACGGTGAAGGCCAATTCAGTGGTGCCCGAATCGCCTTCGGTGATCGCAACGTCACCGATCGATAACGAAGCGGAGTCATCATTGCGAATCGTGCCGGTGGCTTGCGTGCCTGCGATTATCACGTTGCGGCCCGAGGCAACCAAACCGCTCAGATTGACCACGAAGGATTCATCGAGCTCGACTTTCGTGTCGCCATTGATCGTGACGTTGAACGTTTGAGTTTCACCGGCGGTTCCAACGAAGTTCAGCGTGCCGCTGGCGCCGGCATAGTCACCATCTGCCGTCGTTGCAGTACCATCCGCAGTGGAGAAATCGACCGACAAACCCGTGTCAACGGCCGAGTCCAGCGTGACGGTGAATGTCAAGTCGGTGGTGCCCGAGTCGCCTTCGGTGATCGCAACATCCCCGATCGACAAGGAAGCGCCGTCGTCATTGCGGATCGTGCCGATTGCTTGTGCGTCCGCGAGCGTTACGCCGACTCCGGTGACGTTGGAAAGGTTGACCAGGAAGTTTTCATCGAGTTCAACGGTGTTATCGCCGTTGACCGAAACCGAGAAGGTTTGGGTTTCGCCGGCTAATCCCGAGAACGTGAGTGTCGTGGAAGAGGCAGCATAGTCCTCGCCAGAGGTTGCCGTTCCATCAACCGTGGCGACGTCAACGTTGAACGCGGTGTCCACTTCTGAATCAAGCGTGACAATGAAGTCAAAAACGGTTGTCCCGTCCGCACCTTCGGATTGAGTGACGTCGGCGATCGAAAGCGACGCGCCGTCGTCGTTGTTGATTGTGCCGGTTGCCTGCGCGTCGGAGACTGTCACGTTGCGACCGGAGGCCGCCAAGTTCGACAGATCGACAACGAAGGTCTCATTCAACTCGACCTTGGTATCGCCATTGATCGTGATGTTGATCGTCTGAGTTTCACCGGCGGTTCCGGCGAAGTTCAAGGTGCCACTTGTGGCCACGTAGTCGCCATCGCCCGTCGTGGCGGTCCCGTCGGCGGTGGTGAAATTGACCGACAAGCCCGTGTCGACGGCCGAGTCCAGTGTGACGGTGAACGTCAAGTCGGTGGTGCCCGAGTCGCCTTCGGTGATCGCAACGTCACCGATCGATAAGGAAGCGGAGTCATCATTGCGAATCGTGCCGATTGCTTGCGCGTCTGCGATTATCACGCCAACTCCGGTGACGTTGGAGAGGTTGACCACGAAGTTCTCATCAAGTTCAACGGTGTTATCGCCGTTGACCGAAACCGAGAAGGTCTGGGTCTCGCCGGCTGATCCCGAGAAGGCGAGTGTCGTGGACGAGGCAACATAGTCCTCACCAGAGGTTGCCGTTCCATCAGCCGTCGCGACGTCAACGTTGAACGCGGCGTCCACTTCTGAATCAAGCGTGACAATGAAGTCAAAAACGGTTGTCCCGTCCGCACCTTCGGATTGAGTGACGTTGGCGATCGAGAGGGACGCCCCGTCATCGTTGTTGATTGTGCCGGTTGCCTGTGCGTCGGAGATGGTCACGTTGCGACCGGACGCCGCCAAGTTCGAAAGATCGACGACGAAGGTCTCATTCAACTCGACTTTCGTGTCGCCATTGATCGTGATGTTGATCGTCTGAGTTTCACCTGCGGTTCCGACGAAGTTCAGCGTGCCACTTCCCGCCACGTAGTCACCATCTGCCGTCGTTGCGGTGCCATCCGCGGTGGCGAAGTCAACCGATACGCCCGTCTCGACGGCGGAGTCCAGTGTGACAGTGAATGTCAAGGCAGAGGTGCCCAAATCGCCTTCCGTGATCGCAACATCACCGATCGACAACGAAGCGGAGTCATCATTGTTGATTGTGCCAATTGCTTGCGAGTCCGCGAGTGTCACGTTGCGGCCCGAGGCAACCAAACCGCTCAGATTGACCACGAAGGTTTCATCGAGCTCGACTTTCGTGTCGCCATGGATCGTGACGTTGAACGTTTGAGTTTCACCGGCGGTTCCGGTGAAGTTCAGCGTGCCACTTCCCGCCACGTAGTCACCATCTGCCGTCGTTGCGGTGCCATCCGCGGTGGCGAAGTCAACCGACACGCCCGTCTCGACGGCGGAGTCCAGTGTGACAGTGAATGTCAAGGCAGAGGTGCCCGAATCGCCTTCCGTGATCGCAACATCACCGATCGATAAGGAAGCGGAGTCATCATTGCGAATCGTGCCGGTGGCTTGCGTGCCTGCGATTATCACGTTGCGGCCCGAGGCAACCAAACCGCTCAGATTGACCACGAAGGATTCATCGAGCTCGACTTTCGTGTCGCCATTGATCGTGATGTTGATCGTCTGAGTTTCACCTGCGGTTCCGACGAAGTTCAGCGTGCCATTGGCGCCGACATAGTCACCCTCTGCAGTCGTTGCGGTGCCATCCGCGGTGGCGAAGTCAACCGACACGCCCGTGTCAACGGCCGAGTCCAGCGTGACGGTGAATGTCAAGTCGGTGGTGCCCGAGTCGCCTTCGGTGATCGCAACATCACCGATCGACAAGGAAGCGGAGTCATCATTGCGGATCGTGCCTGTTGCCTGCGCGTCCGCGAGCGTTACGCCGACTCCGGTGACGTTGAAAAGGTTGACCAGGAAGTTTTCATCGAGTTCAACGGTGTTATCGCCGTTGACCGAAACCGAGAAGGTCTGGGTCTCGCCGGCTGATCCCGAGAAGGCGAGTGTCGTGGACGAGGCAACATAGTCGTCACCAGAGGTTGCCGTTCCATCAGCCGTGGCGACGTCAACGTTGAACGCGGTGTCCACTTCTGAATCAAGCGTGACAATGAAGTCAAAAACGGTTGTCCCGTCCGCACCTTCGGATTGAGTGACGTCGGCGATCGAAAGCGACGCGCCGTCGTCGTTGTTGATTGTGCCGGTTGCCTGTGCGTCGGAGACTGTCACGTTGCGACCGGAGGCCGCCAAGTTCGACAGATCGACGACGAAGGTCTCGTTCAACTCGACCTTGGTATCGCCATTGATCGTGACGTTGATCGTTTGAGTCTCACCGGCGGTTCCGGCGAAGTTCAAGGTGCCACTTGTGGCCACGTAGTCGCCATCGCCCGTCGTGGCGGTACCATCCGCGGTGGCGAAGTCAACCGACACGCCCGTCTCGACGGCGGAGTCCAGCGTGACGGTGAAGGTCAAGGCAGAGGTGCCCGAATCGCCTTCCGTGATCGCAACATCCCCGATCGACAAGGAAGCGGAGTCATCGTCAAGGATCAAGGCCGTTGCAGAAGGGCTGAGTGGAGAGACATCGTATGTCGCCAAGTCTTGCATCGTCAGAATGACCGATTCGTCGGGTTCGACAATCAGGTCAATCGTTGGGTTGATGCTGACCTGTGCGGTTCCGACTCCGGCTGCAAAGTCAACTGACAGTGGGGTGGTGGCGGGATAATCCGTTCCAAACGTCGCCGTTCCAGTCAGCTCAAACTCAACGGTCAGGGCGGGTGTTTCGGGCCCCGTGCCTGTTTTTCGAAACTGATAGGTCAGCAGTCCGCTATCCTCGGTCGCATTGGCAATGGGGACGACGCTCACGACACTCGTGTCATCGTTGAGAATGATGCCGGTTTCAATGGCATTGGTAATGACGGCGGGAGACGTCGGATTGCTGAGAGTAACGGTAAACCCTTGATTTAACTCGACGAACGGGTCTCCGCTCACATTAACGGTAATCAGCTTGCTGGATTCACCATCGGCAAAACTGATCGTACCGCTGGGCAGGGTTCCGCCAAAGTCATCCGCATTGGCTGGCTGCAAGCCGGTTCCCGTGACTGCATAATCGACGCTGGTGGGGCCGTTCGTGTCTCCGCTGCGAGTCACAGTAAACGTAAATGGCGTTGTCCCATTGTTACCCTCGAGCTGAACGGCATTGGTTCTTTCGATTGACAGCAATGTGGGCAACTCAGCTTCGAAGGCACCGACATCGACACGGGTGCCAATCAACCGGGGGAAACCGGAACCACGCTGATCAAACGATTCGGCCGAACTGGTTGGTCCAGAGTCTCGAGCGGGGCTGGTTGGCAGCAATGCGTGGGTCATAGTCGGCCCGCCGTTGTCGGCGAGGACGTCTAGGCCGGGGGCGGTAATCCCTACTTGATCCGACGGTTGGTTAAACCCTGTGGTTGCGTTTCCGATGCCGACCAGATTGAAACCAAGCGTGTTAATCGTGGGGCCCGCTGGTCCGGTCGAAGTATTGATATCCGAACCAAGATTGCCCGCAACGATCGATGCGAAAAGATTGTTGTTGCTCGGCGTTGCTGCAAATCCGATCCCACCGCCGAACCCCGAGTTTAGGGTGACGGTGGAATGGCGTAGGTTGAGTACGCCACCTACGTTCGTAAGCCCCCCACCGATCGATGCGGCGCTGTTTCCGGAGAAGGTCGTGTTGGTGACATCGGCAGTGAAGGTGGTGCCGTCGAGATTCACCTCAAAGATCAGGCCGCCGCCATTCTGCGCCGAGTTGTTGTCGATCGTCGATGCCTTCAACGCCAGGTTGCCGTTGACGACACTCACTCCACCTCCATTTGCGTTTGACCCGATCGCCTGATTTTCGGTGATCGTGGTGGACGTGATGGACACGTCCGCATCCACAACTGCGATTCCACCACCATCTCTTCCGTTCCCGGAAACGGTATTGAGTCCGAAGAGCGAATTGGAAATGGTGAGCGAACCGCCTCGCTGATAAAGACCGCCGCCTGATCCGTCGGTTGTGTTGTTGGCAACGAATTGCACGCCGTCCAGGAGCAGATCGCCTGTCGAGAATATTCCCGCGCCGTTAGCATCAGCTCCCGAGGTGGCGCCCTGGATAATCGACAGGTTGGACAAAGTCACGTCGGTTCCGCTGAACACTCGGAACACACGTGAGAGGCCTGAGCCACTGACAACGGTCGACGTCTTTCCACGCCCGGTGATCGTCAGGTCTTCGGTAATGTCCAACTGGCCTAGGGTGAGGCTTGTCGTTCCGTTCAGACCGATCAGGTAGCCGATCTGATCAGGTCCCGGGTTCAGGTTGGCAAGTTCGACCGCCTCGCGAAGGGACAAGTCGCCCGATGAGTAATCTCCGTCGCTCTCGTCAATCAACGTCGACACGGTGAGAGGGCTGGCGACCACGGTCACCGCATGGTCCTCCACTTCACCATCTCCGGCGAGCCCCGTCACCCCGAGGTTTCCAGACGTGCTGAGGCGGAATCGAGCGAAAGTGGTTCCCGTTCGAATGGCTCCACCAGATGCGCGAGGAATCGTAAAGTTTAGGTTCTGAAGTCCATCAGCCGTCCCGAGGTCGAAATCCGTGAAAATCTGTTCGCCGGGATCGGTCCAGTCACCGTCCTGATTAAAGTCGATCCAGGCATCCAGCCGATTTGATGTCGGGTCAGCATTTCGCAGATCGACACCCACTGTGCCGACACTCGTGCTGCTGCCCGAGGCGAACAAAATCGATGAGAACGTCACTCCATCCTCATCATCCGAGGCACCGACAAGGTCATCCGAGTCTGCGTCGGCCGAGTTCACCCCATCCAAGTCCGCATCGATGACGGTTCCGAGTGTCGGTCCACCATTGACGACGTGCCGTGCACCATCATCGGCGAGCGAAACGGGGTACGAACTGGTGAAACCAGACTGGCCGGAATGAGGCGCGTCACCGAAGTCCACTCCCGGTTCCGCGGCGATCAAAACCTGATGGTCTTCGACCTCACCGTCGCTCGCAGGTCCTGTTGTCGCCAAGCCCCCCGAAGTGCTCACGCGGAACCGAGCGAAGGTCGTCAGCGGGCCGCCATCGGTGGCAAACGAGGTCACCGGAGCGTCGGCGGGATAGGTAAAGGTGTCAATGCCGACGAAACCATTCGCGGTGAAGGAGATCGGATGAGACGGCAGAAAGACGGGAGGCACATCGGCCGACGGATCGTCTGCGAGATCAAAGCTGGAACCCGGCAGCACGATGGAAGAGCTGATACGCTGGGTTGTGCCGGCCAGAGTCACATCGGCAGAGATTGAAAAGCTATCGTTACCCGAAAAGTCATCGGCGAGATTGAACGTTTCATTGGCCACGTTTGCTTCGATACCACCAATGATCATTGTGGTCGACAGGGGGACATACGAAGCGAGGTTGGAACCCGTTCCAGTCCCGGTTCGCAAGTCTGTGGCACGTTTGTCAATCACGACCTCAAATGTGTACGGTGTCCCATCGAATTCTCCGGAACGAAGAATCCCATCGCCATCGAGTCCCCAAGGATTGGCGCCATCGTCCTCCAAGAAACCGTTCCAGCGATAGGTGACCGTTCCCGATTCTGTGTCAACATTGGCTCCCGTGTCTTGGGGAATGGTAAACGCCAATGATTGAACACCGTTGCTTGTACCCAGATCAAAACTCGTAAAGACTTGCTCGCCAGAATCATCCCAATCGCCGTCGCGATTGAAGTCGATCCAAGCGTCCAGGCGATTCGAAGTCGGATCAGCATTTCGCAGTTCGATATCGACGAAACCCGTCGTCGTCGATGTCGTTGAAGCGATGAGCGCATCGGTGAATACAACGCCATCCTCATCATCGACAACCTCATCAGCATCGTCGGCGTCCGCGTTGGTGGAATGGACTCCGTCGAGTTCTGAATCACGGTTGATACCCAAGGTCGGTCCGACCACCTCGTGGCGCGCACCATCCTCGGCGAGTGTTACCGCATAGTTTCCTGCGAATCCGGACTGTGATGTGTTTGGCGCATCGCCGAAATCGGGATCCGGTGTGGAATCATCGTCCAACGTCACGACGGAAACACTCTGGTCGACAAGCAAGTCAAACGCGTCGGAAGATAAGGCAGGATCGATTGCAAAGGTCACCGACGACGTTTGATCTCCGTCCACCAAGGCGTCGTCAACTCCGGTGAGAGTGACGGTTTGCGCGACGTTCCAATTCGCGGTGGTGAACGTCAGTTGATTTCGATCTGCGGAAACTTCTCCCGTGTCACCCACGGTCACATTGATGACCACATCCGAAATTGGCTGCGCTGTCAGGGCGACGGTCAAATCATCAGTGCTGCCCGATTCACTGACTTCGGTGTTGCCGGGCGCGCGTCCATCGATGTATTCGACATCAAACTGCAACTGTCCGAGATCAAGGCCACCCGTGAAGATGACACTGACAAAGAAACGCTCACCGCCGGTGAGCCGCTTGCTCACCGGATCGGGCGAGGTAAACAAGACGCTGTTTGCCGTAACCTCTTTATTCCACAAGTCAGCCGAAGAGAGCGGGGTCTTGTTCAAGGCGGTATTTCCATGATTGCCATCGATCGTGACGCCGTCGGGCAAGCCTGAAAACGTCACGCGAAAACCGTCGTAGGATCCCGTGCCGACGAAATTGATCGTGCCCGCTTGAAATCCAGGAATTCCCCAACTGGGTAAGGTTGTCGTGTTCGATGCGATCCAAGGGTTGCCGAAGGGGTCGACACCAGAGGAACCGGCATCGGACCAGGTAAAGGCATCCCCACCGGTTTCGGCCACGACAAAGCCCGCAACCTCATCGTCGGTCACGTTCACTGTGTCCGACGAGCCGGCATGCCCCGTAGCGGTCGCCGAGATCGTTACCACCTGTGTGCCGTCCACCAAAGTGTCATCTTCGGCGGTCAGCGGAACTGTGACAGAGGCCTGCCCCGCCGGGATCGTGACCGAATTTTGAATCGTCGCTTCTGTGGTGTCGTCGCTGACCAAATTCACAAGCAGGGAACCGCTCGTATCGCTGCTTCTGGTGATGGTCACACTCGTCGCGGCCGCTCCGCTTGATTCAGAAATTCCTGTGTCAACAATGTTGACTGCCAGGACGGCAGCGTCGTCGTTTTGAATCGTCCCCAGCGCAAAACGATTCACGATCGAGACGCCCGAACTCGGATTGGACAGCAGGGTCCTGAATTGTTCATCGGCTTCGGCGACCAAATCGCCGCTGACGCCGACGGCAATGATTTTAGCTGTTTCGCCGATCGCAAAATTCAATGTCCCGCTCGGAAACGCACCGCCGAAGTCGACAGCATCAGCAGGACTAACGCCCTCGCCGGTTACGGAAAAGTCGACAGTTGCGGCGAAGTCGGTTTCACCCAGCCGAGTGACGGTGAAAAAGAAATTTGTTGTTCCGGAATTGCCTTCGGTTTTGACCGCATCAACCGCGGCAATCAAAAAGGTTGACGCGAGACTCGTCTCGAAAGAACCGATGTCAACATTGCTTCCGACCAGTCGCGGGAATCCCGTGCCGCGTTGATCGAACGCTTCAGCGGAAAACGTGTCACCTCCATCGATGGCCGGACTGCCCGCAAGCAACGCGTGCGTCGGAGTTGGCCCACCATTGTCAGCAAGAATGTCGAGGCCTGGGGCGACGACTCCATTGGTGTCCGACGACATGTTGAAGTTCAAGCTGACGTTTCCCGTACCGATCAGATTGAAATCCTGACTGACGACCGACGCAGGAGATCCGTTGATCGAGTCAATGTCACTGTTAATATTTCCCGCGACGATGCTGCTATTGATGAAACTCCTTGCAATCCGCCCGGAGCTACGAGTGTCGTTTGCGATACCACTCCCAAACCCTGCGGGCGCCGTGTTCGCAGTGACGGTGCTGTGCGTCAGGTTGAGATTGCCTTCTCCGACCGAGATGCCGCCACCTTCGCCGTTGGTCGTGTTTCCAGAAATCGTCGAGTTGATGACGCTGAAGCTGCTCGAACCATTTCGATCGGCGTAGTCAATTCCGCCACCTTTGTTGACGGAAGTGTTGCCGGCGATGGTGCTGCCACGAACAAGCAGAGTTCCAGAATCGACGGCGATGCCGCCTCCCAAACCTCCTGACGTTGTCCCCTGAGCTTGGTTGTTTGCGATCGAGCTATCGACCACGTTGAGCGTGCCCAGGTATTGGTAAACCCCACCTCCGGACCGAATCACGGATGTGTTTCCATCGATGATCGTGTTGGTCAAAGTGGTGGTCGTGATGTACGAGTACATCCCACCGCCAACGGTGATGGCTTGGTTGTTCGTGATCGAAGTGTTAGAAATCTCGGTCGGCCCGGATGATGTGAGGCCGCCGCCAGAACTATTCGATGTGTTTCCATCGATGATCGTGTCGGCAATCACGAGCATCTTTGATGATGAGCTATGGTTGATTCCGCCGCCGGCGCCCGACGTGTTGTTGCTGATCACCGAACTGCGAATTTCCAAATCTCCCTGGCTGAAGATGGCGCCGCCCGACCCGTTGGTGTGGCCGTCAACAAGCGTCAACCCATCGAGCAACACATCAGCGCTCGAGGTAAAGTTGAAGATTCTCGACTGGTTCCCGCCACTGATGGTCAGTAGCGAGGCTCCGGGTCCGGTCACGGTCAACGCTCCGGACCCTGACAGTTCGCCTCCAGTCAACGTGATCGTTCCTCCGCTCAATCCAGGAGCGAACACGATTTCGTCGGGCGCGGGATTCAATTCCGAAATCTCGATTGCTTCCCGAAGCGATAAATCACCTGGACTAAAATCTCCATCGCTTTCATCGACGAGCGTATCAACGATGATCGGGTCGACGTTGAAAACCTCGATGGCATGGTCTTCCACTTCACCGTCGACGGCTTGGCCTGTCGGAGACAATCCGCCGACCGTGCTGATTCGGAACCGAGCGTAGGTTGTTCCACTGAGCACGTTCGCACCAAGGTCTTGTGGCACGGCAAAGTTAACTGTCTGGGGACCGGCGACGACGCCCAGATCGAAATCCGTGAAAATCTGTTCGCCGACACTCCAAATCCCGTCCTGATTGAAATCGAGCCAAGCGTCCAACCGATTAGAAGTCGAGTGGGGATTTTGCAGGTTGATCTCTACCGAACCGGTCAGAGCGACGTTGGTCGATGCAAAAACAGCACCGCCAAAATCAACCCCGTCTTCGTCATCTTGATTGGCAAGATCGTCGGCGTTGGCTAGCGCGGAATTTACTCCATCGGCTTCGCTATCACGATTCGGACCAAGATGGGGACCAACCGCGATGTGTCTTGCACCGTCATCGGCCAAGGTAACAGGAAACGGCAATGGAGCATCACCGAAATCTGGCAAGGCATCGTCATTGATGATTGTGCCGTTGGCCGTCGCAACCGCGATCGTCGCGGCGCCACTCGGATTGCTTAGTGTGACACGGAAGGTTTCGTTGGGTTCGATGTCGAAGTCGCCTGTCACCGCAACGGCCAACGACTTTGAATCCTCACCCTCGGCAAAGGTCAGTGTCCCGGAAGGAAAGGCACCACCGAAATCTGTTGCACCGGCCGGATTGGTCCCGACGCCGGTCACCGCATAATCCACACTGAACTCGCCGACCAATTCGTCCGCTCGAGTCACCGTAAACGTCAAGTTTGTCGTGCCAGAGCTTCCTTCTTGTTTCTGAGCGTCATTCGCCGCGATGGAGAAAACAGGGTCAACACCTTCCACATGAACGATCTGATTCTCAGGAAGGTTATCGAGCGACAATGCCAAGATGAAAGCGCCGCTGGCCGATTCCGGCAATTCAAAAGAACCGACTCCGGGATCAAAATCGGTCGTCGCATTGAAATATCCGGTGGCAAGATGATTGCCCGCGTCGTCAATCATCAACTGATTGATAGACGTGGTTGAATCAGCGGCCTGATGGGCAACAAACCTAAAATCACCCGTCTCTGACAATCCCCAAATGGCACTATTGATCCCGACCGCCTCCACTTCATACACGTCGGCGGATGGATCAAAATCGACGGTCCGCCAAAATCTCATTGCGAGTGAGGCATTGCCTTCGCTGTCGACAGCGATACTACTCGGGGTGTCAAAGTAGGTTCCACCGATGCCCCTCGCCCAAATGAACTGTCCGTCCTTATCAAATTTCGAGAGGAACGCATCGCGTTCACCGTTACTCGTGATCAGGAAGGAACCAGGCCCGGGATCAAAATCAGTCGTTTGGCCCACCGAAGTTGAAAACGCATCTCCAAATCCGCCGCCCACCAAGATATTGTCATTGCGATCGATCGCCAGAGTCGAAGAGAATTCGATGGCTGCGCCGCCCCATGCCCTCGCCCAAACAAAGTCTCCCGCGGAAGATAGCTTCAATAGATAAGCGTCCGACTCCGAAGATCCCGGCGACACATAACTTGTCACCCCAGGCCCCGGATCGAAGTCGACTTCACCACGGAAATCGCCCGCCGCATACACGTCGCCGTTTGAATCGGCCGCGATCGCCCAGGAAAAATCGCCACGTCCAAGTGGATAGTTGACTTCATCGAGTGACTTGGCCCAAACGAAATTCAGATCGGAGTCGAGCTTCAAGAAAAAACTGTCGGCGTTCCCGCTGGATCCGGCATCGGGAAGATTGAACACTCCGGGGCCGGGATCAAAGTCGACCGTGCGTCGGTATCCACCAGAGAGCAGGAGGTTGCCGGTGTTGTCCAACGAAAGGCCGCTTATATCGCCTCCGATCTGCCCCACGCTGACGAATTGACCGTCGCTGTCGAGCTTCAAGATGTAATTGTCGCGGGTATTGACGGGAGTCAAATTGACGATTCCAGGGCCCGGATCGAAATCGACCGCTTCCGCAAATTCGCCAACGGCGAACACATCGCCCGAGCCACTTACAACCATCCGCCACACAGTTTCCTTTCCGGCACTGCCGATCTGGTGCGCCCAACGCAAATTCCCACTTGGCGTGTAGCTGGCGATATAGCCATCCTCCGAAGTACTCGGCGTGGTCAAAAGAAACTCGCCAGCGCTCGGATCGGCATCAATGGTCCCGGCGAACCTCCCGGCATGGTAGAGGTTGCCTGCCGAATCACGCCCGATTGCCTCGCCGATCGTAAAATTGTCGCCCGTAATCGGTAAAACGAAAGAGAACGCCAACTCTTGCGACGTTGGCGGGCTTTCGTTGCCATCTCCGTCGTTCAACGTGACAGTCACAAGCCGCGAGAGAGTCGACGGAGAATCGGACGAGTTGACAAATTGGAGATTTCGTAGAATCGCCTGCGCGGCAGCCGGCGTCGAGTCGGCATTGAACGCGACGATCAGCGGCGTCGCTGCCGTGCCACCGGCAAAAGTCCCGACATCAACCCCTTCGAACGACACCGTGTTTCCAATGACGCCGATTTGGCCAGCACCGGTCCCTTGGTTGCGAATCGATAGCTGGTCGTTCGCTGTGCTATTTTCGGCGATGGCGATCGTCAGGGTTCCGCCGTCGAAGTCGGGTGAATCCGCGTCAGACACCGTTGCGTTGGAATCGACCAGAATCGCAACGTCGCCTTCGACGTAGGTGACCGGGCCCGACGGCAGAGATAGCACCGGAGGCTGACTGGAAATCACATCGTCGTTGAGAATCAGACCGTTTGCCGATGCGGTCGTGATCGTGGCCGCACCGGCGGGGTTGGCCAGCGTCACGACAAAGTTCTCATCGGGCTCCACCAGCGTATCACCGCTGACGCTGACACTGATCACTTTGCTGGATTCGCCATCGGCAAAGTTGATCGTGCCGCCGGCAAACGCGCCCCCAAAATCATTGGCATCGGCGGGTTGGGGAGACGCGCCGCTGACGCTGTAGTCCACGCTCGTCGTTCCGGATGTGCTCCCCGACCGGGTCACCGTGAAGGTGAAATCGACGGAGCCCAAATCCCCTTCACTCTTCGAAGCATCCGTCGCGGCGATCGCAAAATCTGAATCGAGCATCGAATTGAAGATCGGCTGCACCGCGAGTCCGGCGAGCGATACTCCCTGAGATCCCGCGGCAGGGGCGACGGTGATCGTGATGCTTCCACTTGCGTTGGCGGTGACCACCTGGGCGTAATCGTCCAAGCGATTCAAGCTTGAGCCAACAGCGTCATTGACGACCAGTTGGCCGTTCACAAGTGTCTGAGTAAATGAAACCGTATCCGCCCCGGTCACCGTCACATCATGACCATAGTCTTCGGGTCGGTTTTCGAAACCAAACAGATAGACCCCGTATGGCGCCCCCGCAGTCAATCCCGTCCACGTCGACGTGAAGGTATTTCCCAGTTCGTTGTAGCTGTATCCGTCCAGGTCAACCAAGGACGGAAAGTGGCGCGGGATCGTCGAGGAAGCCGGACCTGAAGAACTGATCCATGTCGTCCCAATGATCGACGACGAAACGTTCACGGTCGTTGCCGCACCATCGTCACGATTCAGGTTCGAACCGTCCGCGTTGAACAAGGCACCTGCGCCCTTCCAGTTCGACGGAACATTTCCAGCGGAGTCAAAATCAATTCCGATGACCGGTGGTAATTCAGCATCGATCACGTCGACCTGCAAAAATCCTAGAGCGGTTCCAACCGGATAACTTGTCGACGTGCTGGCGAGAACCGAATGAGCGATCGAGCTTTGGTGTGGCCCTTCTTCGATTCCGTCGCTGATCCCACGAACGTGAACCGTTTGTGCCGCCGCGGAGTCAAAGACCAGTTGCAGTGTCGAACTGAAATTGACACCATCGGAACTCACCAGAGTTTGAGAGTCCGCGGCAATCTCGATCGTGACCAACCCCGCGGGGTCACCATTGAGCGAGAGATCGTAGCTGTCATCCAGACCGGGACCAGTGGCTTCGAAAGGTCGAGTGTCGCCTCCGCTTTGAGTGAACACAACTCCGGGCTGGCCACTATCGCTGGCCACCGTCAGGTTGGCGTCGTTGACGTCAAAAAAGACATTCCCCAGGGCGCGAACACGCAAGCGAGCACTGGTAAGATTGACATTGGGGATCGTGACGGTTTGAGATCCGTCATTGGCCGTTGCGGAGGCGAGGACGTACGGATACGTCAATCCGCCGTCGGCAGACATTTCAATCGCGACGTCACTGACATTGATGGCACCAGCATTGGTCCCCGCAACATCCCAAGTCACCGTTTCGACCGAACCGCCCGTGAGGATGGAACTGGTATTGAAACTGGTGATGGCGAACGGGCCAGATGTGCTATCAACCGTGATCACCATGTCATCGCTGGAGACACCGCCGTGACCGTCACGAACCGTTGCGCGAAAGTTCAAATCGCGGCTGATCGATGGCAGCACTTCACCGGTCGCAGCCGTGTCAACTCCGTTGAGCAAGTCATCGAGCCGAGGAAAGATTCTTGTCGGATCATTGGTTGGAGCAAAGGCGCGAAAGATCGGGCCGTTCCCCAGGTCCGTCAGCGGCAAACTTTGGGGCGTTCCCAAATCCAGCTGCTCCCATGAGTAGCTCAGCGGATCAGCGTCACTTCCGACCGCCGTCAAAGCAAACGGAGTCTCGGCGGGAATGGTGTAGTCGATCCCGGCATTGACGGTCGGGACATCGTTGGCGAGCGGAGTCGTCGAACTGGGGTCCGCTCCCGTCTGAGTGGTGATGTAATCGCTGATGTCCTCGACGCTAGCGGAGTGGAACACGGGGTCTTCGGTCGATTGCAAATCGTTCGCACCACAGATTCCGGCATAGCTCATGATCGTCGATCCGCTCGCCGGTTCGTAAGCCGACGCGGGATCGTAGGTGGTTGAGTTGCAGTTGGTCCCCGCGACAGAGGCATTGAATGTGTGTCGAGCACTGAACTGGTGTCCCAACTCATGAGCGACCACCAGATTCCAACCCTCTGAACCGACCGAGCTGATATTGCCGACGACGGTCGCGCCGCCACCCTTCAGAGAGGAACTCCCAACCACGCCCAGGTAGGCGAGGCCGGAGGTGCCTCCTCCACCGAATGTCCCCAAGACATGCCCGACATCGTAGCTGTCCGGCCCGATGATCGTGTCAAAGACCCCGGTGCCTTGATTGATCAATAAACTCAGATTGCCATTGTCCAGTCCGTCGTCCGTCGGGTCACTTGTTTCAAAGATGGTGTTGGCGCCGGTGACCAAATCGAAGTGAATCGCAAGTTCGGGCTCGTAGATTGCATTCAACTCCGATACCAAGGCATTCACGCTCGCCAGAGCAGCGACTTCACCGCCGATCGCCGCCGTGAATTCTTCCGTTGTTGCAATGGCCAAACGGTAGTTGCGCAGTTCGTCGCCGTAGGAATAGTTCGTGTCTCCCGCCAGCAAATAGCGTTGTTCCAGAATCTGCATCCGAAGCCGATTGCGTCTTGCATGGACTCGATCGCCTCGGTGGTTGCGAACCGGTCGCTCACCCAGCGCCCTGCGCAAGTGGTTGATAAAACTCACGGATTCATTCCTGGAGAAAATGGATAAGGAGGCAAAGGACAGATGACCCGGGAATGGACAACCGCTGCCTCAAATAAGTGAATGCCTGGGCACTAATAGTGGCCGAAATCGTAGATTAGCGGGTGCAAGCACGCCAGCACGCTACCCTTCAGGGGGGTTATTTTCCCTAAGCGGCCTGTCGATTTAGACGACGTCCCGAGATCAACATGAACATGCCAGCCCGAGGCGTGAACGAGAGACGCCGCGTGGCCACTTGCGAACGCGTGCGGGCTGCAATCGACAGGCCGAAACGCCTCCATGGGTTCGCTCCGGGACGGTTGTCGAGCTAGATCGTTGCCAAGTCGAACAACACACAGCACGAACCACCGTCACCCTGTCGGTGGCGGCGCCCGGTGACAAGCAGATAGCGGCCATCGTCGGAGGAGGAAAGTCGACGAATCAGCGCGTGTGGCAAGTGTCCGATCATTTTCTGCTCGCCGGAGAGTGACCATCCCATGACTTCACCCCGGTCATTTCCGGTGACAATGAATTGATGAGACTTCAAATACGTTAAAGCGGTGATCGGTCCCGGTGTTGTCGCAAGCGTCCTTGCCTGTCGTTCCTTGTCAATCTCGATGATTCGAAGTTGACGGGAATCTGAACGGTAACAGCAGATTGTGTTGTGATCGATCCACGCGAATTGTCCGCCGTCGGACAATTCGGTCACCGGGGCCAGCGTTTGAGAATAGATAGACGTGTGATCGTTGCCCATGCCGATCGCGATTCGGGATCCGTCGGCATTGAATTCAATGTGCCGCGGAACGCCGAGCAAGAGCGTCGGTTGTTGCCAGAGGGTCTTCGTTGCCAGATCCCAGATTTCCACTCGCTTGGCTTGGAACGCGACGGCAAGCAAATTGTCTGTTTTAAAGTGGTCGAGCGAGTTGGGCTGAAATTTCACGTTCAGCGAAGTTGCTCGGCGGGTCGCGATCTCAATCACATCGACGCACTTGTTGGGTCGGCCGACAATCAAGGACTTGCCGTCGCCGGTGAATTCGAGACAACGGACTTCACCGCCGGCAGGGAAATTCACCAGTTTCCCCTGGGCAATTTCCAGCAGATACAGACTGCCATCGCGTAGGGGAGTGAACGCGCAGCGTGTTCCTGCTGGATCCATCGCGGAGGCGTTGATGTTGTACAACATGTCCGACAATCCGCTGCGAGACAAATCGAACGCAATCGTGACGCCCGCACCGGGAATCGTCCGCATCAATTCCGCTTCGACGACTTTTCGAACGGGCTCAAGATTGCCTGTTGAGATCAGCATGGACTCATAAACGGCCTGCCAATTCTTTACGACGTTGAGGGGATTGAATTGTGTTTTGGCTTGCAGCTGAGCCAATCGCTTCTTGCGAGCCGCTCGTTCCTCCTCGCTCTGCTTGCCACGGAGATCCTCCAGCCAATCGATCCACCATAAGGTGCAATACTGTTCGAGAGAGGTGTCGTCGACGGTCGTGATGAGCGACCGAAGGTGAGCCTCCGCTTCATCGATTCGCCCGGTTCGAAGTTTCCAGAGTGCGAGAACGTATTGACAGTACCAATCATCGGGGAAGTTTTTCGCGAGTGTTTCCAGATCTTCGAAATAGACAGAAAACGTATGTTCCTGGGGCGTGCCGACCAGAAGAACGCGGAACACAAACGCGGTGCCGGGGTTTCGACGATCCAGTCGTCGAAGCATCGTCGCTTTGTCGCCGGTCATGGCGCGACTGAACTGCTGTAACAGACCACGGTCTTTCGTCAACGATTCGACGTATGCCTGGACGGTCTGATAGATCGGATCATCCGGTTTCAGCATCGCAGCTCGCTGGAAATCAGAAAACGCTTCCCGCTGCCGACGCATGCGGCTGAAGGTCATCGCTCGCTGGAAATAAAATTCGGCTTCATCGGGCGACTCAATCAAACGTTTGGTGATCGTATGAACCTGGTTGTCCAGATTCACAAAGGCCGGCGTTTGTCCGGCATGCCACCGTTTCAGGTTTTCAAGCGGTCCGAGGCGATGTTGAAAAACCGGCATCATCCATCGCATCTCCAAGATCGATTCCAGGTCCTCGATGGACGCTGTCGATTCGGAGCCGAGCAGCGGAGTCAACTGCCGCTGGACCATTTCCGATTTCATCAACGATCGGCGCGCCAAATCGAGTTGACCATTGCAGGCCAGCATCAGGGTCCACCAGTAGTCGTGGAGCCATTTTTGCAAGTCCGTTTTCGTCAGTTGCCCCGCCGCCGCTTGGTGATCCAATGCAAGTGCAAGTCGCCCCTGACGAAATCGGATTGTGGCAAGGCAATGGTGAAGGCCCCAGTCGCTCCAACGCTCTGCCTGGATCTGCTGCGCGGTCCGATCGATCAACGCCTGGTCCCACTGTCGTTCTTGATGGAGCGCGAGCAGGCGGAGTATTTCGATTCGAGCAGGCAGCGGCAATTGGGGGGCGTTTCGGAGCGTTTGTTCCAGGTTTTGCAAGTATCGGTCAGCTTGGGGGCGTCGATTTGAATCGTCTCGCGCGGCAATCATCAGTCCGAGTGCAACGCGGCAGCGCAGTGGCCAATGCATTTCGTGTGTTTGTTGACCAGCAGCATATTCCGCCTCTGCGTCAGCGTAGGCTTGTTTGATCAACAGGCCGTCGACACGGTCCTCCCATTGATCCCGCGTCTCGTGTCTCGCCGCGTTTTCAATTGGCATCTGCACCAGTTGAATCGATGTCTCTTTGGCCGTTTCCGTTTTGATCGCCTGAGAATCGTGTGCGATTTTCTGAGGTGATGCCGCCTGATCTGCTGGAGGCGTTGTCGTCTCCGATTGTTGATCGGGATCTTCTTGGGGCGTCGAGGATTGCTCATCAAATTGACCAAGGATGACAACCAATTCGATGTAATCGAACCACATTTGAGGCACAGGAGTGCGAGCGTTTGCTTTGATGTCCTGCTGCAACTGTTGCGCTTTTTCCAATGCACGACGTGCTTCGGTCGCTCGTCCCAGCCGATTCAAAATCAATGCCGACCAAGCCGTATCGACGGCGCGATGCACGAGGTTACTTGGCGAGACGCGTCGTGCATCAGAGAATGCGACAAGCGATTCGCGGTATCGTCCCAGGCGGAATAACAACATCATCTCGGAATGGGGATATCTCCAGTCTTTCGGGCGATCCTTCGCTTCGGCGACGACGGCGTCGAGCATTCGTGACAAATCGGCCGGAGGATCCGGGTGCAAACAGCAGATGCGTGGAATCGTATTGGTGCCCTCACCTGTTTGCGCCCAGCGTTTGCCAAGCCACTTTCTGTGATCTTCGTAGGTCGTCAACGAAGTCGACCCGTCGTTTTGAAGGTCATAGGCGGCGATCATCGTGGCCAAGGCGTGGTTCCAACCGAGATGCGGCGCCTGCCGGATGAGTTTCTGTGCGAGCGCAACGGCACGATCGATCTCGCCACTTCGAATCGCGTGGACCACGTCTTCTTCTGTCACGGAGTCGTCCGCCGGCGCCGCGATCACGGTGTCGTCTTTGACGGGCGATGCACCTTCGATCACGCCGACTCTGGAACGGTTGGAGAACAGCGAGAACAGACCGATTGCAACCACAGCAGCCACAAGGCAAACAGATAGTCTTAACGGTACGACCGCCGATTTTTCAGGAAGGGTCGGATCGATTCCTTGATCCGATTGAGAATCCGCGGGCAAGGCCGTTTCGCTGAACTGGGACAAATCGGCTGACAACATTCCGGGGCTTTCCTTGCAAGTCTCGGCAAGCTGCAGCAGGTTTGATTGTTCTGCAAAACTGGCGAGCTGTAACGCGACGCTTGCGGCACTGTGGGGGCGTTGCTCGCGAGACGGCGACAGCAAAAGTTTGATGTAGTGCTTTAGCTGCGGGGGAAGGTCACGCCGGAGATCGTCACATTCAGCCAATCGCTCGCCGACATCGAGATCGACGGTTTCCGATCGGTTTCTTACCTGTCGTTGGCGGGGGGAGTGCCCGGTCAAGAGTTGAAACAGGGTGGCACCCAACGCATAGAGATCCGCGCGTTCATCGACCCTCGTCTGACCACCAAATTGCTCAGGCGCCATGTACTCCGGCGTTCCAACGAAGTGGTCCGCGTTCGTGAGGCCGCCACAGGTCGGCGTCGGTGTTTCGGTTGATTCCTCGTTTTCCACCCAGCCGGCCAATCCGAGGTCGAGCACTTTAACGTTTCCATCATGGGTCAACATCAAGTTCGAGGGTTTGATGTCGCGATGTAACAGGCCGCTATCGTGTGCATGCTGCAAACCGAGGGCTGCTTGACGAATGATTTCACACGCATCGGCGACGTTTAGAGGTCCGCGTTGACGGACGATCCGGGCCAGATCTGCACCTTCGACAAGTTCCATCACCAAGAAGTGCCGCCCATCGACGCTGCCCGCATCCGAAGCACTGATCAGGTTGGGGTGGTTCACTTTACCGGCCGCGAGCATCTCCCGGCGAAAACGTGCAACCGAACTTTCCGACCGCAGTTTTTCCTCCGGCAGGACCTTCACCGCGAACGCTTTTCTTAGATTCAAATGCACGGCCAGATAGACGCTTCCCATCCCTCCCTGCCCGATCTTTTTTAGCAATCGATAGTCGCGAAGTCGGGTCCCTGCAGCGATCGCGACGTCCTTCTTGGTCGCGGTATTGCAGTCCGCTGACCGGGACGTCGAAATCGCCTTTTGCAAGAGTTCGAATTCAGGTTCAGCAAGGAATCGCTGGCTGCTGCCATCTTCTTGAAGTTCTTGCAGCAAATTGACGTGTTGCTGTTCGAGCGTTGAAGTCAACGATTCACAGTTCGAGCAAGTGTCCAGGTGACTACAGATTTCACGCGCCTGGTCATCTTCGACCGCGCCGACGAGAAGGTCGTGGAGCGTTTTTCTTGATGGGCAAGGAATCTGCATCGCAGGAACTCCGATGGTTGACGATAATGCATTGATCGCTGGCAGGGTGCGACGTCTGACGCACGCCGGAGTGACAAACGCCGGCGTGCCATAATGAACAACACCATCGCGCAACGCGAACGGGGCGATCCGCCGCGATTTTCGCCCGATCGGCGATCCTTAAGTCGTTTCGGCGTCGCCAGTTACACCATCAAAGAAAACGCCCAAGATCCAGGCGCAGCCGTCGTGTCACCCGGTATTTCGCCTGCCGCACCGCCGAAGGCTTCATTCCGAATTGCTCCGCGACTTCGGCCGCCGTGTGGCCTTCGAGTGCGATAAGTCGAAAACATTGCCACGTCCGATCGTCGAAATCCCCGCGGGCCGCGTCGAGTGCGGCCTGCAGTGGTGCGTCTGGATGGGATCGACCGTCGGCTGAAAGCGTCGCAGCCGACAGAGAGGCTTCATCGAGTGATTCGGGTTCGGCGAGCAGACGCAACTGGATCGAACTGCCTCCCTGCGCACATGGCCCCCGCAAGGTGCGCTCCAGATGATTGCGGATCGCGTTTCTGGTGATCACGAACAACCAACCACGAAAACTGCCTCCGCCCTCGGGACGCCTCGAAAACGTCGAGATCGATCGATGGACCGCTCCAAAAACTTGTTGGGACACATCCGAGGCATCTTCAGGTCGTAAATCACACTTTCGGCACCAAACATAGATCAACGGCGAATAGCGTTCGACAAACTGTTCCCATGCCTGATCGTCTTGTGCGCGAATCCCGTTGACCAGTCCGTCATCGGTTGAGCCCGGAGTGGCGAACAAGCTGGGCGACGAAGTCGATGTCATGGCGTCGAATCCGTGAAGAGAAGCGTCAGTGCCGGGGCGAAGTCGGCAGGTTCTATCTTCTCTCCATCCTAACAGGATTGACGAGGAATGGGGCGGTCGCGGGAGATGGCGGAAAAATGGCGGGCAGAAACATGCGAGCGTGGTGAAAAAGCCCGAATCATTCGGGCCCATGGCGGGGTGAGCGAGAACGAGGGGCTGAAACATCGCAGCCCGTCGATCGTCCGCGGATGGGGGCTCGTTATTTGAAGAGCTTTCCGATCGAGCGTTTCGCTTTCTTGCCGGTGCTCTTGACGTTCTTGACGCTTTTGCGTGTCGAGCCGCTGACCGTGCGAGCGGTTTTGCCGACATCATTTGAAACGCTTCGACGGGTCGAGTCGACTCGCTTGGCGGCCTTGATGGGTTGCCGAAGATCGACCGAGACGTCACCGCCAACTTTGCCGCCCACGCCGATGGCCCCTCCGGCGCCATAGTCAAACTTGATTCGACCGTTCTTGTACTTCGCATCGGCTCCGGCTTCGACGCCCACCCCCGCCCATGCTTCTCCCGTCACCGCGGCATCGACCGGTCCGACCTCGGTTCCCGTCCGCGCGCCCACCCGAGCACCCGCAAAGGCACTCGCATTGACGCCCACTCCGTTGTTGCTCACCCCGGCTTGAGCGCCCGCTTCTACGCCGACGAATGCCTCGGCCTCGGCGTACGATCTGACCCGGGTGTTGCCGATCTGTCCGGTCTGGTCGACGCCCGCGTCCGCTGCGTAACCGGCTCGAACACCTCCGCGAACCCCCGCAAACCACTTTTCGTCCCGTTCCCGCCCGAATTTGGTCCCGTGTTGCTTGTCGTTGCCAGAGGAAACGCCGATCTCGACGCCGGCTTCCTGTGTGAAGCCCGAATTGAACCACGACTCACTGACGGCGCCGTTGCGATGGGTCGTGGTGGAGCCGGCCCGCTGTTGATACTTCAGGTTGGAAGTCGTTTTCGGAAGAGGCTGGGGCACCCAATCGCCCCAGGGATTTTGGGCCGATCCGACGGAGACGGCCAAGAGAGCGACCAAGATGACATTCGTTGCAGTTTTCATTGTGCTTTACAGGGTGAAGAGGAGTGAATTCACCCGGCAAAGCGTGACACGTCTCAGCGTGTTACAGCGAATTTTCGAAAAACCGAAATCCCGAAGAAAAGGGCGACAGGAAAATGGATGACAAGAAAATGGTATGGATTGAAGTAGGCAGAATCATTCGGGGCAGAATGATGACGAACAATGTCACGGCTGTGGGGTGGGGGGCGCGGGGGACTGATCTTCGGCGTTAAAAACGGCACAAGCGGTCTGTCGGTTAGGATCGGATCGGGAGTAGGGGACGCCGCGGATGGTTCGAAATCGATTTCGAAATCGCCGGGGCGAGCCGGACTGTGATCTAGATTCCTGTAGTGCTTGGAATCAATCGCTTGAGGTATGACTTGTGGCCCATCTGAAACAACTGAAGTCCGAACTGCTGAGCGACGGCAAGCTCAGCTCGAACGAAGTCGCGCGGATTCGTCGGTACGTCGAAGAAGACGGCGCGCTGGACTTTGACGACGTGGCGTTTCTAGTCCAGCTACTCGGCGAAGCGGATGAAGTCTGCCCGGAATTCGACGAGCTGTTTCTGCCGCTGATGCGTCACGTGTTGCTCAAAGACGGCAAGATCGATCTGGATGAACAGGCGATTCTGGTCGACATGCTTGTGGCCGGCGGGGCGATCCGCCAGTCGGAAATCAAACTGGTCCGCGACCTTCAAATCGAAGCGACCGAGACGACGCCCGGGTTTGAAAAGCTCTGCCAAGCCTTGATGGCGATACCGGCCAGCTGAACGGCTGGCCCGCATCATAGGCTCCCCGTCGAGGAGCATCGATGCGCCACCGAGCGACCGCGTGCCCCCGAACCTCCAAATCGGCTCGATCGCCGACGACGACCAGCGTGACGCAGAAACTCAATCACGTGACGATTCTTTGCTGCGATTGCTCGATAACGTCATTCGCAGCTGGCGATTGACACATTGTCACAGCTGGCTCAAGTTGGCGCGCTGTCGCGATCAGCGGATGCGCCCATTCGCACGGATTGTCATTCCAGGTGAGTGATGAAATGGGACCGGCCAAACGTATGAAAGCAGACTTTGGAGCGTCCCTGGTTGGATTCGTTCTCCGTCGCTTTGACGGTACATCGTTTGCATCGAAGCGGCCGATGAACGATCGACAACGATGTTTTCGAGGGTCCTTTGATGGAACGATTCAAAAAATTGCTGGTGTACACGGGAACGGAGGAACCCGAGGGGGCGATTGCGCGAGCGATCGTGCTGGCGATGGAAAATGGCGCCTCGTTGACGTTGATGGATGTGATCAAACCCGTGCCCCGGATCCTGCGATTGTTCAAGGGTGTTGCCAGTCCGGACGAGCTGCAACGGCTGTTGATCGAAGATCATCGCGCCAAGCTGCAAGAACAAGTGAGCGAGTTCTACGACTCGTCCGTTCCGATCGACATCGTGGTCACCGTCGGTGATCCGGCGATGGAAGTGATCCGCGAAGTGATCCGCAACGACCACGATTTGGTGATCAAGGCGGCCGACGGATTTCGCGGCGCCGGGCGCGTGGTCGGCAGCGTGGCCCGTGCACTGTTGCGGATGTGCCCGTGCGCGATGCTGCTGCTGAAGCCCCAGGTGCACGGCGATTTCGACCAGGTCTTGGCGGCGATCGACGTCGACCGACAGGATACCCCGCACAAGAAGTTGAACGAAGCGATCGCGGAGTTGTCACTGGAGATTGCACGCAGCGATGAGGCGACGTTGCATTGGCTGAGTGCTTGGGAAATGCCTTTGGAAGTCCCGTTCGAACTGCCAATGGAATCGCCGTTCCATCAATCGTTTGGCGAAGATCAATCCGAAGACGTCTTTTCGATTCACGCGGAAAACATCCGCACCCATCTTGGCGAGCTCTATCGTGCCACGGGAATGACCGAAGTGTCACCGGAATTCCACGTCCGGCGTGGACCGGCGGCCGACGTGATCTCGGACATGGTCGAGGAGGTTCAAGCGGACTTGCTGGTCATGGGGACGGTCTGCCGTACCGGTATCGCCGGCTTTTTGATCGGCAATACCGCCGAATCCGTCTTGGCCGACGTGTCCTGCAGCGTTTTGGCGTTGAAGCCGCCGGGATTCGTCTGCCCCGTTGCCGGCGAAACCCTGGAGTCGAAAGTGGTTTCGTGAGCCTTAGAAACACTGAGCGGGAGAGCCGGCCACGCTCGCCGATGCCAGCGGGAAGCGTAAGCGAGCTGTCGATTTAGTGAGCCGCGACGCGTAAGCGGCCGGGCATTTCGGCCCCGCCCGAGGCCTTACGGCCAGCATCTCACCATTGACTCCGCAGCAGATCCCGATTCAATCGACAGGCCGATGAGCGAGCGGCGCGAGCAGGATTCGAGATCGCCAGGCGCCACTGGCTGACGCCGCGTGCTGGAGTCGTCATTCCCTCGTTTGCTAGGTCCCGTCGGCGACGAGGCGAACGAAATCCATCGAGGACAGGATGCCCAGCAATTTCATGTCTTTGCCGACGACGGGAAGGTGATGCAGTTGATGTTCGATCATCAACTTTGCGGCACTCTTGAGCGTGTCTTCCTGTTTGACTTTGAACATCACGCCCGACATCACGCTGGCGACTTCATCGGTGCCGAGGGTTTCGCGGATGATGTCGGCGACCAGATAACTGGTGTCGTAGATCGCCAAGTCGCTTTCGAGCGTTCGCTCGGCATCTTGAACCAATCGGACGAGATCGTTGAGCGTGAGGATGCCTTTGAGATAGTGCCCCTCGTCGACGACCGGCAGCGCCGAGACGTGGTGCTCGGTCATTGCGTCGACGGCATCGTGAACGGTTTGATAGTCGTGAATGGTTACGGGGTGCCGTTGCATGACGCTTTGCACCTTGGTTTCCAAATTCGAATCGATGGTCGTCATTGAGCTTTCCTCAGCCGTCAAGGAATCTTTACCGTTTTGGATACGTGCCCGATGGTCACAGCATCTGGTCACCGAAAACGAAATCGACTCAGGCCGCAAACCGTATGCCGATTCCCGCCCAGATTCTGCTACCCTCGACCGATCCACGAATCGAGTACAATTTTGATTCTCCGATCGATGCAATCACGGCCCCATTTCCCATCGCCCTTCCTTAGTCAGGTTCTCTTCGATGAAACAATCACTCGTGCTCGGAACTCCGTTTGTTGCGGTCTTGTTGTTGGCGGCGACGTCATGGGGTCAAGGCAGTGCGATCGGCGGCGTGCTCAACACCGCAGATAAGCTGCAGCAAGACGTCCAAACGAGCCAGGCAGCCATCACGGCAGGTCCGGCCGACAAGCTGGAGAAGGTTTCGCCGGGTAAGATCGATCCCGATGCCCCAAAAACATTCAGCAAGACCGATTCGGGACTGCAGTACCGCGTGCTCCGAAAGAGCGACAAACCCAAACCCAAGGCCACCGACAGCGTGGTGGCGCACTACAAGGGCTGGTTGGATTCCAAGAAGATTTTCGACAGCTCGTATCGCCGGGGGCAACCGACTCCCTTTCCGCTTAAACGCGTGATCCCCGGTTGGACCGAAGGACTGCAATTGATCGGCGAGGGCGGCATGATCGAATTGGACATCCCCCATGAACTCGGCTACGGCGAGCGCGGCACCCCCGGCGGCCCGATCCCTCCACGAGCCCGACTGCACTTCCTCGTCGAGCTTGTGGAGATCAAGTGAGGGAGCTGGGGCGACAGGGCGCGAGCCCTCCGNNCCGGAGGTCAGCGCAGCGCCACCTCCGGGCAGCCCCCCCAATCATCCTCTCGACCCCGGACGGGGTCGCAGCGAATCGATTCGCCGGCGGTGCCGCAGATCACCTTGCCGAAAGAGTCGATCAGATTGCTTATTGACACGGCGCAGCAGACCGGGTCCGAGGGCTCGAGCGTGATTTGCTTCGACACCCTCCGGGGTCGCGTCCGACGGGAGATCGGATCTCCGGAGGTGTCGCTGCGCTCACCTCCGGCTACTCGCTGGCATCCCTCCGGGATGCTGGAATCGCTGGTGCTCTCCCGACGGATGTCAACGGATCATCCCCCGTCTGCCGCCGAACCGACTATTTGGCCTTCGCCCCGGACCACTTCAGCATTTGGGTTTCCAGGTCTTGGGGGTAGGAGATCTGGACCTCGGTGATGTTGCCCTGGTCGTCCGTCACCGGGGTCAATTCGGGTTGAACGAAACCGGTGTAGGCGGGTTGGTCCAAATCGGCATAACGACGCAACACTTCGTCGCGCAAGGCGACATTGATCTTGATCGCGTAATCCTTCATCAACCGTTCGGCAGAGGCTCGGTCACCTTCGGATTTGATCCGCTGCACTTCGGCCAACAACTGACCGACGCCGCGATGCCACGCGGCAACGTCTGCGACGCGAAAATACGTTTTCCCGTCACGGACGTCGACGCGGATGGCGTCCGTGTTGGCAGCCAGCCAGCCGACAATCATTTGCCGATTCCGCATGTGGTCTTCTTCGATCGTCGTCCCCGACTTGATCCGACGCAGTTGGGTCATCGCGTTTCGCGTGTAGGCTTCATAGGCCGCCAGCTGCATCTCTTTCAGGTCCGTTTCGTTTTCGACCAACCCGAGTTCGATCAATTTAGGATTGCCGATAAAATACAACGCGACCAGATCGGCTCGTCCTTCTTCGAGCGCACTGTAGTATTCCTTGATCGAGACGGCGGGGTCGATGCCTTCGTTGACTTGGCCGGAGGCATGCCCGATGACTTCGTGCATGTTCACTTCCAGTGCCAGCGCGGTCGATTTCCATTGATCGGCCCGGGCGAATTCAGCATCGTCGTAACAGAACTCCGCCCGCGCCGATGGCGTGCTGGCCTTGTCATAGGCTTCCATGACGTTGCTGAGCGAAACGGACTTGCTGCCGTACCGCTGGCGAATGGTTGCGTCGTTGGGCAAATTGATTCCGATCGGAGTGACGGGGCCGGAGTCACCGGTTTCCATCACGACTTGGATCGCTTTGGCCGAAATCCCCTTCACATTGTCTTTTCGAAACGATTCGGCGTACGGCATGCGGTCTTCAAACCACTGGGCGGTGTCGGCGAATTTTCGAATCATGTCCATTTTGATCGGGTCGTTGAAGTAGACCGCGGCCTCCCACGATCCCTTGATGCCCCGCGCATCCATGTAGACTTCGATAAACCCGTTGATGGTATCGACGGGGCTGTCTTTGTCGGCGACCCAAGCGATGTTGTAACCGTAGAAATCGACGGCTTCGCCGGTGCGGTAATAGTGAATCAGTGCGTCCAGGGCACGCGCCATCTCGGGCGTGGCAAAGGGAATGGCGGCTTCGAGATGAGAGACGATGTCGGCGATCGGCTGGGCGTACATGCCGGCGGGAACGAGGCTGTCCAATCCGCTGCGGTAGACGTTTTCACGCAGATTTCCGCTGTCTGTTTTGATCAATTGTGAATTGAGCGGGTAGCGTTCCTGAAACCCGTCCAGATCCGCGGTGGTGACGTTGTGGTAGAGGTTGTTGGCGCTGGCGGTCAGAATGTCGACGCCGTCGGGCGGTGATTTCTGGGTGACGTGTGTTTCAAATTCGGGGTCGAACAGGACCGGTTCGATCTCCAGCATCAGCGTCAACAACTGTTCGCCGGACGCCGGCAGTTTGGCACCATTTTTCACGGCTTGTTTGACGGCAGATTCAAACGCGTCGACGGAGCACTCCAACAGATTTTTCTGTGCCGTCAACGCACTGTGCGGGCCGTTGTTGACCCAGAACAGTTTCATGTATTTCCGAATCGCCGCCTGGGTTTTTTCGTCGATCCCTTGCGGGTGGGTCAACACACCTTCCAGGACATCGCGAATGCGAAGCGAATAGCGGTAGCGTTGGTCGATGTAAATGTCGCGTCCGGCGATGGCAGCTTGCGACAGATGATAGATCAGCGTTTTTTCTCGCAGCGACAACTGGTCGAACCCGTCGACGTAGAGCTGGACGATGGCGACATCGTCGACACGGTCGAGCAGGTACTTTCGTTGATCGGGGGTTGGGTCTTGGGCGATGAGGCCGGTATTTCCCAAAAGCGTCGCAACGGTGAGCAGGCATGCGGAAAGGAGACGCATCAAAAAACCTTGAATGTCGTGATGGTGAATCTGGAACCTGGATGACAGTCTACGCCTTTTCGCGGAACGATTCTGGTGGGCAAGAACAGGTTTGGTGAAATCGATTTCGGATTTCACGCCCAAGGCGGTGACGGGCAGATGATCCTCGTTTGGCACCGGCCGGGGTGTGTTTTTTGCGGCAGGGCGCGAGCCTTCCGGTACGTCAACCTGCGTCCAAGCTCAAACCGGACGGCTCGCGGGCTGTCGATTTAGTCGGGACCTGCTGAGTCAATAGTGAGCCGCGGGCGGTAAGGCCGCGGGCGGTAAGGCCGCGGGCGGTAAGGCCGCGGGCGGTAAGGCCGCGGGCGGTAAGGCCGCGAGCGGGCGCTGGACGTAAGGCCTCGGGCAGGCGCCGGAAATGCCCGGCCGCCTACGCGTCACGGCTCACAAAATCGACCGCCCGCTCGCGCCGTTCCGCTCACCCCTGCGGCGATGGACGGCAAAATTGTGCGGCGTCTCCCGCCAGGACTAAACTGGGGCTGGCTCATGAAACGGGAACAACCGGCATAAAGGATCTTATCAAACCAAAGAAAAACGTTTCGCGATCGGATTCAGCAGGAAGGATGGAGGATGTTCCACATGTTTGTGTTGAGCGATGACCGCTGCACCTGGGGCCTTTCTTCTTCGTCGGCCGGCCCCGAACGGGCGGCCGCGTCTCGATGGATTTTTCGTCACGATCAGGCCAGACGATAGAGCTCCTTACATGTCCGCAAACAGACGTCACGTCGATTCAAAACCACGTCGAAAACGAGGGTTGACCGCCACCGGACGTGGCGCTGTGGCAACACGTCGGCCGTCGCGCCGCCGTGTCTTCGAAGTTCTGGAACGGCGTCTGTTGCTGGCGATCGGTGTCGACAATCTGAGCGTCGGAGCGGGGGTGTCGACCTACAAACTTGCTCTGGCCACCACGGTCGAATTCACCGAACAGGCCTGCACCGTCTCGACGACCTGCAATCCGCAAACGGCGACGCAAACGGAGCAGCGGAACGTGGCCAGCGATGCACTCGATCAAATCGTTGCCGAGGTGAACGCGATTTTCCAGCGTGAGCTGGCGATCAAGCTGGAATTGGTGCCCGACAATGACCTGCTGATTTCGACCGGCAGCACGTCCTTCGATGGATATAGCGACAGCGACACGAACTCTTTGCTGATTGAAAACGGGCCCGAGATCGAAGATCGTTTGACGATTTCCGGCAACTCGACGACGGGAGTGGGCGGTCGCAACGAATATGATCTCGGCCATGTGTTGGCAGTCGGTGCGGGCGGTGGACTGGCAACGCTGGGGGCGGTCGGACAGAGCAACAAGGCGCAAGGCGTCTCCGGTGTCTCGTCGCCTCTGACCCTGGGGGTCAACAGCGTCGTCACCGTGTCCGATTCGCTGCTCGGCATTCTGTTGCACGAAATCGGACATCAGTTTGGTGCCGAGCATTCGTTTAACGGCGTTTCGGGAAACTGTTCACAACGCGCCGTCGAAAGTTCGTACGAGCCCGGTAGCGGATCGACGATCATGGCGTATCAGGGGATTTGCGGCAGCGACAATCTGCCGGTCGAACCCGGGGACGAACGTTACTTTCACGCGGGAAGTTTCGACGAAATCCAACGCTTTATCTCAACACAAATTCCCTCGCTGCGACCGCCGGTGGCCAACGGCAATACGATTCCGACCATCGATGCCGGACCCGATGTCACGATCCCTGCCGGTACGCCGTTTGTGTTGACCGCCGACGCCTCGGATCCCGACTCGGGTGACAACATCACGTACACCTGGGAACAGATCGATGTCGGTTCACCCAGCAGCGGACAAACGGTGCCGATTCCCGACGCCAACGATGCGGTCGGCCCGCTGTTCCGTTCGTTTGCCCCGACGACCTCTCCAGATCGCACCTTTCCACGGCTGTCGGACATCTTGGCCAACACCGATCCGTCAACCAATCGCGGAGAACATTTACCGACGCAAAGTCGTGTCATGAATTTCCGTGCGACGGCGCGTGACAATCACGATGTCAACGGCGCGACAATCAGTGGCGTCCGCAGCGATGATGTTCGCGTGACCGTGGTCGATACCGGCGCTGCGTTTGAAATCACGTCGCCCAACACCTCGGTGACGTGGTCCGGCGGCGGCAGCGAGACGGTGACCTGGGCCGTCGCGGGAACCGATGCCAACGGGATCAACGCGACGACGATCCATTTGAGTCTATCCCTGGACGGCGGGAACACGTTTCCGATTCTGCTGGGTCACTATCCCAACAACGGTTCTGCATCGATCGTGGTGCCGAATCTAGATGTCTCGACCAGCCAAGCTCGGATTCGGGCCAAGGGTGTCGGCAACGTGTTCTTTGACATCTCGGACCAGGATTTTTCAATCTCCGCCAACGCTTCGGCGGCGGGCGTGACGATCCTGGAAACCGGTTCGGGTACGGCGCTCCGCGAAACGCCGGGCATCGTGACGGATTCCTATCAGATCGCGTTGGACGCTGCGCCCAGCGGCGGTGCAGACGTGACGATAACGGTCACGGCCGACGCACAGAGTGAAGTCAGTTTGACCGGCGCGGCCGGAACATTTGCCGGCAACCAAACGTTGGTGTTCAACAACACGACGCCGCAAAACGTTTTTGTTCGTGCGATCGATGACTTGGCGGTCGAAGGGACGCACGCGAGTACGATTTCGCACGCGATTACCGCCACCGGCGACTCGACGAATTATCCGCTATCGCTGGCCGTTGCAAGTTTGGCCGCGGACGTCATCGACAACGACACGGCGTTCCCGGCGTCCGGCAGCGGTCAGTTGGTGGGCATCGACTTTGACCCCATCGCGGGTTCGTCGCCGACCAATTGGACGCGGGTGGATGTCGGTTCAAATCCGCCCTCGTTTGTTTTAAATGACTTGATCGACGAAGCCGGAAACGCGACCACGATCGACTTGTTGTTTGACGACAACACCGGCAGCGGCACCTCGACGCCTTCGAGCGGCACGTTGCCCAGCCACACGCCTTCGTTGGCTGGAATCGACGGACTGCTCTACAGCGGTCCTTTCGGCGGACCGACGGCACCGATCGACGTCACCTGGGCCGGACTGACACCGGGGTTTGCGTATGACCTGTATGTCTTTGCCCTCGAGAATTTTCAAGGGACCTTCGACCAGCGCGTCACGATCACCGGTGACGGCACGCCGATCACGTTCAACCAAGTGACCAGCAACGGAGTGCTGTTGATCAACGATGAAGCTGGAAGCAACGCACGAACGTTGGAGTCGTATGCCGAACGCGTCACCGCGACCGAATTCGGGACGATCCGCGTGCGTGTCGAAGCCAACGCGGGAAGCGAAGGGATTGTGATCCCCGGACTGGCGATTAGCGAAGTGATTCCCGCGACCACCATCGCATCGATCAATGCATCAAACTTGACACAGTCCGAAGGGGATTCCGGCAATACATCGTTTAGCTTCACGGTGACGCGGAGCGGTGACGTGTCATCTTCGGCGACCGTCAACTATGCCGTAACGCCTCGCGATGGGAATCCGGTCAACGCCGCCGACTTTGGCGGTTCGTTTCCGTCGGGGCAAGTACAATTCCAGGCCGGGCAAACCACCTCACAGGTGGTGACGTTCGACGTCAGCGGTGACAGCGTCGCGGAAGCCGACGAGCGATTCACGGTCACGTTGTCGGGGCCGTCGGACGGTGCACGATTGGGCGTCACGTCGGCGATCGGCACAATTTCCAACGACGACGGCAGTTCGGGTTCGGGCAGCATCACGCTGGATACGATCGGACTGTACCAACCCGATGCTCCGCTGTTCCATCTCAGAAACGCGTTGTCAGCGGGTGGTTCAGACCAGTTCTTCGCCTTCGGTCCCGGCGGCAACGCGGGCTGGATTCCGTTGTCCGGCGATTGGAATGGCGATGGCACCGACACCATCGGGCTGTACCAGCCGGATATCTCGTTGTTCCATCTCAAAGACAGCTTCACGCCGGGGGCATCGGACCAGTACTTTGCCTTTGGTCCCGGCGGCAACGCGGGCTGGATTCCGTTGGCCGGCGACTGGAACGGCGATGGCACCGATACCATCGGGCTGTACCAACCGGACATTTCGCTGTTCCATCTCAAAGACACGTTTACGTCGGGGGCTTCGGACCAATACTTTGCCTTTGGCCCCGGCGGCAATGCCGGCTGGATCCCTTTGGCCGGCGACTGGAACGGTGATGGCACCGACACGATCGGGCTGTATCAACCCGACATCTCACTGTTCCATCTCAAAGACACGTTCACGTCGGGGGCTTCGGACCAGTATTTCGGTTTCGGCCCCGGCAATGCCGGCTGGATCCCGATGGTGGGCGACTGGAACGGCGACGGCACCGACACGATCGGCTTGTATGAGCCTGCGGTCTCGCGGTTCCACTTGAAGGATTCGTTCACCGCCGGAGCCTCGGACTACTTCTTCATCTTCGGCCCGGGCGGCAATGCCGGTTGGACTCCGATCTCGGGCGATTGGAATGGGCCGTCCAGCCCTCCGCCGCCGCCTCCACCGCCGACATCCAACGGCTCGTCTTCTGGTTCGGGAGGGCAGGCGCAACGGGCGGAAGTCGCAGATGACTCTGAAGGCCCAGCCCCATTCTTGGTCTCGTTGCTGGTCACTCGTTCGCCGCAGGCCAGATCGGCAACCCCGTCCGCCGGGATAGCCGTGGTGGAAACGACGAACGAGTCGACGCCAGTCAACCGCTTCGTCGCCTTGATGACCGACACGATCGCCGACCACGCGACTGGCGGGGACGATTCGTTGCGGTTGCTCGATGAGGCATTTGGCAGTTGGTGAGCACGGATCGGGCTCCGATCGCGACAGGCCAAACGCTCGGCAGGAACCCGCTATGCATCGACTTCGAAGATCGCTTCGATTTCGACGGCGATCTTTCCGGGCAGGCTGTTGGTGCCGATGGCGCTGCGCGCGCCGACGCCGTTTTCTTCACCAAACACATCTCGGAACAACTCGCTGCAGCCGTTGATCACGGCGGGCGAATCGGGGAAGCCTTCGATGCACTGGACCAAACCGAGCAACTTGATCACTCGTTTCACTTTATCGAGCGAACCGAAATGGTCTTGCAGCGTCGCCAGCATGGCCAGACCAGTTTGCCGAGCCGCCTCGTACCCTGATTCGACATCCAAGTCCAATCCCAGACGACCGGTCGTCAACGTCTTGTTCGGTTTTAAAGGTCCATGCCCGGAAACATAGGCAAGCCCGCCGACGACGACGACGGGCTTGTAAACGCCGGCCGGTGCGGGCGCAGGTGGTAGTTCGAGTCCGAGTTCTTCGATACGTTTTTGGTAAGACATGGTTTGGTGGGGTTGGAAGCGGTGAAGGGGAAAGCCAAAGTGTGTCAGTATTTCAGTCGTCTTTCAAGCTGACGACGACAGGAACCGCTGCGTTCGTGTCGTCGGACAATGCATTGCACCCTGGAGCAAAATTGATCATGAATGAATTGAGTGGCCGGAAGGCGTTGATCACCGGCGGGACCCAGGGCATCGGTGGAGCGATTGCGATCGCTGCGGCCAAAGCCGGTGCGGACGTCTTGTTGGTCGGACTTCGACGCGATGCGGCGGCGGAACAGACGTTGGAACAGTGTCGCCGGCACGGTGTCCGCGCCGAACTGGTGCTGTGCGATTTGTCGCGGGCCCCCGTTGAGTACCTGGAGTCCTTGATGGCGGACGTGGATGCGTTGATGCCCGGAATCGACCTGTTGGTCAACAACGCCGGCACGTACATCGACGTGCCGTTTTTGGAAATGGATTTTGACCGCTACCAAACCACGATGCATCTGAATGTTGCGGCGGGATATTTCTTGACCCAGGCGATCGCGCGGCGTTGGGTGGATGCCGAGGTGCAGGGGCGAGTCGTGTTCACCGGTTCGATCAACGGGTTGCTCTCCGAACCCGACCACACGGCCTACGACACCAGCAAGGGGGCGGTCGCGGCGATGGTCCGTTCGCTTTGTGTGTCGCTGGCGCCCTTGGGAATTCGCGTCAACGCCATGGCGCCCGGTCTGGTGCGAACGCCCTTGACCGATGGCGCGATCGGCGATGACACGATGCGTCGTTGGATGGAATTGCATACCCCCAACGGACGCGTTCCGAGCGGCGACGTGTGCGCCGGCACGGTGATTTTTTTATTGTCCGATGCCGCCGAGCACATCCACGGCCAGACGATCTATGTCGACGGAGGGATGAGTGCCTGGCAGCAACCCGATGTGCCCGAGTGAGGGAGGACGGACATGACATTGGCTTGAACACTGCGTGGCGATGCAAAACATGACTTAAACTTCCACCAGTGGGGTCATGCGCCATCACCGGCTTTCTTGCGACAGCAACGTGCATTGGTCTCGCCAAGATAGGGATTCGCCCACCATCACCCCCGCTCCAACAGAATTCTATCCGTCATGCCGACCTGCCAAACCCCTTCCGGTGCTACGTCCTCCCCGGCCGAAAACGCATTCGTGGGACGTCAACCGATCTTCACTCGTGAAGTGGAGGTTTTCGCCTACGAGTTGCTGTTCCGATCTGGGGAGCAGAACGCCGCGATGATCACCGATGGCGATCGGGCGACAGCCAACGTGCTGCTCAATACGTTCACCGATATCGGTCTGGACACGATTGTCGGCTCGAAAAAGGCGTTCATCAATTTGACACGCAACTTGCTGACCAGCCACAACTTGTCGTGCATGCCGCCCGACCGCGTCGTCTTGGAGATCCTCGAAGACATCGAACCGGACGAGGAGGTGCTCTCGGCGATCGAAAAACTGGTCGAAGAAGGCTACAAGATCGCGCTGGATGACTTTGTCTATCGCCCCGACTTGGAACCGTTGATCGGGACCGCGGACATCGTCAAGATCGAGTTTCCGCTGATCCCCAAAGAAGACTTGGCGGATCACATCAGCAAGCTTCGTGCGTTGGGTGTGCGCACC
This sequence comes from Stieleria sedimenti, assembly GCF_025060895.1. Lineage (GTDB taxonomy): Bacteria > Planctomycetota > Planctomycetia > Pirellulales > Pirellulaceae > Stieleria > Stieleria sedimenti. The sequence goes on along the minus strand of NZ_JANZKV010000172.1, from coordinate 41,037 downwards.
ATCTTGGCCGAAAAGATTGAGACGCAGGAAGATTTCGAACTCTGCAAGAGCCTCGGTTGTGACCTCTTCCAAGGCTACTTTTTCTGTCGTCCCCAGGTCATCAGCCAACGAAAAACGCAAGTCAATGTGGCGTCGATTGTGCGACTGATGTCCGAGTTGCAAAACCCCGACATCACGGTCGGCGAAGTCGAAGGGATCATCCAAACCGACGCGAATCTTTCATTCAAGTTGCTTCGATTCGTCAATTCAGCCAACGCCGCAACGACTCGCACGATCGATTCGCTGAAGCAAGCCACGACATTGATGGGGATCTCGCGTTTGCGTTCCCTGGCCTCGATGATGCTGATGACCAGCATCGACGAAGGCAAGCCGCAAGAACTGATCAAGCTTGCCATGATTCGCGGCAAGATGTGCGAGTTGTTGGCGAGCGAATCACGCGCCACACGACCGGACCGCTATTACACGCTTGGATTGCTTTCGGTCATGGACGCATTGTTGGACAAGCCGATGGACGAAGTCATTCCGTTGTTGCCGCTGGCCGATGACATGAATGACGCCTTGCTCAATCGAGCCGGCGAGCTGGGCAACATCCTGCAAAGCGTGATCAACTTCGAAGCGGGAGAGATCACGCCGCCGATCTCCTTGTCGACCGAGCACATGACATCAGCCTACCAGCAAGCGCTGCGTTGGATCGCCGACTGCAACCTCGACGGGTAACGCGCCTCCGACGATCCCAATTCGCGTTCTATCGTTCGTCCCAGAAATAGCTCCGCTCCTCCGGCTTCGGCCGGTTGCGGTACAAGTACGATGCGGCGAACGCCAGAATCGTGACCGGCAAGCCGATTCCGGCGATGACCGCGACGATGGAAAACCAAGTGAAATTCATGGGGGCCTCCGGTTCGAACCGCGTCCGCGACCGCGTCGGCGGTCGGACTCCAGTTTCTGGGCCGCAAACCATCCCGAACAGGGCGGTCAATCCGGATTGAACAAGATCGGTAGCGTCGGAGCACGAGTGTTGGGGTATCCCAAAGGGTCAAAGCGAGTAGCCGGAGGTGAGCACAGCGACAGCTCCGGGAACTGACGCCTAAGAGCTTGGTCGCCCCCGACGGGGTCGCAGCAATGGGCTGTCCTTTTTGTTAGCGGCAGGGCGCGAGTTCCCCGTTCTCACCGTACCGGACGGCTCACAAGTCCAGCTTTTTCTTCAAATGCTCGCTGGTCAGATGTTTGACGACATCCAGCGGTTCGCAAGCGTTGTCGTCGCCATAGTCGATGTCGACCGGGCCGATGGCTTTGGCGGCTCGGAGGGCGGCCTTGTTGAGTTCCTTGTTGCGTTTTCCGATTCCCATCAAGGCGGTGTTCATCGATTCTCGCACCCACATGTCTTCCCCCTTGATATGGTTCTTGATGCGGTCAATCAGCACCAACAAAAACTCATCATCCATGCCCTTGGGATTTTTCTTTGAGAGCTCGTAGATCAAACCATAGGCACAGCGGCGGCGAACCGGATCGTCGCTCTCCATCCAGTCGCAGGCCAGATCGAACGCGATCGGGGCCTTGGCCAGCGTGGCGTCACAGGATGCGAACACGTGGGCCAGGTACCCGCCCTGCAATTGCTCGACTTGCTCTTCGGCTTGGGCGCGGGTGACCTGTTTTGGATCGTCAATCAACAACCCGATGACCTTGGCATCATAGACGTTTGATTTCCAGAGTTCCAAAGCCAGTTGATGGTCGCGTCCGATTTGCTTGGCGAGTTTGCGAAGCTGGGTCAAACCGATCCCAAAGCTCTTGAGCTGGCTCTGTTTGACACCGCACTTGTTCCAATTCTCGATGCCGCGCGGATTGGAGTGTTCCTTCAAGAGCTTGATGACTTCGGTTTTTTTCATCAGATCAATTCTCAAGCTTGCGAATTCGTATCCGCCGGTATTCGACTTGGCCGCGATCGCCCTCCAGTCCGATCGGCCCGGATTCGGGGACCTGAAACGCTTCTTCGATCACTTCGCCGTTACACGTGCAGTGCGCCGTGATGCCTGTGACCGTAATGACCAGTTCATTCCAGTCGCCCTGGCGATAGCTTGTCAGGGTTTTGTAGGGCCCGGCGAGTGCGTAATCGCGGCACTGCAACTGATTGCCACGCACGAAGACGCCGCTGTCGGCCATCGGGGTGGCTCGAAATTCAAGGATCAGCTGAAAATCATCGCTAAATTCTTTGGTCGTCCACAACTGTTGAATCTTTCTGCCTTCGGGCGGCGTGGTCACGACCAGACGACCGGCGATCGCGCGGTAACGTCCGTCCGGCGTTGCTGTCTTTCCGTCAAACGCGACGTCTTCTTCGACGAGCGGCCAGACAACGGCGCCGTTGGTTTTGGGGATCCAGCGGTCACGCGACTTCCGCATCTGGTCGGTCGACCGGCGGTAACCCCATCCGGTCAAATCGGTGCCGCCAAACAGAGAGATCGCATCGGGTTCGATTTCGAAGGCATCGGGTTCGGTTTCGATCAGTCCCAACGTCGCAAAAATCGGCCGCAGTGCGGCTTCCCATTTTGCATAGCCGAGCGCATTGGGGTGCAACAGATCGGGGAACTCAAGCTTCGTTGCGTCACCGTTTTCATCGGCGAACAAGGTCCACGTGTCGATCACCGTGATTTGTTGATCGCCTCGTGCCAAGCCGCGGTACAGCTGATTGATCTCCTTGATCTTCTCGGCGGGGCGAGCTTTGGATGCGCTGCTGGGAAAAACTTCGCACAACACGATCGGCATCTTCGGATGGTGCGTTTTCAGCTTGTCCAAAATCAATTCGACGTTGCCGGCGATTTGTTCCGGTGATGCTTTTTCTTCCAAGTCATTGGTGCCCATCAGCATCACGACTGCGGCCGGATTCAAGCTGATGACGTCTTCTTCCAACCGATACAACATCCCGCGGGTCGTATCACCACTGATCCCACGATTCGCTTTGGGGACTCCGTTCAACGCGCCCGAGAAATCGTCGCGCCAGCCCTGCGTGATCGAGTCCCCCAGAAAGACGACGGCGCCTTCGCTGACCGCTCGATTGGATTCAAACGTGGTTCGACGACGGTTCCAAACGTTCTTAAACCAGTCATAGCGGCGCATCGGCCCGGTGCCGGGCAACGCATCGTCGGGCTCAATGGTGAACCGCAGCTCCGTCGCCTGCTGGCTGTCTTGACCATGGCAGGGAACACAGACAGCGGGGACGATGGAGACGAAGACCAGGCAAAGCAACAGTTGTCGAATCATGAGATGTCGTCGGTAAAAGGGTTGTGACCGTCTCGCAGTATACTTCAATCCCGTCACACCCATTCCTGCTTGGTCGGTTTGATCACGACTTCGGGGACGTTGGCCCGCGGCGGCAGGGCACAGATGGTCGCCACGACCGACGCGATGTCTTCCGGCTGCAGGATCGAATCCTTGTGTTCTTGCGAAACCGGGTTGGGCCGATTGTCCAGGATCGGCGTGTTGACTTCGCCGGGGTAAACATTGGTGATGCGAACGCCTTCGTCACGGACTTCGTTGCTGATCGCGGTACCGAGCGCGGTCATCGCGAACTTGCTGGCACAATAAACGACTCCGCCGAGCGAAATGGCACGTTTGCCGGCAACGGACGAGATATTGATCACCAGCCCGTCGCGTCGCTCTCGCATCGCCGGCAGGACGGCGTGGATGCAGCGGTAGGCACCGGTGGCGTTGATTTGCATCACCCGATCCCAATCTTCGGGGACCATCTCGGCCATCGTCCGCTTCAGAATGTTGATGCCCGCACTGTTGACCAGGATATCGGGGTCGCCGAAATGTGTTTTCACGTCCGCAAAGAACGCGTCCACACTGCTCGGATCGGCGACGTCCAAGGTATGGCAGTGGATCGGAGTCTCTGATTGGACCGAGTCCGCGATGGCATGGAGTTTTTCGAGCCTTCGGCCGCCGATGGCGACGCGACAACCGGCTTCGGCGAGGATCGTGGCGATTCCGGCGCCGATTCCGGTGCCTCCGCCGGTGATGGCAACGATCTTTCCTTTCAAACTGCTCACGGATCAAATCCTACAAAATTGGGAAGGATGAATAGTGTTTCGAGCATCCAATCGGCCCGGTCGGGGCACGATGGTAACAGATTGCAAGAATCTGGCAGACGGGTGAGTACATTCGCCATTCTCGCGCGTCTAGGGATTAGTTATCCGTGCCTCCGTCGTTGAGCGATTTTGCCCCAATCGCTCCGGCGGGGGTGCGGTAACTTTCTTTCCAGCCGACCGTGGTTGCCAGGATGGCCAACGTCGCCGCATAGAGAAGGTTGGCCGAGAGCAGCCCGACGACGCCACACCAGGCCACGACCATCGCGACGCCGAGCTTGCCGGTGGCGGGTTTCCAAGCCAAAAAGATCCCGACCGGCAGGACGCAGACGATCAGGGCTGTTAACAGTTCGTAGACCAGTGGCGTTTCAAAAAACGTTCCGGTGACCGTCAACAAGCGGTCTTGCGCGGGCGCCACCAGCGCATAGGCACCGGTGCCGTTCCACCAGACCGGGCTGGCAAACAAGGTCGCCGTCGTGATCAGAGCGATCAATGTCGCTTGGACGGACAACAGCCGATGGGCCAGCGTCGTCCTCCAACTGAACGGTCGGGGGCTTTCCCGGTCTGACCGAATGCGGCCGACGGGGGCAATCGCGACCGCCGCCAGAGAGAGACTCAGCAGCGGCTCGACCGTTCCGGCCAGCAAGACAATCCGGTTGGCCCAGCCGACGAACCAAACCCAGAGCAACACGCTCGGCCAGTTGCTCTCGCCGACGGCGCTGAGCTGCGCCGGAAGCTTCCAGCCAGCGAGTCGATCGCCGACGGCCACGAACACCGCCAAACCGACGCCGAACAGCAGATACGAGCGATACACAAACGCGGATTCGCCGAGCGCGGATTCACCCGCCAACGCATCCCAGATGAACAGCGGTGAAATCATCCAGCGCGCGTCGCTGGTCAATTCGGCGGTGCGAAAGAACGTCGCCAAATTCGAACTCGACGCCGGGGCGCCGCGGGCAAACCAGGTTTCGACGTCGGCCAGTGCCGAGGCAAAGTAGATCGCCGTGACGAGACAAAGTCCGCGGCGGACATTGCCGAGCGTGGCGACCGGTGATGGCGCGAACCAAAACTCCGTCCAACGAGTGACGCAATCTCTGATCATGGCTGCACCGCCTCCCCGCCGGACGTTTTGCCAGCGGCATCGGCGTCCTGCTCTCGAGAGTACGTCGACAATCGTCTCGCTCCGATAGAAACCAAGCGGACCTCGTCGGCGTCGCGAACCACACGTGCCAGGTAAACCGGCGGCGCGGCATCGTCGGCGGCCGTCGTCAGTTGCGTGGGCAACCGCACAATGCGAACCGCTTCGATCGAAGGGTCGGCGGCGACCAACGGCATCAGCAGGGCGGCCGCCAAACTCGGCCGATCGGATTGGGCCAGCGTGGCCACCAGCCCCATCCAGCGGCCGTAGCGATCCGACTCCGCCAGTCCCGCGATGCCGCTCGGCTCGATGCTGGTCCACTCGGTCTGCCGGTCGATGACCAGCGTGTCCCCGCCCGCGGCCGACGCGAATTGCAATCGGTGGGGTTGCTCGTCAGGCGTCGCGTGGGCCAGATAAAACCGCCGACCGTCGGCCGCGAAATGCGTCGAGCGGAGGTACGGCGAAAGCAGGTCCAGCAGACTCGAGTGGGTGGTCGAGGGCTCGATGATGGCGGTGTAAGACACAAACAGCGCGAACAGATGCACGGAAATCGCCGCGCTGATCAGACCGATCCAGCTGGAACTGGGAACGGCTTGGGAATCGACAGCTGCCGCGTTCGGGGCTGGGCTGTCGTGGGCTGGGCTGTCGTGGGCTGGGCTGTCCTCCGGTGCCGGATCCGCGGTAACGGCCGCCGGGGGCTCGATGCCGCCGTCAGGGTTGTCCGCGATCGGACCGCGAGACGTTTTATTTGGGGGCTTGCGGCGGGCCATTCGGTTCTGCGAGCAAAAGAAACAGGGGTTCGAAGCGGTAAACCGATAGGGTAACCGCTGTCGGAGCATCCGAAAATGGATTGTGCGATCACGGACGGATTGCCGCGGCAGCGGTCGAAATCCGGGCCTGCGTCGCAAGAGGGATCGGTTTTGGCGTAAAACTGAGCCGATTGATCCTTTTTTTCCGCGGCGAAAGAAGCCGGGTTGTAAGAGAAAAAAATCAGACCGTTGACCGAACTTTCTGCGGCGGATAAAGTCTTGATCTTGCTGGCGGATTCAGCGTCAAAACAATTGCTGAATTCGCCGCGACACCATCACGGTGGGTGTAGCTCAGTTGGTTAGAGCACCGGATTGTGGTTCCGGATGTCGCGGGTTCGACCCCCGTCACTCACCCTGTTTCATTGTCGCCACGAAACGCCGCCCGGCCCGGGTTGATGGCCGGTTGGGTTATGGCCGGTTGCGGTTCGAGACTCGGCCAGGGCTGGTCGCGATTGTCGTCAACGGATCGACCGTATCGTCGGTGTTCTCCGATCCACGTCGACGCTCCACTTTTCAACCGCGCAGGAAGGCGCGGGCGGCATCGGGGGAGACAAGCGTCCAATCCCCGAGCATCAACGATGACTGCAGCGGTCGCATCAACACGCAGTGATAGGCTTCAAAGTCGCTACCGTCCGGAGGCGTGACAACGATCACGGCATGGTGCGCCCGATCGCGGATCGAAATGCTGATGCTTTGCGAGTAGTCGAGGAATGCTCCGATCGCGTTCATCCCTGCTCCCCGCCGCATTCCCGCGGCCGGTACGTGCCCTTCCGCTTCCGGGGTGGGCGGTGACGACGTGGTGCTGCGTCGAGCGGCACCGTACCCTTCATAGATCGCTCGGCCGAGCGAGGTTTGTTCGATCAGGAACGTGTGGTAATCGGGCGCTTCGAACAGTTCCTGGGCGAAGTCGATGATGCCCTCCAACGGAGACGGCATGCGGGTGTGTTCCTGACGAACTCTCCGCCGACCCGCGTCGGGCGACGCGTTGTGCAAATACCCGCGATTGTCGGCCGGAATTCGGCGAAACGCGCGAATCAGATCGGCGTGGTTGTCGAAGGACAGCACCGTGCCGTTCTGAATCGGCCGGTACGCCGGCAAACCGGCTCGGCCGGAAGATGATTCACCGCCTTCACCGGACTGTTCGATCCGGCGGGCGTGTTCGAGCAAGCGGTGACGAGCCAAAGTGCTGTCCGCGAGAGCGGTTCTGGGAGGATCAGGCATCGTAGACTCCTCTTGTTCGCACAGCGTTACCTCACCCGGCTGAGGCTGGCATCCACGACGTGCCACCATCATTCCTTCGGCACACCGCCACGATTGATCGCACGGTGCGGGGAACACCACCGGTCGGCGAGACCAGGGGCAAACGACGTGCCGTGTATGTCTTAACGCGGCACCGATGTTGCTTCATCAACGCCGCCAATCGCAATCGCGACGCCGACAGGCTCGTGAGATCTTTTTGCGGTCCATCGAGCTGGAAACCCATTGATCGTTGAACCCGCTGTGAAACGTTCGCATTGTCACACATCACCGTTCGATTTCGCGCGCCGCACGCACCGACGGACGCCGTCGGCTCACTGCATCGGCCCGCCGGTGAGCGAACGGTGTGATTCTCGAAGCCAACGGACGTCATGTTCCAGGCGAATCGTGGCCATCGGGGTCGACTGCATCGGGCCTGTCCCCAACCGGACTTGATCGGCATCGCTGACCGCTTGCTGAGCGCCGGCCAGGGTCTGACGCACGATCAGGTCACTCAGTCGACTGGCGAGCGAGTTTCTGAACTCCGGACGCGGCGTTGCCGAGACGAGAGAGGAAGCCCCCCAAGTCATTCGCATGGTCCCCAGCTCGTTTTGGACCAGCCGCTCGAGTTCGGACCGTTTTGCGATCCCCGTTTCGCCATCGGCGTCCCAGGCGATCACCCAACTTCGCCGGCCGGTGCGATAGGCCAATTCGGTGATTCGCATCGTGCGTTGCAGCAGGGCATCAAACGCATCGGTGCCCGCCGCCGGGATGGCCGCTCCCACCGAGACCGTCATCAGATAAACGTGGTCGGGGAAGGCCGGTTGCATCTCCCCGGCACCGAGTTCGATCAACTGGGAGGGAACGTCGATGCGGACGCGTCGCGGCGGTGCCGGGGCTTGGGAAGGCTGGGATGAGCGGGACGGACGGACCTCGTGAATCCGCTGATCTTCGTTCATGATCTTGCGTTGCTCGATCATGATCAATTCCGACCGCCACTTGACCCACCGTGCGGCCACAGCGGCGGGGCCGCCCGAGATCGTTTGGAAGCTGACGGCGGTCCCGGTGCCCACACGCGATTCGATCCGCAGCGTCGAAAAGTGCGCCGCGGCCAGTTGGCGGCTGATGATCAATCCCAACCCGCCGATGCTCTTGGCGGGCGCTTTGCCGGCGGCGATCAATTCCATGTCCGACGGCGAAATCCCGGCGCCTTGGTCGACGATCGCCCAGTTCATGATGCCCTGTTCGCGATTGACCGTGGCACGAATCAGCACCGGACCGCCCTCACGCGTGACCCGAATCGCATTTCCGGCCACGTTGACGATCAGACGTCGCAGCAAGGTGGCATCCGCATAGATCTGAATGCCTTCATCAAACGGACCGTCCCACAGCAAGTGGATCCCCCGCGGCAGAATCCACGGCTGCAACGTCGCTTCGACGTTGCTTCGCAATTCGTCGATGGAAATCCACTGACGCATCACATTGGGGAACCCCGAATCGAACCGACGCGACTGGACCATCTCGTCGACCAGCTGGACGGCGCAATTGCATTGGTTGATCGCCGCGGACAAACATTCGCTTTGCGCCGATGACACCTTGCCCAGATCGCCATCGCGGACCAACCGGATCGCTTCACGGATCGTCGACAGTGGGGCGCGGAGGTCATGCGCCGTCTCACTGATCAGCCGTGAAATCGATTCCAGTGGAGCATCGTCCGCGGCGATCGGCTGGTGGCCCGGCGCAGCGATTTCTCGGCTCCCAGGCGTTTGCCCCGGCTTGCGTCGCGATGCGACCGTGCCGCCGTAGGGAACACCACGATCATCCACAGGACGGCTCTCCCGCGTTGCGGTGCCGACTGTCGTGGGGAGGGTTGAAGTCATGGTGAAGGTTCTCCAAGAAACGGGGGGACAGGCGACGCCGATGACGCGAGGGAGGGAATCGCACCAGAAGGGCCTCGACGTGACCTGTTAGGTTGTGCGTATCGGCTAGGTCGAGATTGTGGCAACACGTTCTGGCCCCGATCGGCACCGGGAAACTCCAACAGCGCGTCAGACCTTGCCAGATGTTCCGATCATGCCGAGGGAAAGCTTGCGACTGCAGAGTGGCGAACTTAAACTCACAGGCGTTCGATTCCCCCGATCGACTCCCTTCCGATCCCGCTCCTCCTTTGATCGCCGTCCCTATGCCTCATCATGCTCCCCCGAAGTTTCTGCCCCTGTGTGGCGCACTCCTGATCGCGATCGGCATCTCGCTGACCGGATGCAAGATCGAAAAGATTGACACCAACGCCACCGACAGCCAGACGACCGACGGCGACTCGGGGACGGCCGCGGTGAAAACGTCCGACGGAGGAAAAACGCGTGTCGCCTACGTCACCAACGGGATCGCGTCGTTTTGGGACATCGCCGAAGAAGGATGCAAGGCGGCGGCCAAGGACTACGATGTCGAATGCCTGGTCCGCATGCCGCCCGATGGAACCGCCGACCAAAAACGCATGTTGGAAGAATTGATCTCCGATTCGGTTGCCGGTGTCGCCGTCAGTCCCATCGATCCGGACAATCAGACCAGCATCTTGAACGAGGTTGCCAAGGCGACGAACTTGATCACCCACGATTCGGATGCACCGAAGTCCAATCGTCTGGCTTACATCGGGATGAACAACTACGACGCCGGACGCATGTGCGGCCAACTGGTCAAAGAAGCGATGCCCGAGGGCGGCGAAGTGATGATCTTCGTCGGCCGACTGGGCCAACTCAATGCCGATCAGCGGCGGCAAGGCATCATCGACGAATTACTGAACCGCTCGAATGATCCCGATCGACCGTTTGATCCCGCCGACGGTGTGCTCAAGGGCGACAAGTACACGATCCTGGATACCCGCACCGACAACTTTGATTTCGCGATCGCCAAGAGCCGCGCCGAAGACGCGATCGTCAAGCATCCGAACATCGGCTGCATGATCGGCCTGTTCGCCTACAATCCGCCCAACATCCTGGAAGCGATTCGTGGGGCCGACAAAGTGGGCCAAATCAAAGTCGTCGCCTTCGACGAAGACGCCGATACGCTGAAGGCGATCCGAGACGGATCCTGCTACGGAACGATCGTTCAAAACCCGTATCAATACGGCTACAAGTCGGTCGAATTGCTGGCCAAATTGGCTCGGGGCGACGAATCGGCGATGCCCGAAGGCGGATTCCTGGACATCCCCGCCCGCGCGATTCGCAAAGACAACGTGGACGCGTTTTGGGCGGAACTGAAGAAATTGACTGGGAAAGACGAAGCGGGCACGGGCGCCAAGTGAGCCAGACGCCTGGAAAGAATCCGCGTCCCTTGCTGGAAGTTCGTTCGCTGGGAAAACGTTTTCCGGGTGTCCGCGCGCTGCACCAGGTCGATTTGACGTTGATGCCCGGCGAAGTGCTGGCGCTGGTCGGCGAGAACGGTGCCGGCAAGAGCACGTTGATGAAAATCTTGGCCGGCGTTCAGCCGCCCGATGAAGGCCAAATTCTGATCGACCAAAAGCCCGTCACCATCGGCAGTGTTGCCGAAGCGATGCGGCTGGGGATCACGTTGATTCACCAGGAATTGAACCTGTCGGACAACCTGTCGGTCGGGGCCAATATTTTTTTAGGGCGTGAGCCGACACGATTCGGGCTGATCGATCGCGAACGAATCGACCGCGAATCCAGACGGCATCTGGCTTCGGTGGGCCTGGACGTCGACCCGCAGACCTTGGTGCGTGACTTGACGATTGGCCGTCAACAAATGGTCGAGATCGCCAAAGCGCTTTCGATCGACGCCCGCGTGTTGATCATGGACGAACCGACCAGCAGCCTGTCACAGCGTGAAGCCGAAGCGTTGTTCAAGGTCGTGCAGGGCTTGCGGGAACACGGCGTCAGCGTCATCTACATCTCGCATCGCTTGGCCGAAGTCGAAACGCTTGCCGATCGGGTCGCCGTCATGCGGGACGGTGAGAATGCCGGCGAGTTGGTCGGCGACCATATCAATCACGACGCGATGGTCAGCCGCATGGTAGGTCGTGACGTTTCGCGATTCTACGAGCGAACGGTACGCATCGATGGAACCGCCAACGGATCCGAACAGCCACGCCCCCCGGCGTTGGAGGTGACCGATTTGGTCGTCCCCGATCACCCCATGCACAACGTTTCGTTTCAGGTGATGCCGGGTGAAATCGTCGGCATCGCAGGGCTGGTCGGAGCCGGGCGAACGGAACTGTTGCGTTGTCTCTTCGGCGTCACGCAACCACTCGGCGGCAGCGTGCGAATCAACGGCCAAACCGTGCAACTGCGAAATCCCAAAGACGCCATCGCCAGCGGGATGGGATTGGTCCCCGAAGATCGAAAAGAACAGGGGCTGGTGATCGACTTTTCCGTCAGGAGCAATGTTTCCTTGGCGAGTTTGTCCGACAAAGCCGGCGCCGGGATGTGGATCGATTTCGCCGCCGAATCCGAAGACACACGCCAAAGCATCAATCGGCTGCGGATCAAGACGCCGACGGCCGACCAGATCGTGCGCTATCTCTCCGGTGGCAATCAGCAAAAGGTCGTGCTAGGCAAATGGCTTGCCATGAATCCCAAGATCCTGCTGCTGGACGAACCGACGCGGGGGATCGATATCGGCGCGAAAGAAGAAATCTATCGACTGATGGAAACGTTGGCCGCCGAGGGACTGGCGATTCTGTTCGTGTCCAGCGAGATGGAAGAAGTGATCGCGATGAGCGACCGCACGCTGGTGATGCACGAAGGTGAGATGACGGGGCAGTTGGTCGGCGATGAAATCGGAGAAGAACAGATCATGAACTTGGCAACAGGTGTAGTCAGTCGATGAATAAAATCCTAGGCATCTTCGGCTTGTTGATTTTCGTCTGTCTGTTCACGACGGTCTTAAACGACAGCTTCGTCGGGCAATACAACTTGTACAACACGACACGCTGGAGCGCGCTGTTCGGCATTCTGTCGATCGGCGTCGCCTTCGTGATCATCACCGGCGGGATCGATCTGTCGATCGGGTCCGTCGTGGGATTGGTCGCGTGTTTGTTACCGATGCTGGTCGTCGAACAGGGATACTCGCCGACCGCCGCCGTGCTGATTGTGATGCTGGTCGCCGCCGCGATCGGATTGCTGCACGGCTTGCTGATCACGCGACTGGACCTGCAACCGTTCGTCGTCACGCTCTGCGGACTGTTGTTCTATCGCGGCTTCGCGCGCTGGTTGACCGATGACGGGACGCTGGGATTCGGCCAAGACTATGACGGCTTGCGGTTGTTGGCGATCGGCAAACCGTGCAGCTGGGCAACGATGTTATTCGGCGGCGGGATCTGTCTGTTTTTGTACGGGGTGTGGAACTTGGGCCGATCGCGCCCCCCCGGCGATCCGGACGTCGACGCCCCGCGCCGGCGCGATCTGGACGTCGAGCGAACGATCTCGGCCTGGTCGATTCCGGCGATCGGCGTTTTGTTGGCCGTGGCCGGATCGTCGCGTTTCTGGTCGGGCTGGGAGTCAGGCCCAGGGACACCGCTCTTCGAGATCGCGGGTTATCAAATCCGCAGCCTTGGGATCGAAGTTTCTGAGCACGCGGCGTCGATGCCGTCGACGGTGATGAAATACGCGGGAACGGTTTTGTTCGTCCCCACGCTGCTCGCGTTTCTGCTCTGGGCGTGGCGATCCGATGCCGGCCGAATGAAAAAGCCGTTGGCATTGGTGATCGGATCGCTGATCATGCTGGGGCTGTGCGTCTGGCAGCTCGTGCCGTTGTTTCGCAGTGCGGCGGCCGATGACCGATGGCAAGTCGGCGCGATGGAGGTCTCCGGCGAAATGTTGAAAACGGTTCTGATGATGATCGTTTTCGTGATCGTCGGCGGCGTGATCGGTTCGATCGGTTGGCTCATTTCGGCCGCCGGTACGGCCTCGGGTAAATCCAAAGCGCTGACGCCTGCATTGGTTGCCACCGGGGTGATGGCGTTGCTGGGACAAACTCAATTGGCCGCGACGATGGTGCCGATGCCGATGTTGATCATGATCGCACTGGCGATCGTGGCATCGATCTTCCTGAATCGGACGGTCTACGGTCGCTACCTGTTGGCACTGGGACGCAACGAAGAGGCGGCCCGTTACAGCGGGATCAACACCAAACGCATGATCGTGGTCGCGTATGTGCTCTGCTCGTTGGCGGCGGGACTCGGCGGCATCCTGTTCGCGCTGGACGTCAACTCGGTGCAGCCGTCCGGCTTCGGAAACTTTTACGAACTCTACGCGATCGCCGCCGCCGTGTTGGGCGGTTGCAGCTTGCGCGGCGGCGAGGGGAACATTTTGGGCGTCGTGATCGGTGCCGCGGTGATGCGAGTGCTTTACAACGCGATCAACATCCTGGGCATCAGCACGAAGCTGGAATTCGCGATCATCGGCATGGTGATTCTGGCCGGAGCGATCGTCGACGTCGTCGTCAAACGCATCGTCGCCAAACGCGCCGTGCTGGCGGCCGAGGAAGCGGGGTAAGCTTCCGGTTTGCCATCCGGATCGGAAGATTGGAGGGCTAGCGGGCTGTCGTTGACGAAAGGCTGAAAGGTTTAGCGGAACGGCGCGAGCCGTCCGGTCGCGTTTCAAAAACACCGTGAAGACCGGAGGGCTCGCGCCCTGCCGCTGACAAAAAACACTCCGCTTGGCGTCGAAGGAGGTGGCGGGTGGCTTGCGCCACCGGGATCGCAAGCTGGAAGCTTACGCCACGGGGTGTCAGGAGCTGGAAGCTTACGCCACGGTTCCGTACTGGTCGAGCAGGCTTTGGGGGACGCGTTGGATGCGGCCTTCGCGATTGATCACGGCCAGAGTGACCGTGGCCGTGACGAGTGTTCGCGATTCGAGCGAGATCGTGTATTCATGTGTGATCTTGCCGATGGTGACTTCCGCGATCCGCGTGTGGATGTCGATCAAATCGTCGTAGCGGGCCGGCGATTTGTAACGACAATCGACTCGGGCGACCACGACAAGCAACCCTTCGTCTTCCATGTCGCGGTATCGACCGCCGCCGGCGCGCAACAACTCCGTGCGTCCGATTTCGAAGTACTGGAGGTAGACGCTGTGATGGACGAAGCCCATCGGATCGCACTCGTCGTAGCGAACGCGGTGTTGGATCGTGTTTTCTCGCATCGGTAGGCCGTTGTCCAAGGCCGCGGTGATGTACCGCGGTAGAGATTCGCTAGAGTGTTGGAGTGCTTCGCCAAGTGACTTGACGACGGTGCAACATTATGGCGGCCCCGTCCCTGTTTGGTAACCGAGCTGATGAAGCGTACGAATTCGACGATCGCGACCGAGCATCCGAGTTGGATGACGTACGTTTTGCTCGCCGCGGCGATTTACAATCTGGCCTGGGGCGGCTGGGTGGGACTGCGTCCGATGGACCTGTTCGACCTGACGGGCATCGATCGGCCCTTGTATCCGGGGATCTGGCAGTGCGTCGGGATGATCGTCGGTGTCTACGGTGTGGGCTACGCGATCGCAGCGACGGATCCGTATCGTCATTGGCCGATCGTGTTGGTCGGGTTTCTTGGTAAGACGTTCGGCCCGATCGGCATGGCGTACCAGTGGCTGGTGCTCGCCCCCGGAACACCGGGCCGGCTGCCGCTGCAGTGGGGCTGGGTCAACGTGACCAACGACTTGATCTGGTGGTTGCCGTTCGCGGTCATTCTGTACCAGTCATTCAAATTCTGGAACGCGCCGGCGGGGTCGAATGAATTCGAATCGCCCAGCCGTCTCAACGAGCTATTCCGCTCCCAACGCGACGTGACCCTCGCGGAGCTGTCGCGGCAACATCCGGTGCTGGTCGTGTTCTTGCGTCACAGCGGTTGCACGTTCTGCCGCGAAGCCCTCCAAGACCTCCGCGAACAACGCGACCAAATTGAGGCGAAGGGGACCAGGATCGTGTTGGTGCACATGGGGGACGACGAATCGAACCGGTCGTTCTTTGAGTCCTACGATCTTGGCGACGTCGATCGCATCAGCGATCCAGAGTGTCGTCTCTATCGGGCCTATCAGTTAGATCGCGGGCGAGTCGGACAGCTGTTCGGCCTGTCGGTGTTTTGGCGGGGATTCAAGTGCGCGATCTTAAATCGTCACGGCGTCGGAAAATTGGGTGGCGACGGTTTTCAGATGCCGGGGGCATTCCTGGTTCGCAACAACGAAATCGTCAATGCTTTTCGCCATCCGACGGCCGCGTCGCGACCTGACTACTGCAGCGTGGCTGAGCCGACGGTCTGATCCGCCTCGGCCGAGTCGTCGACGTCATGACCGCCCCTCGTCTCTTTCGACGATGAATCTTGACGCAGATAGGGAGTGTTCGGCGGATCCTCACTCCAGACCCAGGCGGCGAACCTGGCACCACACCGCATGCATCGCCAGCGAATTCGCAGGGTCAGCAAGAATGGCACCTGCTTGTACCAGCGGGACGGATAGCATTCGTTCGGCCGGTTCTGACAGCGGGGGCACTTCACCATGGGATTCAAAAGGGCTGGGTATTAACGACGTCTGCGTACCTGTCTGTTCGATGACGACACCCCTCCGAGAGGGGAAATCTTTCAACTATACGACCCGTCAAAGTTGAAAGCGGCAAAAGACAGTGTCGATTCCCGGCAGCTGGCCCAGCCGAGCCCGATCGCCGTTACAGCTAGACCAAGACGGATGACCCAACGGCCATCTCGACAGGGCAGGGCCCCTAGGCCCCGCGCCAAACGGCTGATCATCAATCGACATCAGCCGGTTCGCGACACGGCCTGTTGATCTCATTGAGAATGTGAGACGAATGGTGAGCCGCTGACCGTAAGGCCCCGGGCATTGCGCTGGCCCCGGGCATTACGTTGGGCCCGGCCGCTCACGCGTCACGGCTCACTCAATCAACAGACCGGCCAGCGTCCGAGCGCCCATCAATGTCGATTTAGCCGTATCGGCCGTGTGGCCCCGTGCTAACGCGTGCGGGTTTGAACCGACTGGCCGTTCAGCCGCCGGACCGCTTTGTGCGCCAATTTAGGCAAGGAGCGCTGAATCGACTGCCAGCTGGCGCGGGCGTCCTTTTTGGGGCGGACGACGAAATCAAATCCGACCGGAAACGCGGCCTGCTGGGTTCGAAACGACTCGCGGATCCAGCGTTTCCAGCGATTGCGGACGACGGCGCTGCCCGTTTTCTTGGGAATCGTCACGCCCAGTCGGCGCGGCTGGCAGGAACGATCACCACCGGGATCGCGGGGAAACGCAAACACCACCAAACAGCCGTCGGCCGCGCAGCCGCCCTTGCGAAGGGCCAGGGTGAACGAGCGACCGCTGACGACGCGTTTCGACTTGGGGAAGGCATTGGGTTTCATGATTGACCGTCAAAAGGCCAAGTCATCACGCAGCGACTGGGGGTTGTTGGCCGCGAACTGCCGGAGCAGCTCTTTTGACTCCTCGTCGATCGATTCGGGAAGCTTGATTTGGAGCTGGACGATCAGATCGCCGCTGGGCCCCGATTGGGAAGGAATCCCCTGGCCCTTGAGTCTGAGTTTGCGACCGCCGCTGCTGCCCGCGGGGACGTTCAGCGTGACGACTCCCGACGGGGTAGGCACGTCGACGCTGGTCCCCAACGCCGCTTCGCTGATCGAGATCGGCAGGGTCAGTTCCAGGTTCTGGCCACGTCGTCGATAGTGTTTGTGGGGCGAGGTCTTGATCACCAAGATCAAATCACCGCGTTCGCCACCGTTGGGCGAGGAAGCGCCCTGTTGGCGAAGTCGCATTTTCGCACCTTCGGCCACACCGGGCGGGATCGTGACGGCCAACTTTTCGTCGCCGAGATAGAATTCCGTCTCCCCGCCGCGAACGGCCAATTTGAGCGGAAGCTCCAATTCGTGGCGGATGTTTCCGCCCTTTTGTGGCGCTCGGGCCTGGGCGGTCCGCGCCCGTCCTCCGCCGGTCCGTCCCCCAGGCGCCCGTCCGCCGCCGCCAAGGATCTGTTCGAAAAAGTCGCCAAATCCGCCTTCGAAATTAAATCCCCCGCCTTGGCCGCCGGCACCACCGCCGCCACGCCCGAAGATTTGTTCCAAATCCAGCCCGTCGAATCCGCCCGGCGCCCCTCCTTGGTAGCCGCCCCCGCGAATCTTTTCAAAATCCTTGCCGTAGCGGTCGTAGGCTGCCCGTTTTTCGTCGTCGCTTAAAACATCGTAAGCTTCCTGGATGCGTTTAAATTTTTCCTGCGCATCCTTTCCCGAATTTTTGTCAGGGTGAAACTTGATCGCCAGCTTGCGATGCGCTTTCTTGATTTCGTCTTTCGAAGCGTTTCGGGCGACGCCGAGTGTTTGGTAAAGGTCTTCAGCCACGGCAAAAATGTTCTCTAACGGTCAGTCAGATTGGGTCGGGTTTATACTGGGTTGCGACAAACTTGGCACGGTCCGCGCCACTTGGTCAGAGGTAGCAAAGCTTGCGCCGCAATCGTATCGGAACGAATCTCGGATGAAATTACGGCAAAGATCCGCCCGTTGGGCGTTTACTGTAGGCGTTCTGGTGACGTCGGCCAGTCCCTGTCTGGCCGCAGGCGGTTCATTGACGCTGAAGTTGCAGGACGAATCGACAGGCGAACCGGTCATTTCTCGTGTCGAGTTCTTTCGCGGCGCCCATCCGTCGGGGCCGCAGGAAAACCAGATGCCCGTTCGTCAAACCGTCTCGGCGGGGATCGGCGTCGTCGTCGATCGCAGCGTGGTCTTGGAATTGCCCGACGGCCCGTATCGATTTCGCATCGTCCGCGGCCCCGAATACCGGGTGATCAACGGCACCTTCGAGCTAGAAAAAACGAGCCTGGATGAAAAAACAGTCTCGCTGCCGAGAATGGTCGACATGGCGGCCGAGGGTTGGCTGGCCGGCGATTGCTGTGTCGTTCCCTCGTCCGAAAGCGTGCCGCTGAGGATGGCGTCGGAGGACCTGCACCTTGCCGCGGTGCTCGGAAAACGCCCTTCCAAACCGATTCCCCGCCGCGATTCAGACGAGCCGATCGAACACCAACCGACTTGGATTCGCACCGACCTGACGGCGGACCGCGGGTTGGTCTATTTCGGATTCGATTCCCAGCACGCATCGACGCTCGAGCCGACGGAGCATTCATTGGCCCAGCTGGTCGCCGTCACGGGAAACGAACACGCGACCGACGTCAAAATCGGAATCGAAAACCCGTTCGCCTGGGAGCTGCCGGTGTGGTTGGCCAGCGGAAAAGTCGACGGCATGTTCGTGCTGGGTGATTGGCTGCGACTGGACCGCCGAGTCGTGTCGGTTCGCGAAGGCCGAACCCCGTCGTCGTTCTCGCTTGCCGAGCCGACCCAGGTCGGCCGTTACGCCGAGCGGATCTATCGACACGCACTCGACGCCGGAATTGATTTGGTGCCCTTGGCCGGCGGCGGCGATCGGTCGGCCAAAACACCGATCGGATACAACCGCTTGTACGTCACTTCCAAACCGTCCCCGGGCGATGACGGCGTGGAATCTCCGACCGCGCCACAGACCGAGCAGGCCTGGTGGGACGCCGCTTGGGCCGGCACCAGCGTGGCGACCAATGGACCGCTGATGCGTCCGCTGGTCGGCGGCAAACTGCCCGGCCATGTGTTTCGAGGCCGCAGCGGTGAGGTGTTGCGGATCCAACCGGAATTGAACCTGGCGGTGCGTGACCCGGTCGAGTACTTGGAAGTGATTCACAACAACCGAGTCCATTACAGTGCACGCTTGGATGAATTTGCCAAAGCCGGCGGCGAGATCCCACCGATCATGGCTACCGAAAGCGGCTGGGTCATCCTCCGCGTGATGACATTGCACGGTGAACATTACCGCGCGGCGATGAGCGCGCCGTGGTGGATCGAGTTTGACGGCCGACGGCGAGTCAGTCCGGAAAGCGTTCAGTTCTTTCGGGAATGGTTGTCCGAATACGAACAGCGGTTGACGCGATTGCCGGCGGATCAATTGGCCAGCTATGTGCCCTTCATCCGAGCGGCGCGGCGGTTTTGGGAGACCCGGTGAGGGATTTTCAGTATCCCGGAGGGATTTCAATTCTTTTACTGCAGGATTTGGCAACCGATTTAGATTCTCTCCCTCTGGGAGAGACGGCGTTTGCGCAGCAAGCAAACGCCAGAGAGGGCCGGCGCCCAGAAAGGCTTAGCGACTTCCGCGACGATCGATGTGGTATGCAAAACCGATCACCAGCCCCCTCATCCCCGGCCCTTCTCCCCCCCAAATCGACAAGCAAGCTTGTTACGATTTGCGGGGGAGAAGGGAGCCATGAATCTTGCAGTAATAAAATTGACGTCCCGGAGGGGGCGCCGCAAGTTCCGGCATGCTGCCGCGCGAAGCCTCCGGCTAAATGCAAACCTCGAAGACAAACAAAAACTTGAGAGCGATCATCGGACGCAAGTCGTTTGCCCAACCTGCCGAACGCAGGGACGCTTCCCACGCCGCCGGGTCACGCCGAACAACCTGCTCCTCCGAACACCTTCCGCCCCGGGAATCACTTGCACGCCCTTCATCGACGTCGCGGTGCAAACCGCGTTTTGATCTCATTGGTGCACTTCGAAAACTCAAAGGCGCTCGACTCCCAAGGATCGGCGCGTCGTGCGTTCGGTCGGATTCGTCTTTGAATCAAAGAAAAACACACTGGACCACACGACGCGAGTCACGGGGGAGTTGTGCGCCGCCGGATCACTCGATGGGCCACAAGAGATCAGGACGCTTGTCGCACCAAATCGCGGACGACCTACGGCCAGAGGATTCAAGAACCTGGCGTCAGCCTACGGTTGCAAGTCCCACGCAACTTCAGCCCACCGTGATCGAGGGATGATGGTGATGTCTACACGCAACGCATGCGATTAAAAAAGAGATGATTTGCGAGACGTCATGGCGGTGGGGCAAGACGATCGGGGCAAAACGATGAAGAGATGGATGGCAGAATCATTCTCTGCTGTCATGATTCTGCCCCGTATCGTTCTGCCAACACCTTCTCGGCAGGTTGTCACGCACAGCGTGACCTACTCCTTCTCGGCAGGTTGTCACGCACAGCGTGACCTACACCTTTTCGGCGGGTTGTCACGCACAGCGTGACCTACGCGTCTACGTCTTTCGCAGGGCTTCGATGGGGTTCATCGAGGCGGCTTTGTAGGCCGGGTAGACTCCGAACACGATCCCGATGCCGACGGAGATGCCGAAGGCTAATCCGATCGAGGAGACGCTGGTGGCGGTCTTCATTCCTGCGAACACGGTCACGATGATCGGGATCGCGATCCCCAAGACAATCCCGAGCACTCCGCCCATCGCGGACAACACCGTCGTCTCCAGCAGGAATTGACGAATGATGTCTCGCTTCTTGGCCCCGATCGCGCGGCGGATCCCGATTTCCCGCGTCCGCTCGGTCACCGTCGCCAGCATGATGTTCATGATCCCGATCCCGCCGACCAGCAGCGAAATGCCTGCGATCGCACCGAGCACCATGTTCCAGATTCGTTTTTCGTGTTCCGCCTGGGCCATCAACTCCAACGGCACCAGCACCTGGTAATCGGACTTCGACGCGTGGCTCTTTTCCAGCAACCCCCGCACCATATTGGCGGTCGGAACGACACGATCGGCCGCCTCTTTGCCAGCGTCACCGCTGGCCACGGCGAGGGTGATTTCGGTCAGTTCCACGCGGTCATATTCGCGACTTCCTTGCGACCCGGCGCGGGACAAGAACCCGAATCGACCGCGGCCCGTATCAAGCGGGATGAAGATATCCTGGTTGGCATCGCCACCTTCGGCTTGGCCCGCTCGGGCGACACCGCTGTCACGTTCGTTCAAGACGCCGACCACTCGGAACGCCGTGCCACCGATCAAGATCGGTTGGCCGAGCGGATCGCTGAACCCGAACAACTTGCGTGCGGCGCCGTCGGCCAAGACGGCGACGTTGGACATCGTTTCCAAGTCGTGTGATTGAAGAAAGCGTCCGCGGGCGACCGAGATACTGCGGACGTCCCGCAGTTGCGGCGTGGTCGCCAGAACCCGAGCCTGCGCGATCCGATTGCGATGATGGGAAACCTCCTGTCGCTTCATCATCACCGGCACGACGCTTTCCCCGGTCGGCAACTGGCTCAGCGCGCGGAGGTCGGCGTACGTCAAACCGTAGGCGTTCACCTTGTAGCGGCTGGTGGTGACCATCGCCGGTTGGGTTCCGCTGCCGCCCCCGGCGTCAGGCCCCGACGAAGGCTGGACCGTGCGGATGATGACGTTGTTGGCTCCCAAACCGCGGATGCGATCAAGTGCGTCCTGTTTGCTGCCTTCGCCGATCGACAACATCGCGATCACCGAGGCGACACCCAGGATGGTCCCCAACAACGTCAACGAGCTGCGCATTTTGTGCAGCAGCAAGTTGCGGATCGCCAGCTTGAGAGTTGCCCACCACATCAGGAATCGCCGCTGAGAAGATCGTCGATGAATTGACGCGGATTCAGGGCCACCTGATCGCCTTCGGTCAGCCCGTCGGTGATCTGCACCACCGAGTCGGTTTGACGTCCCGCCTGGACCGCTCGGGTGGCGAGTTGATGGTTGTCCCGAACCAGCACCCACGTTTGCTTGTCTCGTTCGATCACCGCTTGGATCGGAACGGTCAGTGCGTCGTCAATCGAATCGATCATGATCTCCGTGACCGCGGTCATCCCGGGTTTGAGTTGATCGACGGTCTGATCGATCGTGACGGTGGTTGCGTAAACTTTCGTTTCACTGCCGCGCCATCCGTTCTGCTCCGGCAACACGGCGATCGATTGGACCGTCCCGATGTATTCGTTCTCGGGAAAGGCGTCGACGGTGATACGGGCCTTCATCCCGATACGAATCTGTTCCAGATCCGATTCGTGAACCGCCGTTTGAACCTGCATCTTGTCGAGTGCCGGCAGCGACATCAGGTGTTGCCGATAGCGGACCGGCATGCCTTCGCGGATTTCGTCGTTTCGATCCGAGGCGTACGCGACCATCCCGGCTTCGGGCGCATGAATCTTGCAGGCGGCGAGTTGTTCGGTGTAGCGTGCCAGCCGCTCTTCTTCCTTCTTCAACGATTCCGTTCGGGCCCGCAAGATGGCTTGCACTTGGGCCAGCCTGGCTTCGTTGTTTCGCAACGTCTGCTCCAGTCCTCGTTCGGCGGTCTGCAACTTTCCGCGCAAACGCAGCAATTCCATTTCGCGTTCATAGTTTTCCTTCTTGCGGAGCGTTGCCAACGAAGTCTCAAGTTTGTTCAGTTGGGCGGCATACTTGCCTTCGGCTTGCAAAAACGCGAGTTCGCTTTTGCGCAACTCATTGCGGTTGGCGTATCCGAGCTTGTACAGCGAGTCGATCCCGCGGCGATCGTCGCGTCGCAGCTCCAGTGTCGCCTGGGCTTCGAGGATCTGGTTGTTGACCTCGTCGATGGAGCGTTTGATTTCCTCAACCGCCAACTTCAGCGTCCCGCTTTCGTCGTCGGTGTACATTTCCAGTTCCAGCTTGGCGAGCTGGACTTGCAGTTCGGCTTCCGCTTTACTGGTTTCGTTCTGAACGATCTGGTTGTTGTAATTGGCTTCGGCCTGAATCTGTGTCGAGCGGGCGTCTTCGGTTTCCAACATCTGCTCGTCGAGGGCTTCACGCATCGGGGCGGATTCCAGTTCGACCAAAAGATCGCCTTCTTTGACACTGCTGCCGTTTGGGATGATCCACAGGATCGGGGTCCCGTTGATTCCGTCGCGCTGGACATCCTCGACCATGCAGTGAATTTCTCGGTTGGATTGACTTTGCAGATTTCCCCGTTCGATCACGGTGACCTGCAAGCGATTCCGTCCGACGGTGTGCAGCAACACGTCCTCGTCGACCTGGCCGCCGCTGCCGAAGAACAGTGCCGAGAGTGAAAACCCGAGAATCGGAACCGCGATCAGGGCGGCCAACAGGGGCAGAAAGTGAACCACGCCGTGTCGCCGCCGAGGCGTGGTGGTGTGCTTGCGATGCCCGCCGCCGCGGCGGCCGGGCCGGCGAGCGACGGTTCGGCCTCCCTTCGCCTCGTTCGCCGCAGCTGCCAGGCAGCTGCCGTCCAAACCGGCGGGGCCTCCAAGCCTGGTCATGGCGACGTTGAGATCGTTTTCGGATCGAAACGCTGGTTCGGCCGAGATCGGCCGGGTATCGATGCAGTTGGACATGGCGTCGTAGGTGGGCTAGGTAGGTGGGAGGGAGGTGTGCGGACCGCAACTGCCACAGCCTTCGGACGCCGACCGGACCGACCATCGCGTCGGATACAGGTTGGCGGATCCTCTCGTGCGCGTGCGATGCGGTCACGCCAAATTGCGGGGCAATTCCTATGCCGGCCCCCATCAAATCATGGGTTGGGTCGACATTGCGGGTGCAGGCGGTGTTTGCAGGTGGGCTTACGGTGGGTCGTGGCGGGACGCTTTGACGGCGGAGCGACACGGGGGGTGGGCTGATCAGTCAAAACGCACACGTATTGTAGTCGACCATCAAGCCCCTGTCTCCCTAGCCTATCGGAAGTTGGCAGGAGGTCCCGACCAGGCGATCCAGGCAGATTAAACTGGATCTTTTACATTTGGTGCAAGACATTTGTCCGGCCAAACTGACCAGCCCGGTCGACCGGGAAGACCCGAAAACTCGCCGCAAGATGGAAGTTCCCAAACTGCCGCCAGATTGTCAGTTCTGTCGGGTTTCTGATCGTCAAAAACGTGTAGGATGGGGGGTGGTTCAGTCGCAAAACCACTGTTCACGCTCACACCATTCGGAAATACGGCATCATGGCGAAGGTATTATTGGTCGAAGACAGTCCGACTCAGGCGGTTGAGATGCGGATGCTGCTGGAGGAAGGCAGTCACGATGTACGGCATGCGGCCAACGGAAGATTAGCGATCGAGATCCTGGCCCGCGAACCGTTGGATATCGTCGTGACCGACCTGGAGATGCCGGAGGTCAATGGCCTGGAGTTGGTGGAAATGATGCGTTCGGACTACGCGCACATTCCGGCCATCCTGGTCACCGCGCGTGGATCGGAAGATCTGGCGGCCGAGGCGCTGCAAAAAGGGGCCGCCGGTTACGTGCCCAAGAATCACCTGCAATCGCTGCTCAACGACACGATTATCGACGTGTTGGGTGTCATCCGCACCGACGCCAGCTTTGCCAAGCTGATCTCCAAGCTGACCAAGAACGTTTTTGAATTCCAGCTGCCCAACGATAGCGACTTGATTTCACCGCTGGTCGGTTTGCTGATGCAAGTCGTCTCGGGGATGGAATTGATCAGCGGCGCGGAAATGAACCGACTGGGCGTGGCGATCGAACACGCGTTGATCAACGCCATGTATCGAGGCAACTTGCAACTCGGCCCGTCAGTGACCCCCGCCCACCACGCGATCATTTACGACGACGCGACCTCGGATTTGATCGAGCGGCGGAAACAGGAAGCCCCCTACAAGGATCGCCAGGTCTACGTCGAGGCCACGGCCAGCAAGGACGAAATCAAGATCGTGATCCGCGACGAAGGAAACGGGTTTGACACTTCCAAAGTGCCTGAGAAAGTCGACGCGAACCTGTTTGCGGCCGAATCAGGCAAGGGGCTGGTGCTGATGAAAAGCTTTGCCGACGAGTTGCGTTTTAACGACATCGGCAACGAGGTCACGATGATCAAGAAGTGTTGTTAGAAACAGTCCGATGGCAGATCCGCACGGCATCGAAACGGACCAACCGGCCCCGGATGATTCGTCCTCGGATGATTCGGGCAGCGACGTGCTCGACTCCCTCGCGCCGCATCACTCGCTCGCCGCCTATCAGTCGCTGGTCAACACGCTACCGCTGAGTCTGTTGATCAAGGACATCGACGGTCGGCGACTGTTTGCCAACGAGACGTACCTGAAAACCCGCGGCTGCACGCTTGACGAAGTGCTGGGCAAACGCGATGACGAACTCTTTCCGCCCGACATCGCCCA
Organism: Stieleria sedimenti; assembly: GCF_025060895.1. Lineage (GTDB taxonomy): Bacteria > Planctomycetota > Planctomycetia > Pirellulales > Pirellulaceae > Stieleria > Stieleria sedimenti. The sequence goes on along the minus strand of NZ_JANZKV010000172.1, from coordinate 15,804 downwards.
GGCCTACATGAAGGACGACCGACAGGTCATCCGCACCGGCGAATCGCTGCACAGCGTCGAAGAGTCGGTCGATCCATTCGGCCAACGCCGCTGGATCGAACGCATCAAGAGCCCCGTCTTGGATGCCCATCAACGCGTCATCGGTATCCAACTGATCTTCTGGGATGTCACCGATCGACATCTCGCCGAAAGCGAACTGAAATACGAACGCTATCTGCTCACCGCGCTGCTGGAAAACATTCCCGACAGCATCTATTTCAAGGATCCGGACAGCCGGTTCGTTCGGATCAGCGAAGCGATGGCGAAAAAGTTCGGTCTGGCCAGCGCCGAAGTGATCGGAAAAACCGACGCCGACATCTTTACCGAAACACACGCCGCCGCCGCCCGCGAAGACGAATTGCGGATCATGCAATCCCGCGAACCCGTCGTCGATCTCGTCGAACGCGAAACCTGGCACGACCGGGACGACACCTGGTGCATGTCCACCAAAATGCCGTTGATGGAAGACGACGGGCGCGTGATCGGCACCTTCGGCATCTCACGCGACATCACCGAATTGATCAAGTATGAAGAAGCGCTTCGCAACGCCCGCGACGAAGCCGACGCGGCCAATCGGGCCAAGAGTGATTTCCTGGCCAACATGAGCCACGAGATTCGGACGCCGATGAACGCCATCATCGGCATGTCCGAACTGCTGGCCCAAACGAAACTCAACAACGAGCAACTCGATTACATCAATCTGGTGCGTGATTCGGCCGAATCGCTGCTGCTGTTACTCAACGAGATCCTTGATTTTTCGAAAATCGAATCGCGGAAACTGCAACTGGAATCGATCCCGTTCTCGTTGCGCGATCTGATCCAGCGAACCAGCCAATCGTTGGCGATCCGTGCCGCCAAAAAAACCATCGAGCTGGCCTGCCGCGTCGCACCGGATCTTCCCGATCGCTGGATGGGAGACCCCGGACGGTTGCGTCAGGTGATGATCAACTTGATCGGCAACGCCATCAAATTCACCGACGAAGGTGAGGTGCTGGTCGAAGTCTGTGCGGGAGATCCGTGCCCGGATGCACCTCCCAACCACCTGCCGCTGCGGTTCAGCGTCAAGGACACCGGAATCGGGATCCCCAAAGAAAAACACGCGTCGATCCTGGACCCGTTCACGCAAGCCGATGAATCGACCACACGTCGCTTCGGCGGCACGGGACTGGGGCTGGCCATCTCGAAAGAACTGGTCCAGCTGATGCATGGAGAACTGCAACTGGAAAGCCGCCCCGGCCAGGGCACGACGTTCTACTTCACCGCGTCCTTTCCGCTGGCGGAAGACCAAACCGTTGACCGAGAAGGCGACTTGGAGAGCCTCGCCGAATTGTCCGTGCTGGTCGTCGACGACAACGCGACGAACTTGCGAATCCTGAAAGAGATTCTGACCAACTGGCGCTTGACACCGACGCTCGCCGCCGGCGGCCCCAGCGCGCTGCAAGCGGTCACCGATGCGGCTCAACGCGGCCAGCCGTTTCAGCTGGCGATCCTGGATTGCATGATGCCGGAAATGGACGGGTTCGAACTCGCCACACAGCTCCGCACCCAGTTCTCGAGCGAACAACTGAAACTGATCATGCTGTCCTCGTCCTCCAGCGGTGACGCGTTGCAGCGCTGCCAGGACATCGGCATCGCCCGCTACCTGACCAAACCCGCCGTGCAATCGGAATTGCTCGACACGATCTTGCAGGTCATGCAGCGAAAAACGGCCGCCAAGATCGATCCGCGTGCGAATCTGCCCGAATGCATGCCGATGCGTGTCCTGGTCGCCGAAGACGGCTTGGCCAACCAACACGTCGCCGTCGGCATGCTCCGCGCGTCGGGCCATCACCCCATCGTCGTCAGCGACGGACGCGAAGCGGTCGCGCGGTACGAGTCCGAACCGTTCGACATGATCTTGATGGACATGCACATGCCCGTGATGGACGGCATCGACGCGACCAAGGCGATTCGTGCTCATGAGCGTGTCACCGGTCGGCACATTCCGATCATCGCGTTGACCGCCGCGGCGATGAAAGAGGATGCCGAGGCGTGCGCCCGATCGGGCATGGACGGCTACCTGACCAAACCGATCCACCAGCGGCGGCTGCAAGAAATGATGGCCCAGTTCGCCCCCGCGACATCCGTGCTCGCCGCCTTTGGCCAATCAGGCCCGCAAAAATCAGGCTCTGGCCGGACTGCACCGGACACCCCGAACGAACCGGCAGCGATCGCCCCCTCCCAGGACCTGCCCGTCGCGTTCACGACAGTCCAAAGCGACGACGCCAACGCTGCGTCTCCTCCGGATCCCGGCCCCAATGACATTGGCGTGAACGACACGGGCTCCAAGGATTCCGGCTCCAAGGACACTGGCCCCGCTGAGTTCCAGACAATCGATTTGCAAGCGGCGGCCAGCCGAATCCCCGGCGGATCACGTGGTCTTGCCCGGCTGGCCGAAGTGTTCATCGCCGAATGCACGGGTTTGCTGCAAGTCCTCAACGACTCCATCCCCGACGGTGATCCCGTCGTGGTCGCCCGCAGTGCGCACACCCTCAAAGGGTCCGCCAGTCTGTTTTTCGCCGAGGCGGTCCGCGAATCGGCGCTGCGGATCGAATCGAAGGCCCGCGACAACGACTTGGCCGCAACCGTCGCCGATCTGGCTCAGCTGAACACCGATGCCGGCGCCATGTTGGCCGAGTTGAACCAACTTCGTCAGTCCCATCCCGACTGAACGCCCCGACGAAACGGACGGGAAAAACATCACCGCCCAAAATCTTTGGGGGAATTTCTCCTACCATCCCCCTGGAATAAGGGGTACAATCAAGCTTAGCGGACACACGAACAGATGCACAGCGTTTCAACTCCACTGCGGGCGCGTCAGCCGCCCGTTTCAGCGAGAGGTTTGTGCAGCATTGAAATCGTTGATCGTCGGTGCACCGAGCGTGGTACTCCGGCGGTCGCCTGCTGGAAAAGGCTCATTGATGCGGTTCCAGCGGGTGTGGGGCAAACGGATCACTCAAGGCTGCGCGAACTCTCGCAAGATGAGCTTGCAATCGATGACCTTGATCCAACTTTGCCGCGATTTTGACCTCAGGCCGAATCATGAGGATGCGGAGTCCATGATCCCCAACCGCTCGTCGGCGCGCACCGCATCGATCTCGAAAGACCATGCAGGAAGCGAGCTGGAGGGAGATTTCGATCACGACCATTGCGAACAGCAACCGGTCGCCACGATGCAACGGTATGCAATCGACAAACAAATCGGCAAAGGCGGAATGGGGTTGGTCTATCATGCCTACGACAACATCTTTGATCGAGAGGTCGCGATCAAAGTTTTGCTGAAGAGCTATCAGGGGCGAGACGAAGCGCGCCAGCGTTTTTTCCAAGAAGCTCGCACGACCGCGCGGCTGCAGCATCCGGGGATCGTCTCCGTCTACGACATGGGGGTCAGCGACGACGGACAGCCCTTCTTTGCGATGAAACTGGTCGAGGGCAGGACGCTCAGTGAGTTGATGACGACGGAAAACAAAACCCAGCTCCAGCATTCGCGTCTGCTGGATGTTTTCGCCCGAGTCTGCCAGACGATCGCCTATGCACACTCGCATCAGACCGTTCACTTGGATATCAAGCCGTCCAATGTGATGGTGGGAGCGTACGGCGAAGTCCACGTGATGGATTGGGGATTGAGTCGTCAATTGGGAAAGTCCTCGATTGAGCTCACCCCGATCAGCCCGGCTGCGGTGGAAAACATTTCCGACGAGCAGCTCTCGATGATTCTGTCCAACAGCAAGATCATCGGCACACCGAGCTACATGGCGCCGGAGCAGGCGCGCGGCCATCACATCAGCGTGCGTTCGGACGTCTTCGGCTTGGGCGCGCTGCTGTGCGAAATCCTGACGGGCAAGCCGCCCTATGAGGGATCGAGCTTTCGTCGGATCTATCGCCGAGCCGCCCGAGGCTCCATCCACAAAACGTACCACCGCCTGGACGCATGCGACGCGGATCCGGCGATCATCGCCCTGGCCAAACACTGCTTGGCGCCGAACGAACGCGACCGGCCGGCCGATGCGGGAACCATCGCGGGACAAATCACGGCCTACGTGGAATCGTCGATGGAACGTGCCGAACGCGACCTGTGTCGATTCTTCGAACTCAGCATGGATCTGTTTTGCATTGCCAGCTTGGACGGTTACTTCAAACGGGTCAATTCGAACTTTTCACGGGTGTTGGGATATGGCGATAGCGAATTGATCTCCAAACCCTTCATCGAATTCATCCACCCCGACGACGTCCAGCAAACGATCCAAGCGATTGGCATGCTGGCCCAGGGCGATTCCATTGCGGCGTTCTGCAATCGCTACCGTGATTCCGACGGCAATTATCGCTGGTTTCAGTGGAACGCCAAATCGATTCCGCAAGACAACACGATCTTCGCCGTCGCCCGCGTGATCGATGCGCCGGATGATTGACGCCCCATGTCATCTACCCGGACGCTAGGCGGGGTGTCTTTTGTTAGCGGTAGGGCGCAAGCCCTCCGGTCTTTCACGCAGCAACCGGACGGCTCGCTAACCATGCAACACGCCGTTACGTTGCCCGTCGGGACGAATCGGCTCTCTTACGAACCGTCCCATGCGATTGCCGGGTGCCCCTCCAATCGACCGCGACAACGACGGTCCACTTCGGCTAAACTTGGGCCTCGGCAAACAAAGGGTGACCGACAAGACCACGTCTCACCACACTTGACACTCTTTGTGGATTTTCCAACTGTGTCCACAGGCGACCTTTCATGGCAATCCTCATGGGTGAATTCCATCTGCACATCACCAGCACGATTGGATTGCTTCTCGCCGTTTGCCTCGCTGCCGGTGTTTTGGCCGATTTCGTCCATTTGCCCAAGGTCACCGCGTTTCTGTTGGTGGGGCTGCTGGTCGGCCCGAGCGCCCTGGACTGGGTCCCGACCGAGCACGTCGAGCTATTCGAACCGCTGCTCAAACTGGCCATGGCGTTGGTGCTGTTCAATCTCGGCTGCGAGTTCACGTTTTCCAAGGTCCGGCGTGTCGCGGCGCATTGCATGGCGCTCTCGATCGCCGAAATCACGGCGACCGCCGTGCTGGTCACGATCGGCTTGGTCCTGTTCGGGTGCACAGGCAGCATGGCGTTGTTGCTGGGATGCCTGGCCGTTGCGACCGCCCCGGCGACCACGATTCTGGTCCTGAAAGAATTCCGCTCCGAAGGCCCGGTGACCGAATCCACGGGCTTTTTGGTCGCGATGAACAATTTTGCCTGCATCATCCTGTTCGAGTTTGCGTTCCTGGGCATCGAATGGTTCCAGGGCAACCTGCAAGTCTCCTTCAGCCGCCAGATGTTCGGCGTATTACTGAACGTCGCCGGATCGATGGGACTGGGGATCGTGGGCGGATTGGTGGTCAGCTATGGCTGCGGATTTCTAAACATGAAACGCTGGCTGGTGCTGTTGGTCGCCGCCGTCACGTTCCTGTTGGGCGTCGACGAATCGTTCGAGATACCGTACATGCTGTCCTTTCTGATGATGGGTGTGACGGTTGCCAACACGTCGGATTACAAACAGAAGATCGTCGACGAACTCGATCACCTGTCGGGCTTGCTGGCGGTGCTATTCTTCGTCGCCCACGGCACCGAACTCGATGCCGGAGCGTTCATCGCCGCGGGCAAACTGGGGATCGTTTACATCGCCTTTCGGATCGTGGGTAAATGGCTGGGCGTGTATGTCGCGGCAAAAGCCACCCGACAACCGCCGGAAGTACGCAACTGGGGTGGCGCGTGCCTGTTCGCCCAGGCCGGGGCCGCGATCGCACTGTCCACCATTGCCGTCAACCGCAATCCCGAATTGGGCAAGCCGATCCAAGACATCATCTTGGGATCAGTCGTCTTGTTCGAAATCATCGGCCCGCTGTTCATTCGACACTCGTTGATCCGAACCGGCGAAGTCCCGCTGGCCCAAGCGATCCACCACACCAGCCGTACGCCGCTGGAACAGTTGCGCGAGGTCGTCGATCGGTTCCGTGCGGCGGTCAACGGAACCGCTCCCGCGGCAGCGGTGATCGGCAAAGTCAAGGTCAGCGATCTGCTGCGAAAAACCAAAGGCATCCATCAATCTGCCGACTTCGATCAAGTCGTCGCGCATATCGAACACAGCCACGACAACACTTACCCGGTCGTCGACGATCGAATGCGCGTCGTCGGCGTGATTCGCTATCCGCTGCTCAGCGACGTTCTGTTCGATCACAGCGCCGCAAAACTGGTCCGCGCCGAAGACCTCGTCAGCGACATCGACTCTTGTCTGCACGAAGACGACCCGGCGGCGCGAGCGTTCGAGTTGTTTCAGGGCGAGACGGACGATTGCATCCCCGTCGTCCAACGCGACAGCCCCCACGAATTGCTGGGAGTGGTGCGCCGCAGCGACGTCATGCACGCGTTGATCACTCAGCGGCGAAAAAACAAGTGACGTGACACCGACCGGCGAAGTAAACGCCGCGATTGACCGATCGACCTCCCCTCGCTTCGCTCGACCCCATAGGCACCAAGTGAACCGATCCGTTCATCAACGAAGTTGTCGTCACCCTCCCTCTGGGAGGGTCGCAGAGGAGTGTGCGACGAAGCGGGGAGGGTTGTTGCGAAGCCAAAGTTGCGAACAACGATAGAGCATCAATGTCGGAAGCCCTCCCCTCGCTGCGCTCGACCCTCCCGCACACGGGAGGGTGACTTCGATATTTGCACGACCTCCTGCCCCCATCGTTTTGCCCCATCGTTTTGCCCCCATCGTTTTGCCCCCATCGTTTTGCCCCCATCGTTTTGCCCCCATCGTTTTGCCCCCATATTTTGACCACCCCATATTTTGACCACCCCATTTTTTGACCCCATTTCCCGCTCACTCCACCACCCACCGATTCCTGCACGACGACGGCCCTCCCACTCATTGCCGACTCGCATTTTCGACGCTTTTAGATTCTTGACGCCATCGACGGTTGGCCAACGGCTATACTGGGTTCCCCTCCCTACCCTGCCCTCCCCCTCCCTGCCCGCCCTCCTGCCATGCCCGATCGCCTTGAGACGAGGTTGTCGTACCGTCACGTCGTGATGTCGGCGTTGATGTCGGTCGCGTTCTGTAGCGTCGTGGCGCATGGCGAGGATCTGCCAGGCCGCAACTCGGTGATGGGCGATGTCGTCAGTTTTGAACTCGACGTGCAACCGATCTTGGCTGCACACGGTTGTAACGCCGGAGCCTGTCACGGCAAGCAACGCGGGCAAAACGGTTTCCAACTCTCACTGCTCGGCTTTGATTCCGACTTCGACCACGATGCGATCGCCCGTCAAGCGCGGGGGCGACGGCTGAGCATCGCCTCACCGGAGTCGAGTCTGTTGATCCAGAAGGCGACGGCGGAGTTGCCACACGGCGGCGGTCGAAAAATCGAAGTCGGGTCGGACGCCTATCACACGCTCCTCGCGTGGATCCGCCAAGGCGCTCCCCGTCGGCTGGCGGACGAACCCGTGCTGGAATCCGTCGAGTTGAAACAGACCGAGTTTGCCTTGACACCCTCGGGCACGGCCGAGCTGTCGACCGTCGCGTCCTACAGCGACGGGACGACGCGTGACGTCACCAAGATGACCAGTTACTTGTCCAACGATGCCGCCATCGTGCAAGTCGATTCGGGTGGCCGATTGAAGGCCGGTCCGGTCCCGGGCGAGACCGCGGTGATGGCCCGCTACATGAATCACATTCGCGTGGCCAATGTCAGCATCCCGCGCATCGAAGCGTTGCCGGATGGGTTTTACGACGACCTGCCTCGAGCGAACTTTATCGATGACTTGGTTTATGACAAATTGAGTCAACTGCAAATCCGGGTCTCCGAACCGGCAAGCGACGCCGTTTTCTTGCGCCGCGTTTATACCGACGTCATCGGCCGCTTGCCATCGGCACAAGAGGCTCAACCGTTTCTCGACAGCCGAGACAGCAACAAACACGAGCAACTGGTCGACCACTTACTGGAACAACCCGAATACGTCGATCACTGGGCGAACCAATGGGCGGATCTGCTGCGTCCGAATCCCTATCGGGTCGGCATCAAGGCGGTACTCAATTACGACAATTGGATCCGGCAGCAATTCCGCGAGAACGTTTCGCATGACGAATTCGCGCGTCGATTGATCACCGCCAAGGGCAGCACTTGGCACAACGGTGCTGCCACGTTGTTTCGCGACCGCCGCAGCCCCGATGAAGTCGCCACACTGGTCAGCCAGCTTTTCCTGGGTGTGCGGTTGGACTGCGCGAAGTGCCATCATCATCCGTTTGAGAAGTGGAGCCAGCACGACTTCTATTCCTTCGCCGCGTTCTTTGGAAAAGTCGGTCGCAAGGGCACGGGGCTTTCCCCGCCCATCTCCGGTGGTGAAGAGATCGTTTATGTTTCCACCACGGGGGACGTCCGGCATCCGGTGACCGAAGAAGTGCTCGCGCCGGCCCCGCTATTCGGGACGGTCGACTTGGCCGCAGACGACGACCCGCGCGAAGCCCTCGTCGATTGGATGGTTTCTGCCGACAACCCGTATTTTGCCGCCGTCCAAGTCAATCGCATCTGGGCTCAACTGATGGGACGCGGCATCGTCGATCCGGTCGACGATCTCCGCAGCACCAATCCGCCCAGCAATCCCGCGTTACTCGATGCATTGGCCAAACACTTTCAACAGTCCGGCTACGATCAAAAGCAGTTGATCAAGACGATCGTGCTTTCCAACGTGTACGCGACCAGTTCAACCCCCAACGAATCCAACGCGAGCGATCGGCTGAATTACTCGCGTCACTACCGGCATCGCTTGCGTGCCGAGGTCCTGGCCGAAGCGGTCGCCGATGCCACCGAGACGACCGAATCGTATTCCGCTTTGGCTCCCCAGTCGCGTTCCAATCAAGTTTGGACGCACCGGATCGGATCGGTTTTCCTGGACACGTTCGGCCGCCCGGACCCGAACCAGGATCCACCCTGCGAACGGATCGCGGACTCGTCGGTCACGCAAACCTTGCACCTGATGAATTCGCGTGAGATCGACGGACGCATTCGCAGCGACTCCGGTCGCGCCGCACGGCTGGCCGGCAGCACGTTGTCGGCCGCGGAGATCGCGACGGAACTGTACCTGGCGATTTTTTCTCGTCGGCCGACCGTCGAAGAGCAACGATACTGCGAATCACTGATCACCGCCGCGGGCGAACAACGACGCGGCGCGATCGAAGACTTGATGTGGGCGATGATGAACGCTCCCGAATTCATGATTCAAAATTGAGAACCACCACCATGGCAAAAAGTTGGACGAATTGCGAAGGCCTGACCCGGCGTGATGGGTTGAAGCTGGGGCTGGGCGGGCTGATCGCCGGAGGCCTTTCGGGCGCCCTGGGCGCCCGCGCGCGAGCCTCTTCGGCAGCGGATTCAAGCCGGCACAACGCCCAGGCCGATGCGTGCATCTTGGTTTGGCAAGACGGGGGACCGAGCCACTACGAGACGTTTGACCCCAAGCCCGATGCACCGGTCGAGATTCGCGGGGCGTACCAGCCGATCGCGACCCAGACCCCCGGCATGCAATTCGCTCAGCCGATGAAGAAACTGGCGGCGATCAGCAACGACTTGGCGATCGTTCGCTCGATTCGCCACGACCAAGGCAACCACGGTGCGGGCAATCATTACATGATGACCGGCGCACCGCCGCGGATCCCGGTCGGCTGTGGCGCCTTCGTCAGTTTCCACCCCAGTCTGGGCAGCGTGGTGGCCAAAGAAATCGGCGCGCCCCACGGCATCCCCGCCTATTTCTCGCTGCCCCGCATGTCACGCTCCGGCGGCCCCAATTTTTTGGGCAGCAAGTACGCGCCGTTCGTCGTGCCCGATAGCCCCAACAGTTCCGGCTTTCGCGTCCGTGACGTCACCATTCCCAGCGGATTGACCGGCGACCGCTTCGCATCACGACAAGAGATTCGCAAACACATCGACACGATGCTTCGATTCAACGACGCGTCGGTCGCCGATCCGACGTTGGCCGTCGATGAATTCTACGGACAGGGCATGCAAATCATCAGCAGCAAAGAAGCCCAAGCGGCCTTCGATATCCATCAAGAATCGGACGAAGTCCGCGATGCCTATGGCCGCAACACCTTCGGCCAGCAAGCCTTGTTAGCCAGGCGTCTGGTCGGTGCGGGCGTTCCCTTCGTGACGTTGTATCACGGCGGTTGGGACCACCACACCAATATTTTCAAGTCACTCGACGACAAACTGCCTCCGTTCGAAGCGACGATCGCTGCCTTGATTTCGGACCTGAAACAACAGGGCATGCTCGAGCGCACCCTGGTGGTCGTGCTGGGCGAATTCGGGAGGACGCCGAAAATCAACAAGGACGGCGGGCGCGACCACTGGTCCAACGCGATGAGCGTGATGTTCGCCGGCGGACAGACCCCCGGAGGCCAGGTCGTCGGAGCCACCGATCGACAAGGCTACGCCGCGATCGAACGTGTGCTGTCGCCCGAAAATTTCGTCTCGACGATCTACCAAAAACTCGGAATCGATCCCGGCCAAATGATGTACACGCCGGAAGGACGCCCGACCCACTTGGTCAGCGACGCCACCCCGATCGACGAGCTGATGGGTTAGTGATGATGGCGTTGTTTCAACACCGTTCGAGAAGTTCGGTTGTCGCAATTTCGTCGCACGAGTTCGAGCGGCAATGGACTGGTCCTGCGCGTGGCGCCGGCCGGTGTCGCGTGCCGATCGTGAATCGTTTGTTTCCGGTGTTTTGCAAAGTTTTAGCGGCAGGGCGGAAGCCCAATGCCACTTACTTTGGCAACGAAGGTGTTAGCGGAACGGCGCGAGCCGTCCGGTTTCGGTGCGAAAACACCTTGAAAGGCCGGAGGGCTCGCGCCCTACCGCTAAAAAGTGCTTCACAGCGCCACCCGCCGGGATGGATCACTCGCGCCGGTCGCTTACGCGTCCCGCTGGGGTGGATCATCGTTGCTTGCGTGTTTGCCGTTTGCGTGCTTTCGCCCCGGACCGCCCAAGCACAACTCAAGCTCGATCGACTCTTCCCACCGGCGGTCGCGACGGGGAGCGAAACCGAAATCACGGCCGAAGGAAAATTCCCCAATTGGCCGTCGGCGGTCGCTTGCGATCGAGACGACGTTGAAATCACGCCCGCGAAGGACTCGGGCAAGTTCACCGTCAAAATCCCGGCGACCGCGCCGCCGGGCGTGGCCTGGATCCGACTTCACGACGATCAATCGGCCACGCAGCTCCATCCGCTGATCATCGCACCGATCGCCGTGACCAGTGAAGTCGAACCCAACGACAAACGCGACGCCGCCCATCGGGTGACCCTGCCGGCGGTGGTTGCCGGACGATTGGCCAAGAGTGGTGACAGCGATGCCTATCGCGTCTCGCTCAAAGCCGGTGAGCAACTCGTCGTTTCGGTCACCGCAAATCAGCTGCTTCAATCACCGATGGATGCCGTCTTGCAGCTGACGGATCTTCGCGGCAACGTGCTGGCACAGGTGGACGATGCCCGCGGCCTGGACCCGCAACTGGTCTATCGATGCCAGGCCGACCAGGACGTGCTGGTCCGCATCTTTGCGTTTCCTGAAACGCCCAACAGCACCGTCGGTTTCGGCGGATCGAGCAGCTTTGTTTACGTCTGCGACATCACAACCGGTCCGTTCTTGGACCATCTGGCCATCCGCGGCGAAACCGCCCTGCCCTTCGGCCACAATCTTCCCGAATCGTGCCCCGTCGTCCTGGCTCCCGCAACCCGTGTGGCCCCGTCGACGGCGACGGTGCCCCACGGACTCGGTTGGTTCTGGGTCGCACGCCGGGACGATGACGCGGTGCATTCGCATCACGACGACGCATTCGACGGATCGCTCCCCGCGGTTCTTTCTGGATGCATCACCGAGCCGAAAGAAACACACACGTATTCGTTTGCCGCGGTCAAAGGCAAAACGTATCGTGCCGAAGTGCGATCGAAAGCCGATGGGTTTTTGCTCGACTCGAAACTGACGATCAGCGATCAGAAGTCGGGCAGCGTGCTGGCCAGCAATGATGACCTCTCACGGGGCAACTACGACGCCGGCGTCGACTTCACAGCGAAGCAAGACGGCCAGGTTGACGTGACAGTGTCCGACATGATCGACGGATACGGCCCGCGGCATTTCTACCAGTTGTCGATCCGCGAACGGCGTCCGGAATGCCAGCTGACCCTCGCGGAGGACCATTTTGTCGTGCCACGCGACAACCCCCTGGAGATCCCCGTCACGGTGACGCGCACGGCGGGCTTCGGCGAAAAAGTCCAAATCACGGCAGTCGGATTACCGCCTGGCGTGACGGTCGAAAGTGTCGTTTCAGAACCCAAGGGCGACACGTCGAAATCCGTCAAATTAAAGTTGACCGCTGGTGACGCTGCCGCCGGTCACGCAACGTTCCAAATCACCGGCACGTTCGTGGACGCCGACGGCAATCCGACCGAAGGGAAATCGGAAGCGACCTACGAGCTGCGTCCCCAGCTCTCGTTGACAGAATTTTGGTTGACGATCCCACCGGCACCCAACGACAACACCTCGACCGACAACGCTTCGACCCCACCGGCAACGCCATGAATGATCGCCCATCCCGTTTCCAACCGAGTCCGCGTCGCGGTGTCGCGGTGATGCTTGTGTTGGCCATCGCACAGGGCCTGTCGACCAACGTGTCGGCCAACACCCGTGAGATCGCGGAACTGCCCGAAGACCGAAAGGTCCTCTATAGCCGCGATGTCGCCCCTGTGCTGACCAAAAATTGCGTCGCCTGCCACAATGCCAGCAGCGAAGAAGGCGGCGTCAATTTGGAGACGGTCGAAAAGATGAAGGCATCCGATGTCGAGGATGTCCTGGTCCCCGGCAATGCGCAACAGAGCCGTTTGTTCCTGCTCGCCTCCCATGCCGAAGACCCGGTGATGCCGCCCGACGACAACGACGTCTCGGCCGCGGCCCTGAACCCGATCGAACTGGCGCTGCTGCGACGCTGGATCGATTCGGGTGCAGAAGTCGATCAGGCGAGCGGCACACCGACGCCGCGGCAATGGCAACCACTGCCGAGCAGCCTGCAAACGGTTTATGGATCCGACATGACGCCCGACGGTCGGCTATCGGTCGTCGGATTCGGGAACCAAATTCGGTTGTTCGGATCAAAGTCTTCCGAACCGATCGACTCACTTGAGCGTCACTTGGAAGACCAAACCCGACCCGCCCACGACGACTTTGTTCAAGACTTACGATTTGTTTCCGATGGCGGGCGCGTCCTCTCCAGCGGCTATCGAAACGTCAAACTCTGGCAGATGGCTCCGTTTGAACCGACATCGATTCCAGTCATTGATCGCGATGAAACCTTGGCCATCGCGATGAACCCCAGCGGCCGTCACGTCGCGGCGTTGTCGCCCAGGGGCGAACTGAGTGTGGCCAAAGTCGGCATGAATCGCTGGCGATGGATGAAAGGGTTTGACGTCCCGGCCGAATTCCAATCGGATCAACCTCCGCTCGTCCACGTCGCCGTCGGCCCGCAAGGCGATTGCGTGTCGATCGCATGGGACAAAACCATCCGAGTCGTCCGCATCGATGGCAAAGCCCCCGAGACGATGGAAGCCGCCCATCCAACCACGTCCATGATCTGGCCGGATCGGGACCGCCTGGTCACCGGCGACGCGTCGGGCAAGGTGAATCGATGGCACCGAGAGAACGATGCGTGGACCAGCAGCGAGTTGGCGGTTTCGGATCAGCCGATCGCCTTCCTTTGCTCGGCAGCTCGCGACGACGCGCCGCTGGTCGCGATCGATGGCTCGGGCAAAATCGCACAGTTCGACGCGGCGAAGAATCAATTCGTCGAACTCGGAAAGCTTCCCGACGCGCCCGCTTCGGTTTCTCTGGCCGGCTCAAACAATCTGCTCTGGATGACGACGCAATCCGGCGCACTGGGGACGTTCCACTTGACGGACAAGACATTTGTCGAAGTCGCCAAATCGGATCCCGTTGCCGCTGCGCAACACGCGTCGGACCAATGGGAAACGCAGGTGGGAGAACGATTGATTGCAGCCCACGACGCATCGGTCAAACAGGCCGAGTCCAACGTGGACGCGGAAAAGAAGAGTTTGGAAAAAATCGCGGCCGACATCGCCACCAAGTCGACGGCGGTTGCCGAAAAACAAAAAGGTGTTGCCGACGCAAAGAAAGCCGCCGAAGCCGCTCAAGCGAAATTGGCTCAGGCATGCGCCGAAGAAGAATCGGCGACGAAAATGAGAACCGAACTCACCGCGACGGTCAATCAATTGGATACATCGATTGCAAAATTGACCGAGCAACTGGAAGCATTGAAAAAAGAGAAAGCCGACGCCGAGCAGAAGCTCGCCACGGTGCCCGACGCCAAGAAACTGGCCGACACGACCAAGACGCTCAGCGAAGCGTCTGAAAATGCCGCCAAAGAACTCGCGACGAAGAACAGCGAACTGGCGGACCAACAAACCGCGTTGCAATTGGCCCAAGAAACGAAAGCGCGCGGCGAACGACGGCTGAAAGGACTCGACGAAGAACATCAACGTCGCCAGCAGGCACTCGAAACGATCAAGGCCGAACAAGAAGCGAAACAAGCCAAGGCTGCGGAATCCAAAACACGCGTGGATCAATCGACAGCGACCGACCAACCTGTAGCCCTGACCGCGTCAGGAACACGGGTTCTGACACGCTCGCAAACTTCGGGAACTTGGTGTCTTTGGACCGCCACGGGCGACTGGTTGGGACAGTTGCCCGAACTTCCCGCAGGCGGCCGGTTGGTTGCCGCTGGTGACAACGGTGTGTTGATCCAGGCAGCCGACGGACAGCTCCACGCGCTACATGCGTCCGAGCACCTTTGGAAGCATCAGCGAACGATCGGCTCGGCGACCGCGGACAGTCCATTTGCCGATCGTGTGTTGAGCGTCGACGTCGATCCGTCGGGACAATGGCTGGCCACCGGAGGCGGAGAACCGTCGCGGACGGGCGAGCTGATGATTTGGAATCTGTCGGACGGCTCCCTGGTCCGTCGCATCGAATCGCCGCACAGTGACACGGTGCTGTGCGTTCGGTTTTCTCCCGATGGCAAGACCTTGGCCACCGGCGGCGCCGACCGGATGATCAAATTGTGGGACGTCGCAACGGGAACCTTGATCAAGTCACTCGAAGGCCATACGCATCACGTCAGCGCGCTCGCCTGGAACGTCAACCAACGTGAACTCGCCAGCGGTTCAGCCGATCAGACCGTCAAGATCTGGAACATCGATTCCGGCAAATCGACGCGGACGATCAGCGGACTGAAATCGGAAATCACGCGTCTGGTCTACGTGGGGCGAGACGACCGCATCGGCATCACGTGTGGCGATGGCTACTTCCGAGTCTATCGCACCGATAACGGCGGCCGAGAAACCAACGCCAAACTCCCCGGCGGATACCTCTACGCACTCGGCGCCAACCGCGACGGGACGCAGTTCATCGTCGGCGGCGCCGACGGCGTCGCAACAAGAATCGACAAGTCCGGAAAGCAGCTGCAAGAACTCGTCGCCGGAGAATGACAACAGGCGGGATCGCGAGCGAACCCGTTATCCCGAAGGTCGTCGATTGTATAAGTGACGGATTTGATCGTAGCGGAAGGCGCCAAGACTTTTGCGGCATGAACCCTCTCTGGCGTTTGCTTGCTGCGCAAACGCCGTCTCTCCCAAAGGGAGAGAATC